>MEZY01000020.1 GCA_001776195.1 Candidatus Berkelbacteria bacterium RIFOXYA2_FULL_43_10
AAAAACAGATATTCGATCGAAAGACTGATTCTTGGATATTGTTTTGAGCAGTAATGGTATTAAGCTCGGTCTCAGATATAGATCTTCTTTCTCACACGAATTTGAAACTTTTAGTAAGTTACTCTTGGCAAAATGGTAAATCCCTATTTCGTCGTTACGAATAAATGAATAACTAAGGTTTTCGCTAAATCCGTTTTCAATCAATATGTCTTTTAGCATTTCCTTGAATTTGAAAAAAATGTTTTCGTTTTTTACTCTCTTAGTGGTGACTTTTTTCATATCAATATTTTGATAACCAAATATTCTTCCGACTTCTTCAGCAAGATCTTGCCAAATAGAAATGTCGGACCGATAAAGTGGAACAATAGCTCTCCCCTCTTTGATCTCACAACCGATTCTTCGCAATATTGAATCGATATCGTGAGCGGACAGATTTGTTCCAAGTAATTTGTTTATGCCGGCATAATTAATATCAATTTCTATGCTCTGCCCTTTCTCGCCATGCTTGAGAATCCCAAACGATATCTTTCCACCTGCGATTTCAGAAATTAGTTTTACAGCTTTATTCAGAGCATATTCTACGCCACCGGGATCGATACCTCGCTCAAATCTGTGGCTTGCTTCAGTAGCAAGGCCGAGCAACTTGGACGATTTTCTGATAACTCGTCTATCGAACTCGGCGGCCTCTATTATTACATCCGTTGTAGAATTTGTGATTTCACTTCTGACGCCACCTATGATCCCGGCGATTGCGATTGGCCCTTTTGCGTCAGCTATTACAAGATTGTCTTGAGCAAGCTTTCTTTGTTTATGATCAATCGACTCAATATTTTCTTTAGATTTAGCTCTTCTAACAACGACTGTATCCCCATCAATCTTATCTGCATCGAAGGCGTGAAGAGGATGCCCAAGATCTAACAGAATATAATTTGTAATATCAACGACGTTGTTAATTGAGGATATGCCGACCAAATCCAGCCGTTTTTTAATCCAATCGGGAGATTCCGCAATCTTAACTCCCTCAATAAGTCTCGCCATGTATTGAGGGCAAGCCGTAATATCATTCACCTTCAGGGAAACTTTATCCGTTATTTGCTTTCCTGACATACTTAGCTTAATTGGAGGTCTCACAATACTTCTTGAATAAAGTGCGGAAATCTCTCTGGCTACACCAAAATGAGAAAGACAATCGCCTCGATTCGGCGTTATATCAAGATCAAATATAGCATCAGAATCGAGCAACTCACCGACAGCTCTCCCTAACTTGAATTTATTGTCAAGTATCAATATGCCGGTGTGATCATCTCCGATGCGAAGTTCCAGTTCAGAGCAAAGCATCCCTTGGGATTTTACTCCTCGTATCTCAGCCTCTTTTATCGTATGGTCCCCCACCCTAGATCCAGGGCGAGCGAATGGTACCAGCTGGCCGACCTCAATATTGGAAGCGCCGCAGACAATTTCGTAGCTATTTTCCCCATCATCAATCTTAACCAATCTCAATTTGTCGGCATCGGGGTGTTCTTTGATAGCGAGAATTTTTGCAACCACAATATTTTTGTCGATATCTGTTTCTATTGAATCAACTGGAAAACTGCAAAGCGAAAGCTTCTCCGCCAATTCCTCATTTGATGTATTAAATTTTAGATAATCCTGAAGCCAGGACTTGAGTACTTTCATAATTCTATTAATTTACTTGTACGCTTAAGAAAATTGTTTTAAAAATCTTAAATCACCCGATCTAAAATCTCTGATATCATCGATTCCGTACTTGATCATCAGCATCCTCTCAACACCCATCCCAAAGGCGAAACCGCTGTATTTCTTTGGGTCGATCCCCATATTCGATATTACTTTTGGATGAACCATACCGGCCCCCAAAAGCTCAAGCCATTCCCCTTGATGATATACATCAACTTCAAAACCGGGCTCGACAAATGGGAAGAAGCTTGGTCGAAATCTAGTTTTGGCATCATTACCGAACATCTTTTTGAAAAAATGCTCTAATGTGAATTTGAGATGCCCGACACTTACATTCTTATCGACATAAAGGCCTTCAATTTGTATGAAAGAATTTTCGTGCCGCGCATCCGTCGCTTCATTCCGGTAGGTCTTGCCGGGGACCATGACAGCAAATGGCGGCTTATGTTTTTTGCCGTATCTGATTTGGCAATTTGATGTTTGGGTTCTCAAAAGTTTTCCATCCGTAAGCCAGAAGGTATCTTGCATATCTCTAGCCGGGTGGTCATCCGGCATATTTATAGCGTCGAAATTATACCATTCATTATCGACTTCCGGTCCCTCAAAAAGATCAAAACCCATTTCTTTGAGTATCGTAACCGCTTCTCTTATAAAAATAGTCGATGGATGGTAGCTGCCTGTGCTCATTTATCAGCCCTTGGTTTAGTCCTAAAGAACAGTTCAACTAAGAATGACGCAAGAAATATCGGTATCGCAATCCACAGATCAAGCACACGTAATCCGCGCAGAATGGCCGAAGTGGTAATGGCAATGCCCAGAAGAGCGGAGATTCTGATAGATCTTCCGAAGTAATCTGAAAAATCGTAATTTTTAAATATGACATATCTTACGAAAATTTGTATTAATGCCAAGATACAAACCGAGGTTGCAAAAAGCGAAATGTAGAATATCGCGATCTGGCCACTGTTGATCTCTGCGGGATTGTAGTTGAATATCGAAAGTATCAGCGCAGAGAGAGAAAATACGAAGAGGGCGAGGAGTGCAAAAAGTCTACTTAATACGTGATTTTCCGACATCGCTTTTATTTTCGATTAATTCTTCGGGTAAGCCGGTGATAATAATCTCATTTATCGCATTATCAACAATAAATATCAATTTTGGCAATCTTCTTATCTTGATTTTGTCAGCTAATTCTCGCCAGATATTGCTACTTAGTTTGTTGAGATGCTTAAGTATCTTATCAGGATAATTCAGGGCTGATATATATATTTTGGATTGAGATAAATCTGAAGAAGTTTCTACGCGGACAATCGATACTATATTATCTCTTGAGTGATTGACTAATATTTGAGACAGGTTCCGCTTTATTGTCTCGTTAATGCGGATCAGTTTAAATGATTTGTCTATCTTTATCGTTTTGACCATTGTGGCGCGCGCCTTGCTTTCTTAAGTCCGGGTTTCTTGCGCTCTGTCTCTCTTGGATCGCGCTTTAAGTAACCCGCTTTTTTGAGAGTTACTCGGAGCTCCGCATCATAAGCTACGAGGGCTCTTGCTACGCCATGACGAAGCGCGATGATTTGAGCCATATAACCACCACCCAACACTTTCGCCTCGATTCCAAACTCCTTGCTTTTACCAGCAAGGATCAATGGTTTAAAAACTTCGCTCGGGTAGATATGGGGGGCACCGTTTAGGATCATCTTCTTATTATCCGAGACTAATCGAACCCGTGCGACCGAAGTTTTGCGCCTTCCGGTACCATAATGGTATCTATCTGTTTTTTGATCCGTCATATTCTAATCCTTAAACTTTATATTTTTATGAGGGTGAATAGAGCCTCGATAAATTTTGAGCCTTTTAATTTGATCTTTTGCGATTTTATTTTTTGTAAGCATTCCCTTCACGGCGTGAAGCAGTATTTTCTCCGGATTACTTTCGAGAACCTCTGAATATGTGGATGTCTTTAAATTACCGATGTAGCCTGTGTGCTTGTAGTATCGCATCTGCTTTGCCTTAGAGCCGCTGACCGAAATGGAGGCCGCGTTTATTGCAACTACGTATGCACCGGAATCTAAATTTTGCCGAAATCCGATTTTCTTTTTACCTCGCAAAAGATCTGCAATTTGTGTAGAGATGCGGCCTAAAACTGCGCTTTTGCAGTCAACGATGTGCCAAGATCGGTTTTGAGTCGGTTCTTTTTCCATAATCTATTTAGACTTTGTCTTTTTATCACTAATTGTTTTTGAGGGTTTGATATTTTCATTTTTATTCTTCGACTCGAGATACTCTTGCTTTCTAGAAAGCTCCAGGAGGGCCATTGGTGCGTTATCACCAAGGCGATTGGAAAGTCTATACATTTTGCAATAACCGGATGTAACACCTCCGTATCTTGGTACTATTTGCTCAAATAGTTTTTTATAAGAATTTTTATCAAAAAGAGTGGATTTTGCGAATCTTCTTGATTGCAGATTTTGAAGTTTTGACTTATTTATCAAAATATCGATCTCGGATTTAACAATCATAGCCTTCTCCCTTGTAGTCTTTATAGATTCATACAAAATCAGCGAGGAGAGAAGATTCCTCACCAAACTTCTTCTGTGTGCTGATTTTCTTGATAATTTAGAAGCCATTATAACCTTGTAATCATCTCTTTGATTTCATCTAGCCCTTTTTTGCCAAGTCCTTTAATCTCCGAGAGCTTCAAATCTGAAAGTCTCTGCACTCCCGCTAAACTTTTAATGCCGGCATTTAGAAGCGCATTTGAAGTTCTCTGGGAAAAGCCTGAGTCTTCGATTTTAGTTTTCGGTGAAATTACGGACTCTTGCACAGATGTGGAAACTTGCGACGCATCGTCATCTCCTTCTCCGATATTTTCAATAATTTCTTCGTTTGCGGCAGTCATCGACTCTGCAGGAGCTTCGTCAAAAGAAAAAGACCGGTAATGATCTATCAAAACACTCGAGGCCTGTACAATAGCCTCTTTTGCTGAAATCCCGCCGTTTGTGGACACCTCCAGGGTAAGCTTATCGTAGTTTGTCATTTGTCCAACACGAGTATTTTCTGTCTCAACCTTAACGCGCTCAACAGGTGAAAATGACGCATCTACTAAAATTAATCCTGGCTCGGTTTTGTCAACCTCCATTGATTCAGTCGGTCGGAAACCTCTATCATGCTCAACGGTGATTTCTAGGTTGAAAGTAGCATTATTGTCCAAGGTGGCTATTACTTGATCAATGTTCACAATCTCTACTTCACTATTCTGTGTGAAATCAGCCGCAGTCACTTGGCCCGGTCCCTTTTTGCTAAGAGTAATTTTCACGGGATCTTTGGAATGGGATTTAATTTTAAGACTTTTCAAATTTAACAAAATCTCAACAACGTCTTCCTTTACATGCGGGACAGAAGTAAATTCGTGGCTAACCCCCTCAATTTTAAAAGATGTTATAGCGGCACCGGGCAAAGAGGAGAGGAGAACTCTTCTCAAAGCATTGCCCAGAGTTGCTCCGTACCCGGGATGAAGCGGCTCGATTACGAATCTTGAGACCGAACTGCTAACTTTCTCTTCATAACTTTTTGGGAGGATAATTTTATCCATTGAACTCCTTTACCTTGAATAATATTCTGCGACCAAGCTTTCGTTGACATTGATATCTATCTCGTCAGGCATTGGTTCCCTTTTAATAATAAATTTCTTTGAGGACTTTTGATATTCTGTCCATGCGGGAAGTTTTGAGATTTTCGGCTCTTCATTACTCTTTTTAACAATCTCCACCTCATCATGAGCTTTTAAGATTATTGATGCGACGGAGACTCTTTCACCGTTCAGTCTCAAGGCTCGGTGGGAAACTGCTTGTCTTGCAGCTGATCTTGAGCTAAAAAGACCTGTAATATACGCAAAGTTGTCTAGCCTCAAAACAATCGACTTCATCAAATTTTCAGTGGTATTACCGGATGCTTTATCTGATTTTTTGTAAGTGCCCTCTAACATAGAAGCCGATATACCAAAAATTGCGGAAAGTTTTTGCTTTTCTCTTAGCTGTCGACCGTACTCTGATATTTTTTTCTTCATTCCCGGTCCATGATCGCCAGGTCCGTATGGCCTCTTTATCATTGCGCATTTTTGAGCATAACAACGTTCACCTTTCAAAAAAAGCTTCTCTCCCTCCCTGCGACAACTTTTACATGCATTCTTCATAAATTCCTTCGGAATTTATCCTTACGAATTACAAATTAAACGAAAGTACGAATCAATATGGTGGTTATACACGTCTCGACTTTTTTGCTCTGCATCCGTTGTGTGGCGAAGGAGTAAGATCTTTAATGGTGTCAACAGTAATCTGTGCATTACTCAAGCTCCGAACCGCAGCTTCTCTGCCGGGACCGACACCGCTCACGAAAACTGAGGCTTTTGCTAGGCCGAATCCTTTCGCTTTCTCGATTGCAGAAGTCGATGCCAATTGCGCGGCGTAGGGGGTGGATTTTTTTGTGCCTTTAAACCCCAGCGATCCTGAAGAAGCCCAAGATATCACATTACCATCGACATCTGTAATGCTGACAATAGTGTTATTAAAAGTGGACTGAATATAAATTCTTCCCTCCGATACGTTTCTTTTAGCTCTTTTTTTAATCTGACTTTTCTTAATTTCTGCCTTAGCCATAGTCTCCTCTGGATTTTTCCCTACTAATTTACCTGTCTGCCGACAGGCAGGCGAATAACTTCGCGAAATTACGAATGTTACCACACTGAATCATCGTACTATTACCACCACGGATCTGTGCCACAGATAGTCACGGATATCGATTCAATCTGTGCTAATCGGTGGTATGAATCTGTGGTGGTAATAATACACTGATTGGTGCGTTATGTCTTTTGTGACGGCGCCTTCTTGCCAGAGCCTACCGTCATCTTTCTTCCTCTCTTCGTCCTTGCATTGGTTTTTGTTCTCTGCCCTCTAACCGGCAATCCCTTCATGTGTCTTATCCCTCTATAGCTGCTGATCTCTTTCAGCCGTTTGATGTTCTGAGAAATCTGCATTTTAAGATCACCCTCAACTCGGTAATCTGAACCAAGAACACCGCGGATAATTTCCACGTCAGCATCTGATAATTCGGAAACTTTCTTTTTCTCATCGATCTTGCATCTTCTTAAGATTTTTTTGCTCGTAGAAAGTCCGATACCGAATATCGCGGTTAGCGAATAAGCCACCTGCTTGTTATCTTGTATGTTTACACCTGAAATTCTAACCATATTTTATTTCCTAACTCTCTTAACTCGCTTAAGTAACTTAAACGACTAACTACCCTTGCCTTTGCTTATGTTTTGGTGTATCACAAATCACAAAAAGACGTTTCTTGGCGCTAAGCCTTTTCGACTTCCCTTTTTTACTTCTGGACACTATCTTGCATTTGCCACACATTTTTTTGACTGACGGCCTTACTTTCATAGGATCACTTTCTGTATGTAATTCTTCCTTTTCCCCAATCGTAAATCGAGACATTAACGACTACTCTGTCGCCCGGCATAATATTTATGCGATGCATTTTTAAACGACCACCCAAAGTAGCGTGTAATTCGTGCCCGTTATCAAGTTTTACTGAAAACAAAGCATTAGGAAGGGTCGCCTTGACCACTCCCTCAACTTCGATTGTATCCTTATTTTTCATGTCCCTTGTAGTATAATATCATATAAAATTTCATCAGTCAACATTTACGTGACCACAATCGGATCTTTTTTGGTTATCAATATGGTTTTCTCAAAATGAGCCGATTTATTCCCCGATTTTGTCCTTACTGTCCAGCCATCGATGTCCGTATAAACTTCCGCTTTCCCATCAACAAGCATGGGTTCGATTGCCAGCGCCACACCCGGAAGAAGCACATCCCCAGTGCCTTTTTTGCCAAAGTTTGGCACTTGGGGATCTTGGTGAGGGGCTTCTCCTATTCCGTGTCCAACCAAGGATTTTACGACGCAAAAACCAGATTGTGTCGCGATCTCTTCAATCGCATTTCCAATATCACCGATCCTACGACCGACATATGCAAGCGCTATGGCTTTTTCAAGGGACTTCTTTGTTGCTTCTATAAGATTTATATCTGACTTATTTTTAGGTTGACCGACAATCATAGTTTCGGCCATATCGGTATACATACCTCTAAACTCAACTCCTAAATCAAGGCTCACTACGTCTCCGTCCCTTAGAGAAATACCAGCTTTAGGTATCCCGTGCACAACCGCATCATTTATCGATACGCAGAGTGAAGCCGGAAAGTTTCTCGAGCCGTCAGAGCTATAGTTTAAGAATGAGGGTCTACCTCCTCTTTTCCTTATACTCTCTTCGGCGATATTATTAAGTGCCAGCAAAGTTACGCCGGGTTTTGCGGCGTCCGCCGTTTCGATCAAAGATTCCCGCAGTATCTTGCCGCCGTTAAGAAAATCGTCAAGCTTTCTGTCTGCAATCAGATTCATTTATACCTCAGAAACTTTTAAAGCAATCTCACTGGCGACTCCTTCTATGCTCTGCTCTCCGTTAATCTCAAGTACAATCCCCTTCGATAAGAATACTTTACGTACCTCATCTATTCGTGGTATATATTTATCAAGCCTGGTCGCTACAGTAGATTCATTGTCATCTGCGCGTGTGATAAGGGCGGCACCGCATTTTGAGCAGATATTCTCTTCACTTCCAACATATATAGACCCGCATCCAGAGCATACTTTTCTCTTCATGGCTCGTGTAAGCGCCTCTTCCTTCGAAACATTTACTATAATTAGGCAAGGCTTTACTATATGAAGAGCGCGGCAAGCTTCAAAAAACATCTCTGCTTGCTTTGTCGAAAATGGAAAATTATCCAAGATTACAGTGCCGGTTGAATATTCAAGGCATTTTTGCACTAAATCGATAGCTATCGAGTCGGGTTGAGGATTACCCTTGTCGTATTCTTCCTTCATCTTCTTGTAAAAAGGATCTGAAAGGTCGGCGCTCTCAATCTCAGCTCTTATTAGATCGCCCATTCCAAATGACTTTGTTTTTCTCTCTTTCGCAAATATCTCAACTTGAGTACCTTTGCCCGATGCGGGCAGACCCAAAAAACAATAAATTTTTCTTTCTGAATTTGTCATATCAAATTTTCACTTACCATTTTAAACTTAAGACTTATGACTTATGACTTAATAACTGTCGTAGGTATGCATCAATATTTGTGCATCGATTTGTTTCATCGATTCGATAACGACCGCTACTACAATCAATATCCCTGTTCCGCCCAGAACAATTGTATTAATATTTGTAACCGCCTGAACTATATAAGGCAGAACTGCGATCATGGCCAAGAAAAGCCCACCCACAAAAGTAATGCGCGTAACCACCTTAGATAAAAATTGCCTTGTCTCGGTACCGGGACGCAAGCCAGGGATAAATCCGCCTTGACGCTGAAGATTTTCAGATATCTGTTCCGGTTTAAATACTACGTAGGTATAAAAGAATGTGAAGAGAAAAACTAACAAAAAGTAGACGATTCCATAAAATACATTATTCTGAAATAAATTAACGACATATGTGGCGCCACTTTTTATCCATTCCGTTTTTGCAAGTTCCAAATATTTGCCAATTACACCGGGCACTACCAATATGCTCATAGCGAATATTATAGGTATCACACCAGCTATATTTACTCTGATCGGTAAGTGTGACTCAGATTTTGCGACTACAGCGTTCGAAGACCGCCTTGCGTACGATACGGGGATATTTCTTTGGCCTTCAGTTATAAAAATGATGGCTGCCACTACAATCACAAGTATTAAAACAAATACGATCGCGCCTATGATCTTGCTGATATCTCCACTTTGCATAAGCGCCCAAGTGTTACTGGCGCTTTGCGGAACGCTGGATAAAATGCCTATGGTTATGATCAATGAAATACCATTACCGACACTCTTTTCAGAGATTATCTCACCCAGCCACATAAGAAGCATGGTGCCGGCAGTTGATGTTATTAACATAACGGCTAATTCAAACCCACCCCAGCCGGGTATGATCCCTTGGCTTTTTAGGAGCGCAAGCATACTATACGACTGAATAACGGCCAGGGGAACTGTCGCTAAACGGGTATACTGATTTATCTTATTTTGACCAGATTCGCCCTCTTTTTGCAACTCCTCGAGAGATGGGATTACCATTACAAGAAGCTGGAAAATAATCGACGAAGTTATATATGGACCCACACCCATCAATATTATAGAGAATTGGCTCATCGTGCCGCCGGAGAACATATCGAGCAGGCCAAGAACCTGGTTTTGTTGAAAAAATGCGCTTAGTGTTGATGGATCCACTCCTGGCAAAGGAATGTGAGCCAATACTCTTGTCATGAGTAAAAGACCGGCCACAACCAGTATTTTAAACCGCAGCTCGCGTATGGCCCAAATTTTATTTAGTGTCTCCACTTGTCTTTTTTGCCTAAGCTATATTTCGCTCTAATAGAATGATGCTAACATTCTTTGATACTGGAACATCTATCGAAGAAAATCTTTTTGTGGTTTTCCCATTTGCCAATATTTTATATTTTTCTCCCACGTTAATCAACCCGGCGTCAGAAAGGCTTTTTTCGGTTAATATATCTCCTTTTACGGCATTCAGTTGATCAAGACGGATTACTTTAGACTTAGAAGACTTATGAGGAAATCCTCTTAACTTCGGCATGCGCATAGAAAGAGGAGTCTGCCCACCCTCAAATCTGTTAGGGATATTGTGACCAGCTCTGGATTTCTGCCCCTTAGTCCCCCTGCCGGCAGTTTTGCCTCCGCCGGCTGATATGCCGCGACCGACTCTCTTTCTGTTTTTGACAATCAACTTTTTTTGAATGTATTTATTCATTTGTTCTCTTTTGGTTTTGAATTTTCTTTCTTCGTGAAGTTACGAATTTTCTCAACAACTTCCGGTTTGAACGAAGATAGAGCCGCGATAGTCGCGGTTACGTTGTTAATTTTATTTCTAGTGCCTATAATCTTTGACAGAACATCCGTGATGCCGGCAAGTCCCAAAACTTGTCGTATGGCACCACCGGCGACGATTGACGTTCCCGGAGTGGCGGGCTTAAATATAATTCGCGCCGATCCTTTTTTAATATATATCTCATGTGGAATTGTTCCGTTAACTATCGGGACCTCGATAATATTTCCCTTAGCTTTTTTTGTCGCTTTCTTTACGGCATCGGCTACTTCATTCGCCTTCGATACCCCCATTCCGACCCTTCCTTTTTTATCGCCCAAAACAACGAGAACCCTGAAGCGTATTCTCCTACCACCTTTAGCAACCCTTGAAATCCTTTGAACCTCTACCACCTTCTCCTCAAATTCTTTCTCCTCCTTGGGTTGCCTGAATGAGCCCCTGGGCCTCATAATATTCTTTTCCAATGCTACCATCATTTTTCATCCTTTTCTGATTTTCCCAGATAACCTTCGTTTAATGCTTTCACCTGACCATGATACTTATAATTGCCCCTGTCGAAAACAAGGTTGTCAATTTTTTTACTCTTAGCAATTATTTTTATCTCTTCTCCTACCTTTCTTGCGGAATCTATGTTGCTTTTACCTCTTGTGGAAGTTAGGGTAGAACACCCGCCCAGAACTCGGAAGCCGTCAAAAATCTGAGCAAATATATTTCTATTCGATCGGAATACTTTCAAGTAGATTTTTTTATTCGCTTTTGCCATAATTATTTGGCTCCCGCGCTCTGCGCAGCCTTTCCGGCCTTTCTCCTAACATGTTCACCCGCGTATTTGATACCTTTGCCCTTATAAACCTCCGGCGGCCTAACATCGCGAACTCTTGCCGCAAAGTCACCGATTAAATTTCTGTGCGATCCAAAAATTATAATCTGATTTTTGACTACAGATACCTCTATCCCTTCGGGAATATCAAGTTCTATTTCATGAGAATATCCCATACCCAAGATCAATTTACCATTTTCGACCCGAGCTCTATATCCGGTCCCCTTGAATTCTAAAACTTTTTTGAAGCCATTGCTCAAATCATCTATTCTTGTTTTGATGATTCTGGCCACAAGTCCCTGAAGCGCTCTCGACTTTTTCTCGTCATTTATCCTCTCACACAAAAGTGAATTATCCGAAA
>MEZY01000021.1:0-2835 GCA_001776195.1 Candidatus Berkelbacteria bacterium RIFOXYA2_FULL_43_10
ATACTTGTTTTTGTTACCATATTCATATTGATACGGTAACCGATATACTATCTACTCGAAAGATTTGGGTAACATTTATTTTTATCTACAACGGGTACTTGACTTTTTATTTAGCTCTGCTATAATGGAGATAACGTTTGGGAGAGAACTAATGTTAGCTTTCAGCTGTTAGCTGCTAGCTATTAGCTTTTAGGGGATGGGGAAAGGTTTTTTGATCTTTTTGTAAATCATCATATTTCGGTTCTCCTACTAATTACCAATAATTTCTCTCAACCACACGATTTTATATACTGATCAAGCGCTGAAATACAATTTGTAGATTTCTCGATGAACTCGAAATGACTATCCTTGGAACATCAAAGTTCAATCTGTGTAGGTATCCGTGTAGTTACGTTTGTATTTTCGTACTTTCGTTCCCATTCGTAATTCGTAGGGAATGCATCAACATTTGTTTTTATGAGTGCATCTAATAAATCAGAGGAACTGAAAAAAGTTACCGATGAAATATCGGTTTGTGTTAAATGTCCTTTTTCAAAAACTCGGACGAATACGGTACCGGGAAGCGGAAGCGCGGAGGCGGAGGTGATGTTTATCGGCGAAGCGCCTGGCTTTCACGAAGATCAAAAGGGAATTCCATTTTGCGGAGCGGCCGGGAAGTTTTTGGATGAAATGCTTGAGGGTATCGGCTACACGCGGGATCAAGTCTTTATCGCCAATACTCTAAAATGCCGCCCGCCGGAGAATCGTGATCCGGAAGAAAGTGAGAAAGAAGCTTGTAAACCTTACCTTGAGAGACAAATCGAGATTATTGATCCCAAACTCATCGTATGTCTCGGCCGGCATTCGGTGGCGACATTTCTGCCGGGAGCGGGTGGAATATCGAAATTGCACGGCCATGCGGTGAAACGGCCTAATGGCAGAGTTTATTTGGCTCTCTACCATCCGGCGGCGGCATTGCACAATGGCGGTTTGCGCTCAACATTGATCGAGGATTTTGGGAAGATCCCGGCCATTCTTAAAAAAATTGTAGATACTTCACGGATTGATCTCACGGCAGAAGACACGGCTGATAAATCAACGCAACAAAAATTATTATAAGTATAAATCGTCCATCGTTAATCGGTAACGAGGCCCGTGTTATCAATACTCAATAACCAAGATATCCCAAAGGGACCCCTTTGGGGCAATCACCAGTTAATAACCAATTTGCAAATAACCAGATAAGATATCATTGTATATATTGGAATTTGAATATTGTAGCTTAACTGATTATTGATGATTGGTTATTGATTATTTATGAAATAACGGGCATCGTAACCGTAGGACGACTAACGAACATGTGTGTTGGAATAACAATTTAGTAATTAAAGGAAATTAATGGAAAAAATGCAAAAAGTGGATTCGGGTCGAAGGCGAGATAATCGTCGTCCAGATCAAAGAGGGGGTCGCCCCAGAATCGGAAACAGAAGAAAGCCGGCTCAAAACGCAACTGTCAGGACTATTCCGGGCAAAGATGCCTTCATGAATCCGCAAATAAGCGGTGACAAATCGGGAGAGAATAATTCATTTTCCACAGACCGTGATTTGGGCAAAATTAAAAGCGAAGCGCAGGTAGTTTCGGAGCCGCGCTATACGGCTCAACAGACTTCGGGGCTAAAAACTTCGGCCTACATAGAGCCGAAGTTAAAGGTTGTTGCTCTCGGCGGTTTGGAGGAGACCGGCGGCAAAAATGTGACGGCGTTTGAATACAAAAACGATATTATCGTTGTAGATATGGGACTGATGTTCCCCGACGAGGATATGCCGGGGGTGGATTATGTTATTCCCGATGTTTCGTATCTGGAACAGAACAAGAGCAAAATCAGGGGACTTATTGTCACTCACGGCCACTTGGACCACATAGGCGCCATTCCTTACGTTTACGAAAAGCTTGGCTCGCCGACTATTTATTCGGCACCGCTCTCAATAGGAATCATCAAGGGCAAACTCGAGGAGTTTGGGCTAGACAGAGGTGCGAAATTGAGCCCGATAGAGATCGGTAAAGACAAACTGAAACTTGGCGAGTTCGAGATAGAAACTTTTCGTCTCACTCACAGCATCCCCCAGACGATGGGGCTTGCCATAAACACGCCGGAAGGACTCTTGGTTTACACTACTGACTGGAAGTTTGATCATACTCCGGCCGACGGCCACCCGGCTGATTTTTCGCAGTTAGCACTTTTGGGCGGCAGAAACCCCTTAGCTCTTTTTTCGGAATCAACCAATGTAGAAAAACCCGGAGTTTCTGTCTCGGAAAAAGAGATTGAAGATTCGGTTATCAAAATAATGGACAAAGTCCGCGGTCGTTTAATAGTGGCTACATTCTCGACATTGATCTCACGGATTCAGCAGGTTCTGAATGTGGCTAGGAAATATAACAGAAAGGTAGCTTTTGTCGGACGAAGCATGTTGCAAACGGTAGAAATCGCCACATCGCTAAAAGCCCTAAACATTCCTCCAGACACACTTATTGAAGCCAGGTCGCTTCCGAGTTTCCCGGATGAAAGAGTGGTAATTATCTGCACCGGTTCTCAAGGCGAGGATAACGCGGCACTTTCACGCATCGCCGCCGGCGAACATAAAACTATCAAGATCAAAAAGGGTGACACGGTTGTTCTCTCATCCTCACCGATTCCCGGTAACGAACGCTCGGTCTCGGGGCTTATGGATAATCTCTACCGCGCAGGGGCGAGAGTAATTTATCAAAAACTGATGGATGTCCATACCTCCGGTCATGCGAATCAGGAAGACTTGAAGTTGATGCTGGCGCTTATTAAGCCAAAATATTTAATCCCG
>MEZY01000021.1:2857-8318 GCA_001776195.1 Candidatus Berkelbacteria bacterium RIFOXYA2_FULL_43_10
GTAGATCACAAGAACGGAGATATTGTAACTTCTCCGGATATTATCTCGCGCGGTTTTATCTATATGCGCGAAAACGAGGACTTGGTCCACAAGTCAAGAGCCGAGATCAAACGACTTTTTGCCAAACACAGAAGCGGCAGTAAAGCTCAAGCCGATTGGGGATTTATCAAACAAAAGATCCGAGATGATATGGGCGAGTTTTTGTTCAAGGAAACGGAGAGAAGGCCGATGGTCATACCGGTGGTTATAGAAGTATAAAGTTAGAAAGTTCATAAAGTTTGTAAAGTGAGAATAGTTGCTAGTTGCTAGTCTCTAGACAAGAAGTATCAAGTATCATGTAGCAAGTATCAGGTATAATTCAAAGCAAAAATCTCCCAAAAGGAGATTTTTGCTTATATTACGCCTGGTGTGTAATTAATTGGTAATTTCTATAGTGGTCATCTCGACATCGTGTCTGGTTCCACGACTTAAGATATACAAATTATTGTAATTCATCATATATTAAATGGTAGATTTCTCGCCTCCCACTTCGGCTAATCGCTTCGCGGGATGGCTCGAAATGACAGTTTCATCCTATTTTTACTAGGGGATAATTGCACATCACGCGTTTATATTGGTATTTAATTCAAGTGGTTAATCTGTGTGTTAAAATCAGAGTTGTTGAAGTGTGCAAAATCTGTGTAGTTAAACAGCACCGCCCCTAGACAACAGGGGCGGGTACGGATCTTACGACCAGATCGAGTCGGCCGTGCGGGTCTGGGGACGGGTCGAAGATCTCGATTGCTCCATCAGTGCTCGGGGAACCGGTGCTGATGACAACCTGGAAGTCATAGAGTCTTGCGTGCAGGGTGCCGTCAGCGACCCACGCAGATAGCGGAAACGCAGGGTCGTCACGATCTTGAGGCTTTCCGGTCAGTATAAAGCCCTTCCCGGCTGGACCCGTGAGAAGGAGCATTCCGACTTCATCCAGCAAAGCCAGGAAGCGATCTAGCTGATCTTCGAGCATGAACTTGGCATACAGCGTGTCTGATTCGTCGATTCTCTTCTCGCCGCATACGAACTCAACCTTCGCTTCGGCGAGAAGTCTCAAGATCTCGTGCATGCCACACCTCGTTCGCAGAGTTGGGTTGTTGTTTCGATCGGCACAATCAATCTAGCACTATTGCGGGGAATTTGCAAGGGGAGTATAATATAGAAGAATCATGAATTAGGAATCATGTACATGAAGTTTTGGTCATGAGGTTTTAGTGTTGATACATCATAAATCCGAAATCCGAATATCGAAATCCGAGACAATATTAAATGATCAAAATAATAAATTCTAAACATAAGTTTTTGTCATTAAGATTTATTATTTAGAATTTGTTTCGTATTTCGTATTTCGTGCTTCGGATTTGACTAATTGGGATTTGGTTAGAGTAATTAGGTCAATTAGAAATTAGAGCAATTTAAGTGAGGGGTCATGGGTCGGAAACGAAAATATCCAAAACACAAGCAAAAGAGTGCCAAGTGGTATCAGACGGAAAACGAATGGGGCGACTATGTTTTCGATTGGACCTTGGGGCTTGGGAAAGATACTTGGAGGGAGATATTTGCTCTCCTGATTTTAGTCGCCTCCGTGGTGGCGCTTTTGGGTTATTTCGGTTTTGCCGGCAATTTCGGGAATATTATTGCCGGCATTATCAAAAAAATATTCGGGACATTCACCTCATATGTATTCCCTCTGATCACTTTCTGGTTCGGAGTTCTTCTTTTGCTCCCGAGCAAAGGTACTGTAAAGATTTCTAAATTTTTCGGTTTTTTGCTATTGATAGTATCAATATCAGCCTTTTTTCACCTCTTCATCCCAGACGAAAGCGCCAAATCGGCAGCCCTCTCCGGCATGGGCGGTGGAGTTGTCGGCTTTATGGTCTCACAGCCGCTTCGAGCCAGTATGGGTCTTTTCCCAGCCTTCCTTCTGATAGTGGTTTTGATAGTGATATCTCTGATGATGGTTTTTGAATTCTCTATTCGCAGATATTTTGGAATCGGAGAGAAGGAGGAAGAGGAATCGGCCAAGCAGGGTAAAGTCAGAGTCAACGCGACAGAAGGTGCAAAGCTCTCGATCTTCCAAAGGCTCAAGAATTCTCTACGGTTCAAGAAGAAAGATGATTCCGGCGACTCTAAAGTAGAGGTAATAGAAGCGGAGCCGCGGATAATGGTCAAAGGGGATATGACTTGGGAGTATCCGCCTCTAGATATTCTTAAAGAGAGCGATGATGTAGCTAATCCCGGCAATATCCAAAAAAATGTCGAGGTGATCCAGAAAACTTTGAAAAATTTTGGGATCGATATCGTTGTCGGCGATGTAAATGTTGGACCGACCGTGACCCAGTATACTTTCAAGCCGGTCGACGGAGTAAAGCTAAATCAAATCACAGCACGCGCAAACGATCTGGCGCTCTCTCTCGCATCGAAGAGTCTAAGAATTGAAGCGCCGATCCCGGGCAAAAGCTCCGTTGGTATAGAAAATCCAAACACCATCCCCGCCAAAGTGACCTTAAAAGAGGTTCTAATATCGAAGGAGTTCAAAGCGGTAAAAAGCAGGCTGGCGATCGCTTTAGGGAGAGATGTCGCTGGTGGTGCGATGGCTATTGATCTCGAGAAACTGCCTCATATTCTAATCGCCGGCGCCACAGGTTCCGGAAAGTCAGTCTGCATCAATGCTATTATCACAACATTACTTTTCAATAATTCCCCGCAAGACCTCAAGTTTTTACTGGTTGATCCGAAACGAGTGGAGCTTACAAATTATACCGGTATACCGCATCTTTTAACTCCGACAATAATCGAAGTCGACAAAACTATCTCTGCGCTCAAGTGGGCGATATGGGAGATGGAGAGGCGCTACAAGCTTTTTTCTGAACTTGGTCGGCGTAATATCGTTGCTTACAATCAAACGCCGGGACCGGAGGGGAAACTCCCTTATATAGTGATAATTATCGACGAGTTAGCAGATCTTATGGCGACTTCGGCAAATGATGTCGAAGGTTCAATAGTCCGCTTAGCGCAAATGGCTAGAGCGACCGGCATACATTTGATTGTCGCTACTCAACGACCGTCGGTTGATGTCCTAACCGGTCTTATCAAAGCCAATATTACTGCCAGAATCGCCTTTGCCACAGCTTCGCAGGTGGATTCCCGTACCATTCTTGACTTCTCCGGCGCCGAAAAGCTTTTGGGAAATGGCGATATGCTTTTCTTCGGAAACGGCTTGAGCAAAGCAAAACGCATCCAAGGTTGTTTTGTCTCTGACGCCGAGATTGAGCAGTTGGTATCATTTTTGAAGAAACAGAGTGAACCGCAATACGATGATGCAATACTTCAGTTCAGGTCGGCAAAGTCGAGCGGAGGGAAGGGAGTTTACGGCGACGGTGAGATTGACGACGATATGTACGAAGACGCAGTGAAGCTGGTAACAGAGTCGGGGAAGGCATCGGCGACGCTCTTGCAAAGGCGTTTGCGTATCGGTTATGCTAGAGCGGCAAGGTTGCTCGACATCCTGGAAGAAAATGGAGTAGTCGGACCAGCCGATGGAGCCAAACCACGGGATGTTATGATATCGACAACCGGATCGGAAGGGTATCAACCGCAAGGGCAAGATGTCCCGCCGGACGACCATTTCGGACAGTATCAATAAGTTGAAAGTTACAAAGTTCATAAAGTTTGTAAAGTTGATGGAGCGTATCCTAAAAAGCTAAGTAGCTATAACCTAAAAAGCCGACAGCTAATAGCTGAAAGCTGAAAGCTAATATGTCTGCTGGTTTTTCACTGAGAAAAATTAAAACCCCGCAAACGCTGGGAACGCGATTAAGACGAGCACGGAATAGGCTCAAAGTTTCTCTAATGGAAGCGGAGATTGAGACAAAAATTCGCTCAAAGTATATCGATGCCTTGGAGCGAGGGAATCTGATGAGCTTGCCGGCCGACACCTACACTAAGGGATTTGTGATGCGTTACGCCAAGTATTTGGGGCTAGATCCAGAGAGAGCTTTCAAGCAATATTTATCCGAGAAAAACCGTTTTGCCAGTGAGTCGAATGAGATAATGCTTCCCCGAAAGAAGGTATCGGAGACGCGAGTGATTATTACTCCGAAAATCTTAGCTCCGTTTGCGGTCGGTGTCTTGGTTTTAGGTGTAATATTTTATATAATATTCCAAGTTTATGGATTTGCGGCCGCACCGGAGCTAGTGGTTACTTCGCCGGACAACAACAGCATTACTGAAAATGAAGTGACGGAGGTAAGGGGTGTTACCGCGGATGACGCTAAACTTTATGTGAATTCGGAGTCGGTCCAGGTATCGGCGGACGGCAAATTTGCGACGGAGTATAAACTCCAGCGCGGGATTAATGTGATTGAAATTAAATCACAGAATAAAGCCAATAAAGAAAAATCGATCATTTATACGCTTGAATACAAACCGAAAACGGCACAGGTGCCGGTGGAGCCGGCGAGCGCAGAATAATGTAACATAACCACCACAGATCTGTGCCACGGATAATCACAGAATAATACAAGTAAGGATAACTAATTAAACTAATGACCAATAACGAATATCTGTGCAAATCGGTGGCGTAAATCTGTGGTGGTAATAATACAAAATTAGTAATACCTTGGAGCATTATGGTCAAAGCCAAGAAAGAAGAGGGCGACGAAGATAAAAATAAAGAAAGATCAGGGAAGAGCGAAGCACTGA
Source organism: Candidatus Berkelbacteria bacterium RIFOXYA2_FULL_43_10 (assembly GCA_001776195.1). Classification (GTDB taxonomy): domain Bacteria; phylum Patescibacteriota; class UBA1384; order XYA2-FULL-43-10; family XYA2-FULL-43-10; genus XYA2-FULL-43-10. The sequence goes on from MEZY01000021.1 coordinate 7,595, forward strand.
AGGCGGCTCTTTCTACTATTGAAAAGCAATTTGGCCGTGGTGCAATAATGACGATGACGGATGGAGCCAAACTGAACATCGAAGCGATTCCAACCGGCTCCTTTGCTCTTGACATCGCTTTGGGCATAGGTGGAGTGCCGCGTGGTCGTGTAATCGAGATCTACGGGCCGGAATCTTCCGGCAAAACCACATTGGCTTTATCCATAATCGCTCAAGCCCAAAAGACAGGTGGAAATGCCGCTTTTATCGATGCCGAGCATGCGCTCGATCCGGAGTATGCTAAAAAGATCGGAGTCAATCTCGACAATTTATTGATCTCTCAGCCGGACACCGGCGAACAAGCGCTGGAAATTTGCGAAACGCTGGTTCGATCAAACGCTCTCGATGTTATAGTTATCGACTCTGTGGCGGCGCTGGTCCCGCGAGCGGAAATTGAAGGAGAGATGGGTGATTCGATGATGGGTGTTCAGGCGAGGTTGATGAGTCAGGCACTTCGAAAACTCACCGGAGTTGTTTCCAAATCAAAAACATCGTTGATATTTATCAATCAGATAAGAATGAAAATCGGAGTAATGTTTGGGAACCCGGAGACAACCACCGGCGGCAATGCTTTAAAATTTTACGCCTCTGTCCGTCTCGATATCCGCAGAAAGGCGGTTTTAAAGCGTGGTGACGACCAAGTCGGCAATCATGTTATGGTCAAGGTGGTAAAAAACAAAGTGGC
>MEZY01000021.1:8432-26942 GCA_001776195.1 Candidatus Berkelbacteria bacterium RIFOXYA2_FULL_43_10
CTTGGTCAAGGCAAAGAAGGCGCAAGGGAATATTTGAAGAGCAATCCGAAAATTACGGCAGAGATAAAGAAAAAGATTGTTGAGATGGAGAAGGCGAAAGAGAACGAGTAAAAAAATTAACCTAATTATTCTAATTGCTCTAATTAACCTAAAAATAAGTTGCCTCGTAAGCGAAGTGCAGAAATGTTCTTTTGCGAAAACCGGATCCGCAAAATTATGCAAATACGAGTGAGTGGCATTTAGCAGTCAAGATTGTTCGAGCGAAAGATATCAATTTACTAGGATAGGATGGCCAGGGTGGTTGAAAGCAAAAGAATGTTACTGTGATTCGCGAATAAATATGAAAAAATCTGCTCAAGATTATGTATTGTTTCTTCTCTCTCGCCGAGATTATACGGTGGCGGAGGTGAGGGAGCGGCTTAAACGCAAAGGGTATGACGAGGAAAGTGGCGAGAGTGTGATTAGATTGCTCTCCGAAAAAAAACTTCTCGATGATAAGAGATTCGCACGAAATTATTCCGAAATGCATAGAAGTTGGGGGAGGATAAAGATCAAGTTCGGATTGATAAAAAAAGGAGTGCCAGAGGAGATTATTGCGGGCATATCAAGTAATGAAGACGATGATGCCGAACTCGAAAAAGCAAAAGAGGCGGCGAAGATTTGGATCAAGAAGAATAATAATATCCCGAAAGAAAAAATATATAATCGTTTAGCGGGGTATCTATCGCGTCAAGGATACCGGTGGGATGTGGCGAAAGAGGTTTTGGGTGAGTTGGTGCGACCCAATTAATGATGGAGAAGAGGGAAATATCATTTAGCAAAAGGAAGACTTTTATTTTTGTCGCTACATTCACGGCAATTGTTTTTGTAGTGATAAACCTGATTTTACCACTCGGCGGAGATAGAGTAACCCACGCTTCGACTAACACTTGGACTTTTACGACGCCGGGAGGCTATACTTTTGATGATGGAGAAATTGAATCCTCGAGTAATAATCTTCAGCTTAAACTGAATAGCACCACTGATACTTTTGATCTAGCAAACGGTAGACTTCACAATAATACTATCATTGACCTGGCTTCAGACGAAAATAATTATTATGTCGTCACTTCCGCAGGGCTAGATATCATTAACCAGACTAGCCACGAGCGAATCGGCTATATGCAATATTCTGGAGGATTTACTTCTGTCGCTGTAGCTAACGGATATTTGTATGCGGGAAAAAATACATTGGGTATCTGGCGTTGGCAAATATCATCCATTTCCGGTAGCACTGCGGTACCCGACATACGTTATTCGGCTTTGACTTCGCCAGCTATAACTAGCAGCAATGTTTTAAAGATTGATGCAAAATACATCAATGGTGTAACGTATATCGCGGTTGCTTTAAGTAATACGGCCAATCTAATAAAGGACGATTTGGGTACCCCAACGGTTTTGGAGGCAACGACCGCTGGTTGGACTTGTCAATCGGTCGCACTCTCTGACAGCGGCGATCTTTACTACAATATGTATAGTAATCGCACCAGCGGCAGTATTTTAGCAAAATATAATGCCATTAGCATGGGTGCCGGTTGGACCTATTCTCAAAATAGCGCTGATTATGGCAATGACTATACCCCGGCTCACGGACCCAACCCAACATATTATGGGGTGACTGATATTTCTGTTTCTACCGATACTTCAACTGCTCGTGCCGGAGATAATACGCTTTACGTTTCAACTACCGATGGATTAAATATTATTCAAGAAAATCAAGCAACTGCCGCTTCCGGTACATTAAAAGAAGTCAATAAGAGCGCCAATGGCTCCAACCTGGCCGCAGGCACAGCGGCTCAGGGGCGCTTGGCAACAGGAGCCTCAAACACTCTTGATGGAAACACGGGGAGCTATTATTTTCCTAACCAAACCTTTAAGCAGGATTGGCTGGAGTATGATTTAGGTACTTCAAAAACTTTCAATAAATTAAAACAATTATATTGGTCAACTTCGCCATATAGCCCGAAAGATTTTTCAGTTCAAACTTCCAGCCAAGGGACTTCATCCAATATCGCTTCTTCGGCGACTATGAGAGGCACGCCATGGCAAGGCGGTGTTTCATATCAGCCCTCAAAAGCTAGTGATGATAATGCGGGTAGTTTCTTTTATTCTTCTTATCCGGCTAGTCGTGGACCGATTATGCTAGAAGCAGATTATGCCTCCGATCAAACTTTTGGTGGTGTTGATATGCAATACTATTCTGATGCCGGATATACGGGCAAGGATTATTTAGTTCAAACAAGCACTACTACAACCAGTGACGATGTCACTATTAGTAAGGCTGCGACCTCTTCGACGACTTTGACTACTTATACTGCCAGCCGAGCAATTGACGATAACATTTCCAATCAGTGGATATCCAATCAGGCAACAAATACTGCGCCGCAGTGGTTAAAGGTGGATTTAGGATCAACCCAAGATGTCGCAGGCGTGCACTGGATAAATAGTTCAGGTTATTCAACAAAGGATTTTGAGGTCCAATATAGCACTAACGATGTCGATTGGATACCTGCCCACAGTCAAACCGGAGTCACAACGAATACGGTCAGGGTCGTTTTTGATTCAACCGTTAGCGCTCGTTACGTTCGACTCTATGTGACTCAATCCGGTGCGCCAGACGATGCCAACGGGGTCAGGATTGACGAGTTTGAGGCCTTTTCCTCGATGTTTGAAACCGGTATGACTACCAGAGTTACGGTAACAGACAATTCACAGGGAGCCAAAGCAAGCACTTTTAGCCCAGTGTCAGCCAAAGCAATTCGCATATATGTCACGGCTACTGATGCCTCAAATCCTTTGATCGTCTCTGAAATGAAGATTTATTCTTCCATGTTTGACGGTGGGACGGTTAACACGCTTGCCAGTCGGACTAACAATACCGATTTGACCAGCGACGTGGTGTTCGACGAAACTATCGCTCGCTATCTAAGAATAATGATTACCGGTTATAATAGCGGCTCTTTAGTTTCGGAAGTTGAGCTTTACAACACATCTTTGCCGACTTTGACTCCGGAGACAATCTCTTCTGTTTCTTATGATTCTAACAATGCTCGGCTCTATCTGGCGAATAATTATTCTCCACCCGAGGATGGTCAGATGACTCGTCTCGACGGTGTGTTGACGGCTGACCCAAGCGTTGGAGCAGTCTACACCGACTCGACTTCCCCCGCTTTGGCCAGTCGCGAAGTCAGTAGAGTCAAGTATATTAGCGACAGCAAATTGATTGCCGGGACTTTGTCTGCCGGCGTCACATTTATCGGTCAGCGCTATTCGACAACTTTGCCAACCATACGTCCATCTTCTTCGTTTAGTCCATCTCCTTGGGCAAACTGGACCGGTTTTTCGGAGTCAGCAACGAAAAACGGGGGGGAAATATATTATCAGCTTTCTAATGATGGTGGCTCGACTTGGTATTATTGGAATGGTGACTCATGGGCAGAGGCAGGAGTATCTGATTATAACACGATATTGGACATTAATTCTCACATCAAAACCTTTGGCGAAGGGAGTGGCGATTTTACATGGAAAGCATTTTTGGAAAGTAATGGTGGCCAACAGGTGGTTATAACATCAATCACTTTGACATATAATCCCGACGGTGTAGATCCTACAACAAACGCTTCTGTGATGACGGCGAGTTATGGCGGTAACTCGATAAGTTCGGGTTCTTGGACTAACGCTCCGCTTCCAGCCTTCGAGTGGACGGAAGGAGTAGACGATGACGAGGGGTTGGGAATTCTTGGCTATTGTATGTATTTGGGCACATCCGCTACAGCTGATCCACAAACCGACAAAGGAATTCTTGGTACGAGCCAGTCGGAAAATTCCACTTGTCCATTTATCACAGCCAGTGAATCGCTGACATTGGTTTTGGGAACGACTTTGGATTCTGCGCTTTCTGATGGTTCAACTTATTATTTACGAGTCAGAGCAATTGATGAGGGTGAGAATCTTTACACTAACGCAGATATTTCAATCTACTCGCTTTTTACTTATAAATTCGACTCGACCAATCCTTCAGTGCCAGCTTTTGTTTCAGCTTCTCCTTCCGGTTATACCTCAATAAATTCATATTCATTTATTTGGCCGACTTCCGGGGAGTTTGCTGCTTCTGATCCAGGAGCACCAGCTACTGGCTCCGGAATCGTTGGTTATAATTACAAAAGTGCGGTTCAGTCTGGTGACTACAGCGCTTGGTCAGATTTGGTGGTAAATTCACCAATTACACTAAGCGATATCGCGTATCAAGAGGGAGCGAACGTCTTCTATTTAAGGGCGATTGACGATGCGGGGAACAACTCTCAAGCAGTGCAAGTAACATTTTACTACGCTGGCAGTGCTCCAACAGAACCGCAGGATCTTTCTGTTGCTCCGGAAACAAGTGAAGGAAATCCGGCAACGCAGAACTCATTTTCATTTAATTGGAGTGAGCCAGTCTCATACAATGGATCTATAAAACAATATTATTATTCCATAAATACTCCGCCAAATGCCAACAATACTTCTATCGCTAGTTCGACTTCGCTTTCAGCAAGCTCTTTTGCTACTCAACAAGGAAAAAATACGTTCTATATTGTAGCTGAAGATGAAGCGGGTAATGTCAGCTACAGTATTTATGCAAGTGTTGATTTTTACTGTCAGACCGAAGCACCCGGTATGCCAGTGAGTGTCGGAATTACCGATAGCTCCAGTAGGGCAGTCTCTGACTTCCGCCTAACTGTAACCTGGTCAGCCCCAGTCACGGGAGGGAGCGTTGCACGCTATTTGGCCTATATGTCCATCGACGGAGAGGTTTATAGTCAAATTGCTTCCGTGGCATCAACGGGTATTATCGATTCCGGATTGTCAACCGACGTTAGATACTATTATAAAATATTTGCTCAAGATAATGCTGGAGCTATGTCTGCCGATCCAGGAGCGGGAGGAGCTGTCTCAAAACAACCAACGGGGAAATATATTACCCCCCCGACCATAACATCACAGCCGAGAGTCAACAGCGGGGCTACTTCGGCTCAAATCAGTTGGGTGACAAATCGAAATTCTGATTCTTTCGTTGAGTATGGAACAAGCACAAGCTATGATTCTAGCTTTGGAGTCAGAGAGGAGACAACCGAACACAATGTAGCTATCACAAGTTTGACCCCGGGGACAGTTTACCATTTTCGAGTTCAGAGTTTAGACCCTGGAGATCTTATTGATTACAGCCAAAATAGCGGATATTCCGCTGACGCGGTTTTCGAAACCACCGCCGCTCCGGCCCTTTCCAATGTAAAGTTCTCTGACATTACTACTAATTCGGCAATTTTAAGTTATGAAACCAATAAAGCATCAACTTCTAAAGTTGAATACGGCACCTCGACTGATTATGGAAAAACTATTGATGATACTTCAAGTGGGGGAGTGACTAAACATACCATTCATCTTGAAAACTTGGAGGATGGGACAACTTATCAATTGAAAGTATCGATCACCGATGAAGAAGGCAATATCGTATTCTCGCCTGGTCACGCCTTCTCAACACTGCCCTTGCCGAAAATCGAAAATGTCCGTTTTGAATCACTGAAAGGTGAGGCCGAAACTACAGTTAAGATGACTTGGAATACTAATGTGGAAACTTCTGGTTTTATCGAGTATTCATCTGAAGGTGGAATAAAAAAAGAATTAGCCATGGGCGAATATAAGACCTTACACGAGTTTATTGTTAATGGCCTTGAGGATCAGAAGACATATTCATTCCAAGCAGTTAGCCGCGACAAATTTGGAAATGAAACAAGAAGCGGATACAATACTTTTATCACTCCCATAGATACTCGTCCGCCACGAATCTCCGATGTTACCATCGAAACTTCCAATGTTGGAGTGAGCAATGAAGACAAAGCACAGATGGTTGTCTCTTGGAAGACAGATGAGCCGGCTACTTCTCAGGTAGAATACTCCGAAGGTATCTTTGGCGATACTTACAACCAAAGCACCTCCGAAGACAAAACTACGACCACTTCTCATCTAGTTATCGTCTCCGGCCTCAAAGACAAGACCCCATATCACTTAAGAGTTGTATCCTCCGATAAAGGCGACAATACTACCAACTCCGATGATGCTACCGTCATTCTCGGCGAAGTCCAAAGATCGATTCTAACTATTATTCTGACTGCCCTTGAGTCCGCTTTTGGTTGGTTAGGAGGGCTGGTCAGATAAATCCTGATTTCTAATTAAATCCTAACTTCAATAATAAATAATCAATGAAATTGTATGTAGAATATCGATAGCTATGTATCGTGGTAATATTAAATCTTGGAGGGCGCTTGGCGCGGGACATAAGAGATAAAAAAGAGCCGATTATACATATTAGAGATTTGGAAAAGAAGTTTAAAGTCGGCAATAACCTAATCTCCGCTTTAAGGGGTGTAGATCTGGACATCTATCCCGCTGATTTTGCGCTTGTTTTTGGCCCCTCTGGTTGTGGCAAAACCACTTTAATGAATATTATTGCCGGAATTGATGTTCCCACCAAAGGCAGTGTCAAAATACGCAACACCAATATATTTAAACTGACAGAGGACAAGCGTGGCACTTTCCGAGCGGAAAAAATGGGTATCGTTCACCAGACTCCCTATTGGATAAAATCGTTAACCGTTTTGGGAAATATTGCTTTACCGATGATAATCGATGGCAAGAAAAAACAAGTTGCCTACGATCACGCCTTTAACGTTATGAAAGAGATGAAGATAGAAAGTTTCGCCAAGCAAATTCCGACTGAGCTTTCTGGCGGTCAGCAACAAAAAGTCAGTTTGGCCAGGGCTCTTGTTTGCAACCCCTGGATAATATTGGCTGATGAACCGACAGGCAATCTCGATAGCACCTCTGCCGATGAGGTGATGGCGATTTTTGATACGTTAAATCGTCGTTTCAAAAGAACGATTATTATGGTGACTCATAATCAGGCTTACTGGGATTTTGGAACGAAGAGGATTGAAATGAAAGACGGTTTGGTAGCCAAGGATGGCAACCATGGATAAAAAATTTGTTCTTCAATTTGCTTTTAGAAATTTAATGACCCATCGCCTGCGTAGCGCTTTAACTGTGGCTGGTATGGTTATCGGAATATCGGCCATTGTTTTTTTAGTTTCTTTTGCTTTTGGAGTTGAAAGAATTGTGACCAAAGAGGTTTCCGGAACCAATGCTTATGAGCTTCTGGACATCGGCGCGGGTAGCTCGCAAATAGTTAGATTGGACAAAGATAGTATAAATAAAATCCAAGATTTTGAAGGTGTAAAAGAAGTGGCTACGATCATAAATGTCGTCGCCAAGGTCAAGGAAATTGCCAGTGCTCAAAATAATACTTCAGTTTTTGGTACAACCTCGGAATATTTGGATTGGTCGGGTTTAAGTGTTAGGGAAGGCGATACTTTTGAAAGCCCAAATCTTAAATTGAAAAATGTTAATGCGAAACCGGCCGTAGTTAACACCGCCCTACTCTTAGCATTAAATAAGTCGTCAAATCAAGCTATAGGCAGTGCTATTACTCTCGATATAATTGTACCAAAATCTTTAACGGACAAAGACCAATCGGTCGTAACAACCGATTATCCTTTCGAAATAGTCGGAGTACTCGAAGATGATTCTTCCTCAGCTGTTTATGCCAATGAGGAAATATTGCAATCACTCGGAGTTGAGAATTATTCTCAGGCAAAGGCTATCTTAAGAAATCAAAATCAAGTTGACAGCGTTAGGAAACAGATTGAAAATCTTGGTTTCAAAACCCAATATGTAGGGGAGACAGTAGCCCAGGTTGAGAAAGTATTTAGTTTCTTTAAATTAATATTAGGCAGTTTTGGCTTAATCGCCCTTCTCGTTGCGTCGCTTGGCATGTTTAATACTTTGACTATTTCTTTGCTCGAGAGGATGAAGGAAGTGGCACTACTCAAAATTTTGGGCATGAAAAAAAGAGATATTAGCATAATATTTTTGACCGAATCGATTATTTTTGGAATTTTTGGCGGATTTATCGGAATAATAATTGGCTTCGGTTTGGGCGGTATTATAAGCTCGATTTTTAATGCGTATGCTTTAAGAGCAGGAGGCAACAGAATCGAGTTGTTTTATGCGCCGCTCTGGTTTATTATTGTTATGGTAGCATTTTCTGTTGGAGTCGGTCTGCTGACTGGCCTTTATCCTTCAAGACGGGCATCCCGAGTCGCGCCGCTTGATGTCATCCGTTATGAATAATATTGATTTTAAAATTAATCGACGCTTTCGCGAAGGAGTTTTCTGGGGAAGTTGAAAAAAAGCTTTAGAAAAACGGGATTGATGGTAAGATAGTAGTTAACATCCACAGATTAGGTCCACCGATTATCACAGAAAATTATTCTAATTACTCCTAATTACACTAATTAACCTAATCAATACCCAAGCACCAATTAAAGAAAACCCCAAAGATGCGTTTGCTAGAAATCTAGTCATTGATCAATTGGGATTTGATTAGAATAATTAGAACAATTAGAAATTAGAGTAATTGAATAGATTTGTTTCTTGTATCTTGAAATTTGGAGCATAATGGCTCGAGGGAGGGGAAAATTTGTACTTTGGTTCAAGGATGTCGGGAAAGATGACATCCCATCGGTCGGCGGTAAAGGCGCCAATCTTGGTGAACTCAAATCGGCGGGAATTCCGGTGCCTAACGGCTTTATCGTTACTGCAGATGCCTATTACTATTTCTTGGAAAAAACCGGTTTGAAAGCGGGAATCGCAAAAACCTTGAAAGGGCTCGACCCTGAAGATTCGAAAAAGTTGAATTTTGCGGCCAAAGAGATTAAGAAGCATATTGTGGCTGCAAAATTTCCCGATGATTTGGCGAGAGATATCGCCGAAGCATATCATCATATGGGAAATTTTCCGGTAGCAGTCCGTTCTTCGGCCACAGCAGAGGATCTACCGGATGCTTCTTTTGCCGGTCAGCAAGCGACTTTTTTGAATATCGAAGGCAAAGAGAAAGTTATCAAAGCGGTCCAGGATTGCTATGCCTCGCTCTTCGAGGCAAGAGCGATATATTATCGCATCATCAATAAGTTCGACCATATGAAAGTCGGCATTGCCGTTCCCGTACAGGCGATGATAGAGTCAGAAATTTCGGGGATACTCTTCACTGTTGATCCGGTGACCGGGGATCAAAATAAGCTTGTGATTGAGGCCGGTTATGGATTGGGTGAAGCGATAGTCTCCGGTTCGGTTACACCGGATAGGTATTTGATAAACAAGGATCCTTTGAGTATTGAAGATAAAGAGTTGAACTCTCAACCGTGGAAGATTGTTCAGGATGCCAAGGGAGGAGACAAGCATGTAAATGTTCCGAAAGAGAAGAGAAAACTTCAAAAGCTTGACGACGAAAAAATTCTGGAGCTTGCGAAAATGGGGATAGAGATTGAGAAACATTACGGCAAACCCCAAGATACGGAGTGGGCATACGAGGGAGGGAAGCTATATTTTGTGCAGTCGAGACCAATCACCACCTTGAACAAGAAACAAAATACAAGTAACAATAACCAAACAAATCCGAATGATCAAAATCCTAATAAGCTAAAAAGCTACGACCTAAAACCTAATGAAGCTTCTGAAGCTGAAGTTCTATTAAAGGGTGCGGCGGCTTCGCTCGGAATGGCTTTCGGGCCGGTAAAAATTATTCACAAACCTTCAGAGATCGATAAGATCGAAAAAGGCGATGTCTTGGTGACGGAGATGACGACCCCGGATTTTGTGCCGGCCATGCGCCGGGCGACCGCAATTGTCACCGACACCGGGGGCAGAACCTGCCACGCGGCAATTGTATCAAGAGAGTTGGGAATCCCTTGCGTTGTCGGAACGGGAACAGCGACTCATGCTCTAAAAAATAGTCAAATGATAACGGTGGATGGCGCGAAAGGATTGGTATACAAGGGGAAAATTGCCACAAAAGCTACTCCAGAGGAAATTGTTGGTTCTAAACCAACCGCAAGCGGTTCGGCTCTTTTGGAAGAAGTACCGATAACCGGAACTAAAGTTTATGTAAATCTGGCGGAACCGCATTTGGCGGAGGAGATTGCGAAACAATCGGTAGATGGAGTCGGGCTTTTGCGTGCGGAATTTATGATTGCGGAGATCGGCGAGCACCCAAGGGCTATGGTGGAAGGAGGAAGGGGGAAGGCGTATGTGGAAAAGCTGGCAGAGGGGATGAGAACGATTGCTTCCGCCTTTGCTCCAAGACCGGTGGTTTACAGAGCGACTGATTTTAAAACCAATGAGTATGCAGGGCTCAAGGGTGGGGAGAAGTATGAGCCGAAAGAGAACAACCCGATGATCGGCTACCGCGGTGCTTCGCGCTATATTCGAGAGCCGGAACTTTTTGCGCTCGAGATTGAAGCAATGAAGAAAGTTCGTGATGAGTATGATCTTAAAAATTTATGGCTTATGATACCATTTGTGCGAACTGTTGATGAGATGACAAAGGTCAAAAAAATTGTTGAGGAGAACGGTCTTGTCCGCTCACCGGATTTCAAGCTCTGGATGATGTGCGAGGTGCCCTCTAACGTGATACTCTTGGAGAAGTTTATAGATGTCGGTATAGACGGAATATCAATCGGCTCGAACGATCTGACACAGCTAACTTTGGGCGCCGACCGTGACAATCAAACTCTGGCAGAGATATTTGACGAGCGGGACGAAGCGATACAGCTTTCACTTGAATATGTAATAAAAACTTGCCGAAAGTGCCATATAACTTGTTCTATCTGCGGCCAAGCGCCATCTGTTTTTCCGGAGATAACAGAGCTAATGGTAAAGGCGGGAACGACTTCAGTTTCAGTAACACCGGATATGATTTTGTCGACCAGGAAGTTGATAGCATCGGTGGAAAAAAGACTCCTGCTTTCGAGGGTAGTGGATCGATAAATCAATAGTGATACGATAGTTGAGACAATAGTAAAACAATAGCTAAGACAATTGTATACACCATTGTGTTACCATCGTGTCTCGCAACGGTCTAACTATTGTAGAAGCCCCTTGACAGGGCTTTTTTGTTTTTCAACCCGAGACATGGTACAATCGGGAGTGTAGGGCGAGCGTGCCGGCAAAGGTAGATTACCGGCAGGCAAAGCTGAAGTGGGGGAGGATGCATAGTGCCTCCACGCCATCATCGACTCGGGTCGTTCCTTCGGCCCGAGTTCTCTATTTACAATAAACAGTGGATGATCTAAAATAAGAATACGCTCCGCCAAGGGGCAAAGCGGTATCCCCGCCCTGTGGCTCCCGCCAGGAACCGGAAGTCGCAGCCATACTAGAAGCTATCTCATAATTCATCATAAGCCGTGTCATTCTGAACTTGTTTCAGAATCCCATTGAGATGCTGAAATAAATTCAGCATGACAGATCAACTATTGCTATGTCCTGGAAACGATAATCTAATGCAACTCGACTTATTTATGAGATAGCTTCTAGTCTAGCGCGTATTGACGTACCGCCCTCCGAGCACGCACCGCTTGGAGGGGTTCCTTTTTTTATCGACACGAAGAGATTATTTTGATAACATTGCACTATGTGGAGAGGTCGCATAGTGGCCTAGTGCGCACGCTTGGAAAGCGTGTATGTCCGCAAGGGCATCGAGGGTTCAAATCCCTCCCTCTCCGCCATGTACCGCGGCTCAATCGACGATTGAGACCTGGTACATGGCGACGCCAACTTTTTATTATGTTTATATTTTATTATCTTTAAAAGATCATAAATTTTACATTGGTTCGACTTCTGATCTTAAGAAAAGACTGGCAACCCACCAGAAGGGCGGAGTAGACGCCACGAAAAATCGCCTCCCGGTGACTTTAATTTTCTATGAGGCATATTTGAATAAATATGATGCTATTAGAAGAGAAGATTATTTTTTAAAACATCAAAGGGAAAAACAACTTTGCGGAACATGCTTAAAGAATATTTGAATCACGAGAATAACTAAGATAGATAAAAATATGTTAACCAAAGACGAAAAAGACTATCTAGAGAAAATACCGGCAGACGAAAAAGTGGTTGTTAGGCCATATGATTCATTGACGACAGAAATCGCTGGTGAATTTATTGCAATGATAAAATCTGTTGATCCTAAATTGGAGGTGGCCCATTTGGGTGCTTCAGCACTAGAAATATCTGGTCAGGGTGATATCGATTTGTCTGTTCTGTGTCCAATATCCGAGTTTCACGCAAACAAAGAAAAATTATCCAAAGTGCTTGGACATAATGTGGCAGGTGTTGATACTATCGAATGGCAATTCAAAAGAAATGAACATGAAGTTAGTATCTATCTCGCCGATCCCACAGAATCAAGCACGGCTCGGCAACTGAAAGTCCATGAAATATTAAAAAACCATCCTAATTTATTGAAACAATACGAGCAATTAAAAGAAAAGGCTGCTTCATTGAGCTATCGAGAATATCAGCGAAAAAAGTATGAATTCTATAATGAAATTCTTAGTTAATTTATTAATTTAAACAAAAGGTTTCAGACGTGAGTGTCCCGCAATATGTTCGTGATTACGCCCATTACTTAACGAATTTGTAGCATTATGAAACAAAAAATTCCGCAATCACAAATTATTATTTACAAAGCCGAAAACGGTCAAACAAAAATTGATGTTCGCTTTGAAGACGAAACGGTTTGGCTTTCACAAAATGCTTTAGCAGAGCTGTTTCAAACTACAAAAAACAATATTAGTCTACATGTGAAAAACATTTTTGATGAGGGAGAATTGAATCAAAAGGCAACTGTTAAGGAATTCTTAACAGTTCAAAAAGAAGGAAGGCGCGAGGTTTCTAGAAACATTGAATACTATAACTTGGATTTGATTATTTCTATTGGTTACCGAGTTAAAAGCAGTATTGCGACTGCATTTCGTCAATGGGCGACTTCTCATTTGCGCGAATTTATCGTTAAAGGTTTTGTGCTCGACGATGAGCGACTAAAAAATCCTGATCTACCATTTGATTATTTCGATGAACTTCTCAAGAGAATTCAGGATATCCGCACCTCAGAAAAACGGTTTTATCGTAAAATCACTGATATCTACGCCACGAGCGTCGACTATGACCCGACTGACGAAATGAGTATTGTCTTTTTCCAAACAGTGCAAAATAAATTGCACTGGGTTATTACCGGCAAAACAGCGGCCGAAATGATTTGTGAACGAGCAAATAGTAAAAAGTCAAATATGGGTATGACTAATTGGCGGGGAGCAAATCTTAGAAAAGACGAAGTTGTTATTGCGAAAAATTATCTAAACGAGCCCGAACTTTCAGCGCTCAATAATCTAGTTGAACAGTACTTGGTTTTTGCCGAAGGACAAGCCATGCGTCGCGTACCAATGCACATGAAAGACTGGGCCACGAAGCTTAACGGCTTTTTGACTCTGAACGATCGGGCTATTTTAGATCATGCCGGTACAATATCCCATGATTTAGCAAAAGAACTGGCGGAAAAAGAATATGATAAATATCACAAAAAAAGATTGAAAGCACCAAGCCGGGCGGATAAGGATTTCGAAACATTCTCGAATAAAGCGGTGGAGCTTTCTAAAAAAAGTATAAAGAGGAAGAAATTATGAACACAGACACAAAACGATACATCGGTTCCCTCGTTCGCCAAGGTCGAGGTTGATTCTACTTCCAAACCCGATAAGATTCCAGACCCTACTGTCCCGCCATTTACTTCGAGCGCAGTCGAGAAGTTACTCGCTTTGCTCGCTCATGGCGGGCCGAATTAATTATAATCGTGTGATTTTCCAAAATATAAAGAGGCAATATGAGTTAAAGAGTTAGCGCAAAATTTCTAAAAATAATCGATAATTTAGATGAGGATCAACTTCGTCGGCTAAACCATATTAGAAGCTATCTCATAAATAAGTCGAGTTGCATTAGATTATCGTTTCCAGGACATAGCAATAGTTGATCTGTCATGCTGAATTTATTTCAGCATCTCAATGGGATTCTGAAACAAGTTCAGAATGACACGGCTTATGATGAATTATGAGATAGCTTCTATTGTAGAACGTTTGGATTTTATTCGGCGAGGCAAAGAATTAAATGCTATTTCTCTTTTTAAAACCGGAGATCGGGTTGCTTATAATCATTACGGTGAAAGGAAAATAGGTAAGATACTGCGACTAAACCAAAGGTCAATAACTGTTAAATTCAAAGATGACACGGAGTGGTTAATCAGCCCTCGTACCTTAACAAAGATATAGACATTGAACTTGCGACGAGTCAAATTGTGCTATAATCGAACTATTATGAGCCAAGAAGAAATTATTACAAAAGTTAAAGAAGCGGTCATGTCAGACCCAAACAAGGATTATATCCAGAGCATTTATCTGTTTGGCTCTTTTTTGCATGGTAATAACAATGATGAAAGTGACATTGATCTACTGTTTGAAATGAAAAAAACGATGAGCTTATTTAAAATTTTTGCAACACAGGAGCGTTTTGAGCAGAAACTTGGTCGCAAAGTTGAATTAATTGAAAAAGAATCCCTAGATAAATACATTAAAAGTGATGTCTTGGCCGAGGCTAAGAAAATATATGAAAACAGGTAATGAAAATTTACATTTACTGCATATCCGAGACGCTATCGAAAAGATTATGCAATATTCGAGCAAGATTACATTTAATGAATTTGCAAAGAATGACAAAGATTATGACGCCATTTTGATGCAAATAATTGTGATTGGTGAAGCGGTAAATAACCTAAGCACTGAATTTAAAGAAGCTCATCATGATTTACCTTGATATGAAGCTGTGGGACTAAGGAATAGAATCGCTCATGGCTATGTTGAGACAAGGCCAGATGTTGTTTGGGACACTATCAAAAAAGACATGCCTGAACTAAAAAAACAGATCGATCAAATTTTAAACGACAACTAATTCTCCTTGAAGTTGTCAAGAAAAATCACCCTTACGAAGATGTCGCACTGGATGTGATTCCATTGTTGGATTTGCCGAGTATTAATAACACGAAGCAATAAGGGTGCCAGACCCGAGTGTCCAACAGATTGGGAAATTAAAATAATAAAATCATTTATTGACAAAAATTTACACTGTATATACAATAGAAATATGAAAACCGTTATAAATATTAAGACCGACAAGGAAACTAAGAAAAAAGCTCAAGAGTTGGCGGAAGAGCTCGGTGTGCCTTTGAGTACCGTCATCAACGTTTATTTGCGTCAGTTTATTCGTACGCGCGAGTTTTCATTTTCTCTCGCGTATTCAATGAGTCCGGAACTGGAAAAAATAATTGCTGAAGCGGAAAAGGATATTGCTGAAGAAAAAAATCTTTCCCCGACTTTCAAAAATGCCAAAGAAGCAATTTCTTGGTTAAACGGATCAAAAAATGAAGGTCCGTTTTCATAAAAAGTTTGCAAAAGGTTATAGCCGTCTAGACTTAAAAATTAGGCGTGTTTTTGAAAGTCGTTTGCAAATATTTTGTACTAATCCGTACCAATCCGAGCTAAGTAATCATCCACTTAAAGGTAAATGGCGAGGATATCGAAGTATCAATATCTCCGGTGATTTTCGCGCCGTTTATAAGGAGGTGAGTGAACAGGAGGTCGTTTTTATCGCCGTTGGAAACCATAGCCAGTTGTATGGCTGATATAAAATGATTCAAAATGATTTGTTAGAAGGTAGGCGAGAGGGTTGATCACTCAACCCTCTCCAGTTCAAACGCGACAAGCAGATGGACATCTCACGATTGCGACTGGGACGCCCTTGCTTCTTCCAGTGTAGCGAGGAGGCGCTTGACGATGATCGGTTGCGGATGCGTAGCCCTAAGCGCCAGCGCAATCTCGTCTTCGTCGAGGGGAAGGTCGGGTTGGGACCAACGCTTGTACTCCTCTGGAGTGGCATCCAGTACATCGCAGTAGTGACAACGGTGGGTCCCGCGTTTCTGTGCGAACCTGACATACTCTCTGCCGCAGAACGGACACATGGCGCACCCCCTTGCAGAATTTCGGCTTGCAGATTAAAATTAGAGTAGTATTAAAAATAAATCAAGAAAAGTGAGGAGAATATGGGAGAAAGAAGAGAACATCGAGATTGGAGTGAAAGTGAGGTGACAACTGAACATGATGGGACAGATGAGGCAGTGGCAAGGATGATCGAAGAACATCAAAGAAAAAAAACGAAATGGGATCCGAACCAACCAGATCAAGCAGTCTTTCCTAGCATTGAAGTGCCAGACGATGTGGAGAAAAAAGTTGAACCAGCACCTGTTCGTCGAAGGAGAGTAAGGAATAGGCCGAAGCATCAGGTCGACAGTCTTTTCCCAACACCATAATCACTTTGATAAAAACAGCCTGCTCGAACAAGGCTGTTTTTGTGTTTACAATATTAATATTATTTGCTAGTATTCAAGCGTGCCGTTACCCTGTGATCCGGAGGATCAGCGCCATGTCAGACTATCTGCAAGTACCGAAGGGAACTCTCGTCCTGCCGCTGGTCCTTCGTCTGGACGGAAGCGGTGGAATCGACTGGATGAGGTACGAAGAAGTGGTTTGGGAGTACGTGGGGAAGAAGGGTGTCAATGCCCTTTTCCTCGCCTCGACGACAGGTCGATGCCACGAGCTGGATTCTCGGACACGGGGCAAGCTTTTCGGGCGTGTCCATGACATCTGCGTCGGCCATGGTGTCACAATCATGGTCGGGTGTATGGACACCTGCTTGGGGCGGATGCTCGAGCATCTCCATGAGGTGGCGCGGAGAGGGTGCCAGATGGTGGTGGCGAGTCCGCCATGGTACGCGAGGTTGTCCCAGAGAGAGTTGGCGAACGACCGCAAGGAAGGGGTCCTTAACGTCTTTGCGCGGGAGGCGGCGCACAAAGGGGTGTCGGTCGTGCTTTACGACATCCCATCGCGTGCGGGTTCCTGGCTCGCCAGCGAGACGATCGTTCGGTTAGCCGAGGCGCACGAGAACATTGTGGCGGTCAAAGACAGCTCCGGCGAAAATCGAGCCGAGCTGTCAGAGGTGTTGCCATACTTCACCGGAAGGGAAGACCAACTACTGGAGGCGATGCAGAGAGGTGCCTCGGGCTGTGTCTCATCGCTAGCGCACATCAGCCCGCAACTGTTTCAACGGACGATCGACCTGGCGCTCACGCCCGAAATCAGCGGGCATCGGTTCGACGCGCAGACCCTCCAGAGCGTGATCAGCGCTGGTCATCAGTCTTTCCTCGATGTCAGTGAACTACATAGCGGCGCTTTCTTGCCGCTGATGAGGTACCTGGAGGCGTGCATCGGTCTCAAGCTCACCCACCCGTGGGAGGGGTTTGTGTCTGTCCCGAGCGGTTCGAGAGAGCTGTGGAGGGCACCGAAGCTTCTCCCCAGCATTGAGCCGGTTTGGTTCGGCGAGTGATCGAACGACCACGAACCGCAAGTCCCCCGATGGTCATCGGGGGACTTGCTGCGTAGAGCCAACCAGTTCAAGGGAAGATGGTCGTATAAATTGAATATATTACCATTGCGGCCCATCACCTAGGAGGGATGATGGGCGGTCGTGGAGGCATGATACATCACAAGCTGGTGTATCCGCTGTTGCCGTCTTGCGAGCCTCACCCCAAGGTAGTAGCCGAGAGGTGGCATCAAGACGACAACGATGAAGATTTTGATCAGGCGCCATCGGGAAACCCCGCGAAAGCAGTGCCTGATCGTGTCGAGCTGGTAGAGGACGAAGAACGAGAACATCAGATAGACCAATGCAATTGCGCCTAACATTGCTCTCACCTCCGACTAATATATACCACATATAGTAAAATAATGTCAATTAAAAATCTCTTCGTCGAAATGACGAGGAGATTATAGCGTTGACAGCGGTAGGGAGTACCGGTTGATGACGATCGGGAGCGAGCCGGAGCTGGTGCCGCTGGAGTGATCAGGCGCGACGAACACGAACCGACCCGATGGCGACAAGCCAGCGGGCCAACCGTAATTATTGTTTGATAAAAATTGTGAGACCCGTCAGTCCTCTGTGGACGACGGGCTCTGATCTCCCCCCCCGGCTGCACATTCATGCAGACGCTTGTTCCGTTGTGCGATCCTCACCAGCATGGTGAGATCGGTGCATACGCGGATGCCATCTCTCCAACTTGTGACTTCGCGTAGAGAGCCTACGATGGCCTCGGCTGACCCTTGGTAGTGAACCTCGTCGAACCAGCCGGGGTCGAGCGCGCCATCAACGAACTCGATCCCTCCCAGCGTGCGTCCGTAGACACGGTTGATGGTGCCACCTTCCCCGACCTCTTCGAGAAGCCTGCGGGCCATCGTCGGGGTGAAGCTTGTCGGTTGGCTAGGATCGGCGCCAGGATCTGGCGCGGTCGCGTCGAGCAACGCCGCCAGAACGATCTCCTTCGGGATTCCGTCGAGCGGAATCAGCTCTGCCATCAGTGCTGGTCCTTTCTGCGTGTGCGAGGAT
>MEZY01000022.1:0-2513 GCA_001776195.1 Candidatus Berkelbacteria bacterium RIFOXYA2_FULL_43_10
TCTCGCCTCCCGCTTCGGCTAATCGCTTCGCGGGATGGCTCGAAATGACAATTTCATTCTATTTTTACTCGAGAATAATTGCACATCACGCGTTATGTCCTGAAAGTTTGTAAAGTTCGTAAAGTGGAAGGTGGAAGGTAGAAGGTGGATTTGTGGAATTAATCAATGCGGAAGCGAGATTCGAGCATTGAGGGGTAGGGGCATTGACATGAATGATCTGATAAATTATAATCAATTTAGATAGAAATTCGCAAAGGGAATGTGTTTGTGTTGACAAACGCTTTGTTTGCGTGCTAGAATATAACCACACAGATCTTATACACGGATATTCACAGATCATGGAACCTATCTCATAAATACCTTATCTACTGCAATTTGCCAGAATCGGCTGCAAAGAATTAATTGTTCGTCATCGTATCAACCGATACGCTTCCTCACACTTACTCCTTTTCGCTCGATTCTATCTAAATTTCGTTACGAAAAGCATTTATGAGATAGGTTCCAGTAGGAAAACTGTTGGAATGTTCAAAATATGCAAGAGTAAACGTATAATAACGGCAAAAGCCAATGTTTGAACGCGGTACTTTTTAGAGAAAATTGGTGCAATCCCCAACATGGGGAATTTTGTATATGAAAAACCCTTCACGAAAGTACGAAATTATTGTTACATAACCACCACAGATCTGTGCCACAGATAATCACGGAATAATACAAGTAAGGATAACGCTCCGACGCCTGTCGATTAGAGAAGGGTCGGAGCTCCGACTGAAGCGTCGGAGAATTAAACTAATGACCAATAACGAATATCTGTGTAAATCGGTGGTGTAAATCTGTGGTGGTAATAATACAACTTTATAATCATGGCTACAATAAAAGATACGAAAAGAATATCCGTAAGAGTTGCTCACAAACAAGAGGCATTGCCGAATCTTGTTGAAGTTCAGACAAAATCATATGACTGGCTTTTCAAAGAGGGACTTCGGGATCTTTTGGACGAAATCTCTCCAGTAGATGATTTTACGGGAGAAAACTTTTCTCTTACTTTTGGAGATTACTATTTGGAGAATCCGAAAATTGACGAAAAAACCGCAAGAGAAAAGAACCTTACATACAAAGCTCCGCTGAGAGTAAAAGCGACACTTCTAAATAAAAAAACAGAAGAGATAAAAGAGGGCGAAGTTTTTTTGGGCGATTTCCCCCTAATGACCAAACGGGGAACATTTATCATAAACGGGGTGGAGAGAGTTGTGGTCTCGCAAATAGTACGCTCCTATGGCGTACTTTTCACTGCCGACAATGTTAACGGAAAAAATTACTTCGGTGCGAAAGTCATTCCTTCAAGAGGAGCATGGTTGGAGATCGAAACAAATGCAAAGAATGTAATTTCCGTAAAGATTGATAGAAAAAGAAGGATTCCGATTACGACGCTCCTTCGAGCTTTGGGCGCGGGAGACAGCCAGAAGATAAAAGATATTTTCGATGACGTCGATGTTGACGACGATAATAAGTTTATCGAGTCTACTTTGGCTAAGGATCCGGCAAAAACCTATGAAGAGGGTTTGGTTGAAACCTACAAGAGAATTAGACCCGGAGATTTGGCAACGCCGGAATCGGCAAAAATATTTATAGAGACGATGTTTTTCAACTCAAAGCGCTACGATTTGGGAAGAGTCGGTCGTTACAAGATGAATCAACGGCTCGATATGAATCTTCCCAACACTCCGGAAAATAGAATATTTCGCCTGGCTGATCTTATTGAAATTGTAAAAGAGATTATTCGTTTAAACAATACGTTTGGTGCCGAGCCCGATGATACGGACAACCTTAAAAACAGAAGAATACGAGCCGTGGGCGAGTTGGTGCAAAATAGAGTCAGGGTCGGACTTTTGCGCGTAGAGAGAATCATTAAAGATAGAATGAGTGTCTTTGATCCCAACGAGGTAACTCCCGCCGCGCTTGTTAACGCACGCCCCATTGCTGCAGCCCTCCAAGAGTTTTATGCTTCATCGCAGCTATCTCAATTTATGAACCAGACGAACCCTCTTGCGGAGCTTGAGCACAAAAGAACTCTTTCCGCCACCGGCCCCGGTGGGTTGACCAGAGAAAGGGCAGGTTTTGAGGTGCGAGATGTTCATACCTCGCATTATGGTCGTATTTGTCCTATCGAGTCTCCTGAAGGTCCGAACATCGGACTTGTGAGCTATATGGCCAGTTATGCCAGAGTTAACGATTACGGGTTTTTGGAGACGCCTTATCGAAAAGTGATCAAAACTTCCGGCAATATGCATGTTAGCGACGAGGTAAAGTATATGGATGCGGGAGACGAGTCAAAATATGTGATAGCCCCGGCGTCGGTTGAGCTTGACGAGAACAATAATATCAAAAACAAACGTGTGATTGTCAGAAAATACAACGAACCCGATATTGCTGATGCAGGTGAAGTTGATTTCATGGATGTTTCCCCAAAACAGATAGTCTCTATTTCGACCGCCTTGATTCCTTTCGTTGAGCAC
>MEZY01000022.1:2615-20083 GCA_001776195.1 Candidatus Berkelbacteria bacterium RIFOXYA2_FULL_43_10
GCCGCGAAGGACTCCGGGCAGATACTGACAGCCGCCGAAGACGGGGAGGTAACACATGTCTCTTCGATGCTTATCAAAATAAAAAATAAAGCGGGCAAAGAGGAAGAGTACCAACTAGAAAAATTCATAAGATCTAATCAGGGGACATCTATTAACCAGAAACCAACCGTGCGCTTGGGTGACAAGGTAAAAGTCGGCGATGTTATCGCAGATTCTTCTGCAACTTCAAACGGTGAGCTTGCCCTCGGGCAGAACCTTTTGGTGGCATTTATGTCTTGGGGAGGCGGAAACTACGAGGATGCCATCGTGATCTCCGAAACTTTAGTCAAAGGCCATAAACTATCTTCAGTTCATATTGAAAAATATTCTATGGAAGTAAGGGATACCAAACTGGGGCCGGAGCTCTTAACGCGTGACATTCCGAACGTATCAGAAGAGATGCTTTCGAACTTAGACGATATGGGAATTATTACAGTCGGTGCCGATGTTTCGTCGGGCGACATACTGGTTGGAAAGATATCTCCGAAAGGTGAGACAGAGCTGACATCGGAGGAGAAGCTTCTTCGCGCCATATTTGGCGAAAAAGCAAAAGACGTCCGCGATTCCTCACTCCGCCTTCCACACGGAGAGAGAGGGAAAGTGGTCGGGGTGAAGCTTTTCACGAAAGATGGTGGCGACGAGCTTCCGCCCGGAGTTTATCAAATGGTTGAGGTTTCGGTTGCGCAACTAAGAAAAATTTCGGTCGGTGATAAACTCGCCGGAAGGCATGGCAACAAGGGAGTTATTTCGGTAATTCTTCCGGAAGAGGATATGCCCTATCTGCCAAATGGTCGGCCGGTTGATATTATTCTTAATCCTCTGGGTGTAATTTCTCGTATGAATATCGGCCAGATTTTAGAGACACATCTCGGCTGGGCAGCAGAAGAGGGTGGATATAAAGTTGCGGTTCCGCCGTTTGAAGGGATTAGCAATGAAGAGATAAAAAGACGACTTCGCGAGCAAAACTTGCCAGAAAATGGAAAAGTGAAACTTACGGACGGGAAAAGCGGTATTGCATATGATAGAGATATCACGGTTGGAATAATGTATATAATGAAGCTTCATCACCTTGTCGATGATAAAATGCATGCCAGATCAGTAGGCCCTTATTCTATGATTACACAGCAGCCGCTAGGAGGAAAGGCGCAGTTCGGCGGGCAGAGATTCGGCGAGATGGAAGTCTGGGCGCTTGAGGCATACGGCGCGGCTCATACTTTACAGGAGATGTTGACGATAAAATCAGACGATATAGTTGGGCGAAGCAAAGCGTATGAACATATCATACGAGGCGAGGAGATTCAAAAGCCGACTTTGCCGGAAGCATTTAATGTAATGGTGAAGGAGCTTCAGAGCCTTGCCTTGCAGGTTGATCTGGTATCTGAAGCGGAAAATATCTTGGAACCGGAAGAAGCCGACCTTCCCGTAGGCATAAGCGAAGAGATAGTTTCGGACGAGGACGGAGACGATGAACTTGATGAAAAGCTGACTGAAATAGCCGCAGAACAGACGAAAGAAGATGAAGATATTATTTCAGAAGAGGTAGAAGAGTAACGCTCGTAGATAAATTGTATAATTACCACCACAGATTCATACCACCGATTAGCACAGATGGAATCAATATCCGTGACTATCTGTGGCACAGATCCGTGGTGGTAATAGGACGATGATTCAGTGTGGTAACTTCGTAAATTAGTAGGGGAAAATCCATAGGATTTTTATGGCTAAAGAAAAAGTAGAAGTTAGAGATCAAGTAAATGTCACCGACTTTGAGGCGGTGAGATTGACTGTTGCTTCCCCGGAGGCGATACTTTCCTGGTCGCATGGAGAAGTCATGAAACCGGAGACGATCAATTATAGAACTCAAAAACCGGAACGTGACGGTCTTTTTGACGAGAAGATTTTTGGACCGACAAAAGACTGGGAGTGTTACTGCGGAAAATATAAAAAAATACGATACAAAGGAATCGTTTGCGACAAATGCGGCGTTGAAGTGACCAGATCATCAGTCCGAAGAATTCGTATGGGTCATATCGATTTGTCGGTTCCGGTTGCCCATATTTGGTATGCGAGGGGTACTTCGCCGGTTATCGCCCAAGTTCTGGGCTTGAGCTCTACGGATTTGGAAAAGGTAGTTTATTTTGCTTCTTTTATCGTGATGAATGTTAACGACGAAATAAGAAAAGGAAGTTTGGAGCAAGTCGAAGGTGAGTACAAGGAGTACCTGGCAGAAATTCAAAAATCAGATCCAAGCGTCTCTGCGGCAAGTCGTGAGCTTAAAAAGCAGAGAGTCGATGTCGCTTACAAAGAGATTAAAAGCGAACTAACGACCCTACGCCCCGGAATGATAATATCCGAGAAGAGATATAACGATCTGTCGTTGAAATACGGCAATGTTATAGATGTCGGCATCGGCGCCGAAGCGGTGCTTAAACTACTTAGAGAGATCGATTTGGATTCTGAAATAGAAAGAACAAAAGAAGCGCTGAAAACCGATCTTGGTTTAAACAGGAGAAAGGTCTTAAAGCACCTCAAAACTTTGCAAAGTTTAAAAACAGCCGAGATAAAACCCGAGTGGTTGATTTTGACCAGATTACCGGTTATCCCACCGGATCTTCGCCCGATGGTTCAGTTAGACGGCGGGAGATTTGCGGCATCCGACCTCAACGATCTCTACCGCCGGGTGCTAAACAGAAATAATCGGCTTAAGCGTCTCATGAACCAAGGCGCCCCAGAGGTTATATGCAGAAATGAAAAGAGAATGCTTCAGGAAGCAGTTGATGCCCTGATAGATAACTCGGCTCGCAAAGGTAAGATGGCATACTCTGCGGGTGGGAAGAGGAAGCTTCGATCACTTTCGGATATGATTCGCGGGAAACAAGGGAGATTTAGGCAAAATCTTTTGGGCAAAAGAGTTGACTACTCCGGTCGTTCGGTAATTGTCGTCGGCCCGAATTTGAACCTTTATCAGTGTGGGATACCAAAAGTGATGGCTCTGGAACTCTTTAAACCATTCGTTATCGGTCGCCTTATTAAGGATGGCTATGTCCACAATGTTAAAAATGCCACCAGACTTATTGAAAAAGGCGAGTCTTTTGTCTGGGATATCTTGGAGGAGATTACAGAGAATCATCATGTGCTCTTAAACAGAGCTCCGACACTTCACAGACTTGGAATACAGGCATTTCAACCGGTATTAATCGAAGGAAAGGCAATCCAGATTCATCCACTTGTTTGTGCCGCTTTTAATGCTGACTTCGACGGCGACCAGATGGCAGTTCATGTGCCACTTTCGAAACAGGCGCAAAGAGAAGCGGAGGAGATTATGCTATCTTCTAAAAACCTCTTAAAACCTGCTTCCGGCGAGCCGATCGTGACTCCCGAAAAAGACATTATTTTAGGTCTTTACTACATCACAAGAGAAGTGGATGGTGATAAGACTCTAGAGAAAGCTTACATCAACAAAAATACTGCGATTTCCGAATATGACAGAGGGAGAGTCGGTATACACCAGCGAGTCAGGACGGAGATTGATGGGAGCATAGTTTCTACCACAGTCGGAAGAATAATGGCCAACGAAACATTGCCAGAGGGGTATGAGTTTGTTAATGAAGTGTTTGATAAGAAAAGAATTAAAAAGATCGTGACCTCTGTTTACCAAAGGTATGGAAAAGAAGCGACGTCAAAGTTGGTAGATGATATGAAAAAACTCGGGTTCGCTTACGCGGAGCGCTCCGGTGTCACTTTTTCCGTTTACGATATTATGGTTCCCGAAAGTAAGAAGAGCATATTGAGAGAAGCGGAGGAGAAACTTTCTCTAATTTATAATCAGTTCCAAAAAGGATTTTTAACCGAAGAGGAAAGATACGGAAAGACGGTTGAGCTTTGGATGGATGTCTCATCAAAAGTCGAAGGCGAGATGAGCTCAAATTTTGATAAAAATAATGATATTCATCTGATAATGAACTCGGGAGCAAGAGGAAATGTCTCTCAGCTAAATCAAATAGCGGGTATGAAGGGGCTGGTTGCGGACCCTACTGGCAACATCATCGAGCTTCCGATCAGGTCCAACTTCAAAGAAGGATTGTCGGTATTTGAATATTTCGTCTCCACTCACGGATCGAGAAAAGGTCGCGCCGATACTGCTTTGCGCACATCGGAAGCGGGATATCTCACCAGACGTTTGGTAGATGTTTCGCAGGACACGGTTGTTCTTGAGAGCGACTGTGGGACTGAAAATTTCAGATTACTGGAGCGAAGCTTCTACGAAGAAAGAGGAAAGAGTTGGGATGAGCACATCCTAGGTAGAGTTCTTGCAAAGGATTGCGCCGGCCACAAGAAAGGTGAACTGATAAACAAAGGGATAGTAGACAAAATAAATCACTCCGGCGAGAGCGAAATCGGAGTTTATTCATATCTTGGTTGCGAAGCGCAAAAGGGAGTATGCCAAAAATGCTACGGTGAAGATCCTGCCACGGGAGAAATTGTTGTAATCGGTGCGACCGTTGGTATAGTCGCGGCTCAAGCCATCGGAGAGCCGGGCACACAGCTTACCATGAGAACCTTCCATACTGGTGGAGCGGCAGGGGAGGATATTACTTCAGGTTTGCCAAGAGTTGAAGAGTTGTTCGAAGCTAGATCTCCAAAAAGCCCTGCCGTGATATCTGAAACTAGCGGTATCGCTAAGATCACCGAGAGAGAAAATCAGAAAGTGATCAATATAACAGGTAAGGCAGAGAGGGAGGATGCGGTGTCTCTACCGGCTCAATATTCGTGGGTTGTACAAAGTGGTGAAAAGGTAAAGTCGAAACAGGTAATCGCCGAGAGCAAAGATGGGAAACCGATTCGATCGTCTCTAGCCGGTGAGATTACTATCTCTTCGGAGAGAGCCACCATCTCTGGCATAGGTGCGGAAAGTAAGGATTACCAAGTTTCATCAGTTGCTCAACTGCGCGTTAAAGACGGTGACAATGTAATGCGCGGAGATGCGCTGACTGAAGGTCATCTCGACCTCAATACCTCCATAAAGCATCGAGGACTTGCGCGGACACAGTCGTATATTATAGACGAAGTACAGCAGATTTATGAGTCTCAAGGTCAAAATATTAACGACAAGCACGTTGAGGTTATTGTTAGGCAGATGTGCTCAAAGGTAAAGATTTCTCACAGTGGGGACTCAAAAGAACTTATCTCGGGACAGATTGTAGATATCGGGATCGTCAATGTTGCCAATAAAGCTTTGAGACCGAGCGGAGGCAAGGAGATTACCTACGAGCGAATAATCATGGGAATGAGTCGAGTTGCGCTGAGAACGCCTAGCTTCCTTTCTGCGGCCTCGTTTATGGAAACAACCTCAGTATTGATTGACGCGGCCATCTCGGCTAAAATTGATAATCTTGTAGGGTTGAAAGAGAACATAATTATTGGTAAGTTAATCCCGGCAGGAACCGGTTTAAATGTCGAGGCCGCAAAGGCCATCAATTGACATCGGACGAACGAAATGTTAAGTTACTTAAGTGACTCACTTTGAACTTTTAGCTTTCAGCTTTTAACTAAAATTATGCCAACGATCAACCAGCTCGTCCGATTCGGACGAAAGAAAATTCAGAAGAAAACGAAAACTACTGCTATAAAGCACACTTTTAACAGTATCAAAAATAGACCGGTGAAAATTTCTAAAGGTTGCCCGCAAAAAAGAGGCGTCTGTGTAAAAGTTGGCACACTTACACCGAAGAAACCAAACTCCGCCCTTCGAAAATTTGCCAGAGTCAGGCTTACAAACGGCATGGAAGTCAACGCCTACATTGGCGGAGAGGGGCACAATCTTCAGGAACACTCGGTTGTAGTGATCAGGGGCGGTCGAGTAAAAGATTTGCCGGGAATGAGATACCACATCGTACGCGGGAAGCTTGATCTCGAGGGGGTGAAAGATCGAAAAAAATCTAGAAGCAAGTATGGGGTCAAGAAAGTCAAATAGAATATTACCACCACAGATCTGTGTCACAGATTATCACAGAAAGAATTATTCTAAGTACGCCTAATTGCTCTAATTATTCTAATCAATACCCAATTTAATATCAAATCCCAAATACCAAAGAAATCGTCTAACGAAGCTGCGAATATTGATTCGTACTTTCGAGGAGTTATTCGTAAATTGGTAGGAATAAATTTCGGAGAAATTTATGCCGAGAGGAAATGCAAAAATTAAAAAACAGGATCTAATTCCCGACGAAAAGTACGGTAGTATTGTTGTGGAGAAATTAATTAATTATGTAATGCTAGACGGCAAAAAGATTGCCGCAAAGAAGATAGTTTATGCGGCTTTGGATAAATCTTCAGAAAAACTAGATGCTAAACCGCAAGACATCGTTGAGCAAGTAATAAAAAATGTTGGTCCTATTGTCGAGGTTAAGGGGAAAAGAATCGGTGGGGCGAACTATCAAGTGCCGGTAGAAGTTGGGAGAGAGAGAAAAGTAGTATTGGCGCTAAGGTGGATGCTGGCGGCGACCAGAGCGAAAAAGGGCAAGGGAGCAGGAGAGAAACTTTTTGAGGAGATTTGTCTCGCTTACAACAACGACGGTGCGGCAGTAAAGAAAAAAGAGGAAGTTCATAGAATGGCCGAGGCCAATAAAGCGTTCGCACACTTCGCCCGCTTTTAACTTTAAGTAACTTAAGTTACTTAAGAAACTTAAGGGAATGCCCAGAGATTATCCTTTAGAAAAAATTAGAAACTTTGGCACTATAGCACACATTGATGCCGGAAAAACCACTGTTACAGAGGGGATTTTGTATATTACCGGAAGAACTCACAAAATCGGTGAAGTACATGAGGGCGAGGCAACTATGGACTGGATGGATCAGGAGCGCGAGAGAGGTATAACCATCACCTCTGCGGCTACCACCTGCTTCTGGAAAGATCATAGAATAAACATTATCGACACGCCGGGCCACGTTGATTTTACAGTCGAGGTGGAGAGGTCGCTTAGGGTATTGGACGGTGCGGTGGTAATCTTCGATGGCAAAATGGGAGTTGAACCGCAATCTGAAACTGTTTGGAGACAGGCAGATAAATATAATGTGCCGAGGATATGTTTTATCAATAAAATCAATCAGACAGGCGGAGATTTTTACTCGAGCTTAAGCTCTATAAGAGAGAGATTGTCGCGCGAAGCCTATCCGATTCAGATACCGATCGGTTTCGAGCAGAGCATTGATGGTGTTGTCGACCTTGTGTCTATGAAGTCATACACCTACAGTGATTATAAAGATAAAGAAATGAAAGAGGGGGAGGTGCCGAGCGATATGAAAGAAAAAGCTAGCTCGATGAGAAATGAATTGATTGAAAAGGTTGTAGAATACGATGATGCGGCAATGGAGAAGTATCTGGGTGGCGAGGAAATCTCTGAAGCGGAACTTACCAAACTCATAAGAACGGCTACATTGAGCGCAAATTTCTACCCCGTTTTGGGCGGAGATGGTCGCGGGGTGGTTGTAGAGAAGCTTTTAGACGCTATCGTAGAACACTTGCCCTCACCACTTGATGTTCCACCGGCCAAAGCAACAAACGCAAAGACCGGTGAAGAGATAAAAGTTGAAGCAAATGACGATGAACCATTTGCTGCACTTGCTTTTAAAGTAGCGGCTGACCCGTTTGTCGGAAAGTTGATCTTTTTTAGGGTTTATCGCGGGACATTGAACAAGGGGTCGTATATCTTGAATGCGTCAACCGGATCGAAGGAGAGGGTGGGAAGAATCGTACGGCTTCATGCCAACCACCGAGAGGAAGTCGATCAAGTATATGCCGGAGAGATCGCGGCCGCAGTCGGGATCTCTGGCACAACGACCGGAGATACTCTTTGCGATGCACTCGAGCCGATCCTTTTAGAGCAGATCACTTTTCCGGAGCCCGTTATCGATGTCGCGATTGAACCTAAAACTAAAGCAGATCAGGAAAAGATGGGTATTGCGCTCTCAAGACTAGCCGAGGAGGACCCAACATTTAGAGTCTCAAGCAATGAAGAAACCGGTCAGACAATCATTTCCGGTATGGGAGAACTTCATCTTGAGGTGTTGGTGGAAAGAATGAAGAGAGAGTTCAAGGTAGAAGCCGATGTCGGTCAACCGCAAGTTGCGTACAGGGAAACGTGCAAAAAAGAAGTTACCCAAGAAGGTAAATATATCAGGCAAACTGGTGGTAGAGGACAATACGGCCATGTCGTTATTAAAATTACTCCGGAAGAAGCAGGAAGCGGCTTTAGCTTTGTGAATAAAATTGCCGGGGGAATCATACCGAAGGAATATATACAGCCTGTCCAAGCTGGGATTTTGGAAGCGATGAATCGGGGTGTGCTAGCAGGTTATCCGGTCGTTGATCTCTCGGTAGAGCTTTTTGACGGCTCGTTTCATGAGGTAGACTCCTCCGAGATGGCTTTCAAAATCGCAGGATCAATGGCGTTTCAAGAAGGATTCAAAAAGGCAGATCCGATTCTTCTAGAGCCGATAATGGATGTCGAAGTGGTAACTCCGGAAGAATTTATGGGTGATGCTATGGGCGATATAAATTCAAAACGAGGCCAAATACTGGAGATGAAAGATCGAGCAAGCGCCAAAGTGGTTAAGGCCTTGGTGCCCCTGGCAGAAATGTTCGGTTACGCAACGGCGATACGTTCGATGTCGCAGGGAAGAGCTTCGTATACGATGGAATTTTCAAATTACCAGGAAGTGCCCAGACATATCGCGGAGAAAGTAATGTCAGGCAAAGAATGACCATTAATAAATTGTAAAGTAACGCGTGATGTGCAATTATTCTCGAGTAAAAATAGGATGAAATTGTCATTTCGAGCCATTGAGTAGTATCAAGGCGAGAAATCTACCATTTGATATATGAGAGAAATTACAATAATTTGTATATCTTAAGTCGTGGAACTACACACGATGTCGAGATGACCACTATGGAAATCATCAATTAATTACACATCACGCATTAAATTAGATAGTCTAGAAGCTATCTCATAAATAAGTCGAGTTGCATTAGATTATCGTTTCCAGGACATAGCAATAGTTGATCTGTCATGCTGAATTTATTTCAGCATCTCAATGGGATTCTGAAACAAGTTCAGAATGACACGGCTTATGATGATTTATGAGATAGCTTCTAGTATTAATTGGTGGATTTGAA
Organism: Candidatus Berkelbacteria bacterium RIFOXYA2_FULL_43_10; assembly: GCA_001776195.1. GTDB lineage: Bacteria > Patescibacteriota > UBA1384 > XYA2-FULL-43-10 > XYA2-FULL-43-10 > XYA2-FULL-43-10. The sequence goes on from MEZY01000022.1 coordinate 11,830, forward strand.
TTAATATTTGATCGGCTTCTTGCATAATATTACAAATTAGGTTATTATTGACTAGGAATATCATTTACTAATAGTGTTGAACGCGGGCCCCCCTAAGTTCACAAGGAGAGATGATGGCAGAAAAATTCGAGAGAACAAAACCACACGTAAACGTCGGCACAATAGGCCACGTTGATCATGGAAAAACTACGCTAACCGCAGCTATTACTCATGTTTTGTCAAAAAAGGGCATGGCCCAGGAGAAGAAATTCGAAGAAATTGATAACGCTCCGGAAGAGAAAGAGCGAGGAATTACTATCGCTACTTCTCACCAAGAGTATGAGACCGAAAAGCGCCACTACGCTCACGTCGATTGTCCGGGACATGCAGACTATGTGAAAAATATGATTACCGGTGCGGCTCAAATGGATGGTGCAATTTTGGTGGTTTCGGCCGCTGACGGCCCTATGCCACAAACGAGAGAGCATATTTTGCTTGCAAGAGAAGTTGGTGTGCCCGCAATCGTAGTTTACCTGAATAAGACCGATATGGTAGATGATCCGGAGCTTCTGGACTTGGTGGAAATGGAAGTCAGAGAGCTTTTGACGAAGTACAAATTCGATGGCGATAACGCTAAAATTGTTAAAGGATCCGCATTGAAAGCGATTGAAGATGACCCCGATGCGACAAAATCGATCGAAGAGCTCATGGATGCCCTCGACGAAGCGGTTCCGGAGCCAAAGAGAGAGATCGATAAAGATTTCTTGATGCCTATCGAAGATGTCTTTTCTATCAAAGGCCGGGGCACTGTTGCCACAGGCAGGATAGAAAGAGGAATTGTTAAGGTAAATGACGAAGTTGAGATAGTCGGGCTTAAGAAAACAACGAAGACGGTTGTGACCGGTGTTGAGATGTTTAAGAAATTACTCGATCAAGGTCAGGCGGGAGATAACGTCGGGGTGCTTCTTAGGGGCGTGGAGCGCGAAGACATCGAACGCGGCCAAGTGCTTTCTAAACCAGGCTCAATAACACCGCACACGGAGTTCGAAGCGGAAATCTATGTTTTGACAAAAGAGGAAGGCGGGAGACACTCCGCGTTTCTTAAAGGCTACAAACCTCAATTTTACTTTAGAACAACAGATGTTACGGGAGAAGTTAGCTTTGATAAAGAGATGGTGATGCCCGGCGATACCGTAAATATCAATGTTAAATTGATTCAGCCGATTGCAATGGATGAAGGACTTCACTTTGCCATCAGAGAAGGCGGAAAAACCGTCGGCGCTGGTGTTGTAACGAAGATTTCGAAATAATTGTAAACATTCGGAGAGACGATGGTCGAAAAAACAGAGGAAGTCAAACAGAAAATACGGATAAAGCTCAAAGCCTATGATCACCGAATTATTGATAAATCGGCGAGGCAGATTATTGAGACTGCACTCCGATCCGGTGCCAGCATCACGGGTCCGGTTCCACTACCGGTAGAAAAAAACAAAGTTACCGTAATTAAATCCCCGCATGTTTTCAAAGATAGCCGAGAGCAGTTCGAGATGAGAACACACAAGCGTTTAATAGACGTTGTAAACCCTACCCCAAAAACTATTGATAATCTCATGAACTTAGACTTACCGGCGGGCGTCGACATCGAAATAAAGATGTAGGCGTGAACCATAAAACCTCCTTCAGTGTCATTCTGAACTTGTTTCAGAATCCCAAAACAATTATGGCTAGGGTCGAGATGCTGAAATAAATTCAGCATGACAGAAATCAGACATGGGTTTTCGGATTCACGGATGTGGGCGTTGACAGTAATCTTATTTAAGTATATATTGAATTAGCCAGGGATATCGAGTACTTTGTACGCGTGATCCGTGACATATTATGGGTTTGCAATTTATGAAGATTATCGGTAAAAAAGTCGGAATGAAGAGGATATTTGACTCCGAAGGCAATATAGCGGCCGCGAGTATTATTTCGTTGCTCTCGAGTAAAGTTGTAAGAAAGAAATCTGAAAGTTCCGATGGTTATTATGCTCTGGTTGTAAACGCAAAAGATGGAAAACGAGAAATTGTGTTCGAATCAAGTGGCACAGATAAGTCAGCATTTGGCGCAGAGATTCCACTTAAGAGCGGCGATCTTGTTAATATTCAATCAAAGAGCAAGGGGAAGGGTTTCTCGGGAGTGATTAAAAAACATGGTTTTTCGAGAGGTCCCAAGACGCACGGGTCAGATCATCACAGGAAACCGGGATCGATCGGAAGCATGTATCCGCAGAGAGTTGTAAAGGGTAGAAAAATGCCCGGTAGATTGGGAGGCGACACTGCAACTGTTCGCAACCTGACTGTTGTCGATGTTGATCAGCGGAGCGGGTTCGTAGTTGTTTCGGGAGCGATTCCGGGAGCTACGGGGTCAATACAAAAGATTGAATTTGCTAGGAGTTAGAACGAATAAAACGACAAGTAGTATGAAAATAAAAACTTACAATGAAGCAGGCGAGAAAGTCGATGACGTCACTATAGATGACGGAGATCTTCTAGATTTTAAAGAAAGTATAGTGGCAGAATATATTAGATACATTAACAATCTTCGCAGAAAACGGGTAGCAAACGCGAAAGACAGGGGTCAAGTATCTGGCGGCGGCAGGAAACCGTGGAAGCAAAAAGGAACAGGCAGGGCGAGAGTTGGATCAAGCAGGTCTCCGCTCTGGGTAGGGGGAGGTGTTACGCATGGGCCCACGAATGCGCGCAACTTTGCGATAAAGATCAATGATAAAGTTAAAAAGGCAGCCAAATGTATGATATTATCATACTTTGTGAAGAACAATAAGTCCTGCGCCTTGATGTTAACGGGTAAAATAAATAAAACAAAAGACGCCTACAGCCTGTTGCTTAAAGCTGAATGTTCAGGAAAAAGTGCTCTGATTATCAAATCAGATGATGAAATCTCAAAGAGCTCTTTTAGAAATATTGCAAATATCGATGTGATGTCAGTCAACAAGATTAAATACGGGAATCTTATGACTTTTGACAATCTTGTTTTTTCGACTGAAGGTATAAGAGAGCTCTTTCAAAAGAAAGATAAAGATGAAAAGTAGTGTATTAAAAGCTGTTCATATATCCGAGAAAAGCTATCAGAAGGCTTCCGAACATAGATATTCATTCATCTCTCCCTCGAATGTTTCTAAAGCAGAAGCGAGAGTGATCGTTGAGGAATCGTTCGGAGTAAAAGTAGATAAAATAAATTCAGCTGTATTACGTGGTAAAATCAAAAGGACAAAGGCAGGTTCTGGCTTAAGATCAAACAGAAAAAAGTTTACTGTTAGTGTCAAAGATGGAAAATCAATCGATTTATATGAAATAGAAAAAGAAGAGAAACCGAAAAAAACATAGGATATTACCACATAGATAAATACATAGATACCATAGATTATTGTTTAAATATCGCAGAGGCGGAAGTGATCTGTGGAATCAATGTAGGAATCTATGAGAGAATAACATTTGAGTAGCTTATGCCGATTAAAATTATAAAACCCACGAGCAATGCCAGGCGCAATATGAGCATTTTTGTTGGTGAAAAAAATAAATCATCGCAAAAAAGTTTGCTTATTGCGAAAACTAGATCCTCTGGGCGAAACAATGAAGGTAAAATAACGGTCCGAAGAAGAGGTGGCGGGTCGAAACAAATGATTAGAGATGTCGACTTCAGGCTAGAGCAAAGTGGCGCCGTATTTTTCACTGTTGTGGGAATTGAGTACGACCCCTCGAGAAATGCATCTATAGCGCTTCTTAAAAGCGATGATGGGATAATCAAATATATTTTATCGACAGACAAGATGAAGATCGGTAGCAAGATAGAATCCTCTGAACTTGCGGCTGTCAAAAGCGGCAATAGAATGATGATTAAAAATATTCCACCCTCAACCCAAATTCACTCCATAGAATTAAAACGTGGCGGTGGCGGTGTGCTTGCAAGATCGGCGGGATGTTACGCGACCTTGATGGGTTTCGAACAAGATAATGCGATAATAAAACTTGCGTCGGGAGAAATACGTAAAATCAAAAGTGAATTGCATGCTTCTGTAGGAGTCGTCTCTAACGCAGATTTTTCTAAACAAGTCATCGGAAAAGCGGGCAGGATGAGAAGATTCGGTGGTCGCCCAAGAGTCAGAGGAAAGGCGATGAATCCCTGCGACCATCCTCATGGCGGAGGTGAAGGGAATACTTCCATCGGACTTAAACGACCGAAAACCCCCTGGGGCATGCCTGCGCTAGGCAGGAAAACCAGAAAGCCCAAGAAATATTCAAATTCAATGATATTAAAAGGAAATAGATAATGAGCAGATCGCTTAAAAAAGGACCATTTGTCGACCCAAGGCTTCTTGGAAAAGTTGAGAAAGCGAAGTCTTCAAATTCGAGAGAAATAATCAAAACTTGGTCGAGAGCATCAGCTATTTCGCCGGAAATGCTGGGTGTGACAATAGGTGTTCATAACGGAAAAGATTTTGTTCCGGTTTTTATTGTAGAAGACATGGTTGGCCACAAATTGGGTGAATTTTCTCCGACCAGGAAATTCAGAGGTCATGGCGGGCGAATGGCTAAGGATATCGCAAGCTCCGATAAGGAAAAACAAAATGGAAGTTAAGGTTAAAAAAAGATATCTGAAAACTTCACCGAACAAAGTGCGTCCCATTCTAAAGTTAATCAGAGGGAAAAAAGCGCAGTACGCGGTTGATAGCCTAAGATTTTTGAACAAAGGATTCGCTTCCGATATCTTAAAATTAATAGTTTCAGGTATCGCTGCCGCCAGGGAGAAGGATATCGAGGAAGATCATCTGTTTGTGAAGAGTATGACTTGCGATGATGCTTCAAGGTTAAAGAGACACAGGTATGGTTCGCGCGGAAGAGTTGTCAAAGTAGTAAAGAGATCTTCGCATCTGTTTCTGACTTTGTCGGATCAGAACGATAAAGAAACGGTAACGAAGGATTCCCCCGTAAGTACGGTTAACAGGAAATGATATGGGTCAAAAAGTAAGTCCAAAAGCAATTAGATTGAAAATGAGCGAGAGTTGGAAATCGCTCTGGTTTAGTGATAAAAAATACTCTGATCAAGTAGTCGAGGATATTAAGATTAAGAGCCGTTTAAGCAAAGAACTTAAATCGGCCTTCCTCTCCGATATCACTATAGATAGAGACGCAAATACTATCACTATAAATATCTTTAGCTCAAGGCCGGGGGTAATTATCGGCAGGGGCGGCAGTGGTAGTGAAAAAATTAAAAAATTGATCGAAAATAAATCACGGTCGAGAGTTAAGGTTAATATTTTCGAAGTAAAAAAGCCCGATATTGATCCTGAGATCGTGGCACAGTCTGTGGCCTTACAGCTCGAAAAAAGATTTCCATTCAGACGCGCTATCAAACAAGCATTGGAAAAATCTCGGGACGCCGGAGCCAAGGGCGTAAGAATCCAGGTTGCAGGCAGATTGAACGGTGCGGATATTGCAAGGCGAGAGAAAGTTCAATTCGGAACAATTCCCCTTTCATCATTTGATAAAGAGATAAAATATGGCACCGCACATGCGCTTACCACATACGGGATAATTGGCGTCAAAGTCTGGATTTATCTCGGCGAAGGAAGGAAATAGAGAGATGCTAATGCCAAGAAAAATGAAATTCAGAAAACAGCAGCGTGGGAAAAGGCGCGGACTATCTGGACGTGGCCAAGAGATAACATTCGGCAAATTCGCGATCAAAGCCATAAGCTGCGGTTGGGTTTCTGCGAGACAAATTGAGGCAGCCAGGCGCGCCATGACAAGACATGTAAAGAGAGGTGGTGAGATTTGGATTAGAGTTTTTCCGGATAAACCGGTGACCACAACCTCGGCCGAGACGCCTATGGGAAGCGGCAAAGGATCACTTGATCACTTTGTGGCTGTAGTAAAGCCGGGAAGAATATTGTTTGAGATGGATGGAGTAACGCCTGATGTCGCGAAAGAAGCGATGAGACTTGCCGCCAGAAAACTATCCGTAAAAACCTCTTATATTACAAAGCAAGAATAAAATGAAATCAGAGATGACAAAAACCGATATGATCAAAAAGAGCACCGTGGATCTTTTGAGATTATCAGAAGAGATGAAAGTAAAAGTTGCCGATTTGACAATGAAAATTTCCTCTAAAAGAGAAAAGAATTTTAGTAAATTGAAATATCTAAAGCGGGATAGGGCGAGAGTTTTGGGCGAGCTATCAGAGAGGAACAATAATGAATAAATCTGTAAATAAATCAATTGAGGGAGTTGTTGTATCTGCAAAAATGAATGAAACTGCAGTCGTATCTCACGACTCGGTGAAATCTAGCAAACTTTACAATAAAAAATTTAAAAGAACGAAACGCATTATTGCTCATAACGGTGAAAATTTAAATAAAATCGGTGATATCGTAAAGATTACAACAATAAGGCCGATGAGTAAGAATAAACATTATAAGATTATTAAATGATTCAACCCGGGACAAAATTAAATGTAGCGGATAATAGCGGTGCAAAAATAGTCGAATGCATTACTATTTTAGGCACGAAAAAGAGAGATAGCGGTAGGATCGCAGATATAATTAGTGGTTCGGTGAAAGAGGCAATTCCGCGAGCGAATGTGAAGAAGAAAGAAGTCGTAAGGGCCGTAATCGTAAGAACTAGGAAAGAGACAAGAAGAAAGGATGGCTCTTATATAAGATTTGATGATAACGCGGTAGTTATAATTGACGCCGATAATAACCCCAGGGCGACAAGAATTTTTGGACCGGTGCCGAGGGAGCTTAGAGCGAATTACATGAAGATTATTTCATTGGCACAAGACGTATTATGATTGATTATAAAATGAAAATTAGAAAAGGAGATAACGTTCTAGTGATTCTCGGCAAAGATCGTGGAAAAAGCGGCTTGGTTGAGCGCGTAGTCAGAGAGAACGGTAAAGTTGTTGTTACCTCAGTTCAGACAGCGAAGAAACATGTCAAACCCGGTAAGAAATATCCTAGCGGTGGAATTGTCGAAATCCAGATGCCGATCCCGGCCTCTAATGTGATGCTGATATGCCCAAGTTGCGGAAAATCAACGAGAGTCGGTATGGATAGATCGAAAGAGAGAGCGTTAAGAATTTGCGTAAAATGCAAAAAGAGCGTTCAGACCGAGGTGATCAAATGAAATCTACATATAAAAACGAAAGTGAAACGATGTTGCAATCATTGAAGGATGAGCTGGGTCTTAAGAATATATTCGATTGCCCCAGAATAATTAAAACGACGATCAGCACCGGTGTCGGAGCAAAAAAAGATGACGAAAAAGCCCTTTTTGAAGTCGATAAAATATTGTCAGAGATTACCGGGCAAAAAGCAAAAGTAAATAAATCCAAACAATCGGTATCCGCATTTAAACTTCGAGAAAATCAAGTTGTCGGATATACGGTAACCCTTCGCGGCAAGAAGATGTATGACTTTTTAAACAAATTGACCGGTGTTGCCCTTCCCCGGGTAAGAGATTTTAAAGGATTATCGGAATTATCATTCGATGGTAAAGGAAATTTTTCATTAGGGATTTCCGAGCACACTATCATGCCTGAAGTTAAATATGAAGATGTATCAAGCGTGATAGGGTTTCAGGTAAATATTGATATTCATTCAAACACTGCTTACGAGTCCAAAATTTTACTTAAGAAGTTAGGATTTATGTTCGAGAAAGAGAGAAAAGATGGCTAGAAAAGCATTGATAGAAAAAGCAAAATTAAAGCCAAAATATTCTACAAGAATAATAAGGCGTTGCAAGCTTTGTGGTCGAAGCCGTGCATACATGAGGAAATTCGGTATGTGCAGACTCTGTTTTAGGGAAAACGCGAATGCGAATCAAATTCCCGGTATTATAAAGTCTAGCTGGTAATAATTGAATATTATGAATGATCCAATTTCAGATTTAATAACAAGAATTAGAAACGCCAAAATGTCCGGTGCAGTTTCTGTTTCGGCGACATATTCAAAAATGAAAGAGGCGGTTCTTAAAGTTATGCTCGCTGAACACTATGTTAAGTCGTACGATGTCAAGAGCAATAAAAGTCGTAAAATTTTGCGTATCGATATATCAGATAATAAAATCTCGCATATTCGACGAATTAGCAAACCGGGTCATCGAATTTATTCAAAACATACGCAAATTCCAAAACCGCTCAGGGGATTCGGTCTGGTTATAGTATCCACTCCAAAGGGAGTTATCTCCGGAAAAGTTGCAAAAAGGGAGAGCG
>MEZY01000022.1:20200-21311 GCA_001776195.1 Candidatus Berkelbacteria bacterium RIFOXYA2_FULL_43_10
CGATCCATAGCGGCTATTATAGCTTTGATTCCGGTCCACCGGAGAGCCCGCCAAGAGCTATCATATCCCCAGCATGCGGATCCTGCTCCTGAACCCCCCCGGCGATAAGCTCTACCTGCGGGACTACTACTGCAGCAAGGTCTCCAAGGCCGACACCCTCTACGAGCCCACGGACCTGCTCATGCTCAGCGGCATCCTCAAGGGCGGGCACGAACTCAAGGCCGTCGACGCCATCGCCGGGCGGCTCGGCGAGACGGCCTGCCTGGCCGAGGCGGCCTCGTTCCGGCCCGACGCGGTCGTCTTCGTCACGGGCGCGGTCTCCTACCAGAGCGACTTCGCCTTCCTGCGCCGGCTCAAGGCCGAGACCGGCGCCCGCATGATCGGCAGCGGCGACCTGTTCCTGGAGGGCGCCCGCGAGCTCCTGGAGGAGACGGACTTCCTGGACGCGGTCCTCCTGGATTTCACCGACGACAGCATCCTGGACCTGCTGCAGGGCCGGCCGGAGTGCCGCAACATCGTGGCCAAGCAAGACGGCCGGGTCCGCGCCGGCCCCGTGGCGCGCGGCCGGGGCGAGGAGTTCGACATCCCCGCCCCGGAGCACTCCCTGTTCCCCCTGTCGGCCTACCGCTACCCGTTCCTGCGCGGAGCTTCCTTCGCGACCGTGCTCACGGATTACGGCTGCCCCCACCGCTGCCGGTTCTGCGTCATGCCCGGCCTCGGGCACAAGCTCCGCCGCCTCGACGGGGTCCTCGCCGAGCTGGCGGCGCTGCGCAGGGCCGGTATCCGGGAGGTCTACTTCAACGACCAGACCTTCGGCGCCGACCGGCCCCGGACCCGGGAGCTCCTGGACCGGATGGTCTCCGAGGGACTCGGGCTGGGCTGGTGCTGCTTCACGCGCGCCGACTTGGTGGACGAAGACGGCGTGCGCCGCATGAAGCGGGCCGGCTGCCACACCCTCATGTTCGGAGCCGAGAGCGCCTGCCCCGAGATCCTCGCCCGGCAGGAAAAGGGCCTGGGGACCCAAGCGGTCCGGGAGGCGATCGGGCTCTGCCGCCGCGAGGGGCTCACCGCGGTGGCGACCTTCATCCTGGGCCTGCCCGGCGAGACGCGC
>MEZY01000023.1:0-10575 GCA_001776195.1 Candidatus Berkelbacteria bacterium RIFOXYA2_FULL_43_10
CCCTCCTTGGATTAAGATTTTAGATATCTCAATTATCCCAAGGAAAGCGGACATTTCTATTGTATTCAATTAGGACATTACTAAAATATTTCTACACTTGATACCGAACCCTTTACAACCCCCAAATTATTTGCTACAATTCACTAGTAATAGGAAATTGAACACTAACTTTTCGTTGTTCGTTGATCGGTAACGAAGCCCGGGTCGTTTAACATCATACATCAGACCTGTCTGCCGACAGGCAGGCGTAACGGGCATCGTAACCGTAAGACGCGAGACGAGGTATTTGTTTAGTAGGTTTGTGTTGAAATAACATTGGAGAAAAATGCCCCTAACATCATCAGCAAAAAAAGCTCTAAGAGTATCAATTGATAGAAAAACTATCAACGATGCCACCAGAGCCAAAGTCAAAGAAGCACTCAAAGGTGCTCGTTTGGCAATTTCTCGAGGCGATAAAGATGTCGCCGAGAAGATATCTTTGGCCCAACGAGAGCTCGATATCGCTGCCAAGAAAAATGTAATCCACAGAAACAGAGCCGCCAGACTCAAATCCCGCCTTGTTAAAAAACTTGCCAAAAGCGACATCGCCCCTGCGCCCGCCGCAAAACCAAAAGCAGAAGCCAAACCGAAAGTCGCGAAAAAGACTCCTGCAAAAAAGGCAACCGCCGAAAAAGTAATGTAAATCTATATAAAAACGCTCCGGAGTTAATCGGGCGTTTTTGTTTTGCTTTGAAACAAACTCTAGCAGAAAATATTTGTATATCTATTTGTATATCTGAAAGCACCTTCACGATCTGGGTGCTTATCAAGTGTCTGCAAATATCGTCGTACGACGATATTTGCAGACACTTTGTTCGTCTCTGTTTTATTGATATATTTTCTCACTCCTCTAGCCATTATGGCAAACTCTAAAGGCCAAAATCGAGATCATGGCTCACCGTGTCCCAGCCCTTGATCTTGTAGCAAGTGCCAGTAGTGCTAGGAGATAGGCAGAAATGATTGATATTAAGTAATAAGGAATATTGCTACCGGTTACCGGAAGTTCGGTAGAAATGGCAGAGGATGGAAGTTCTATCGAGGCAGAAACCACCTCTGATTCAAAGTGAGCGAAGTCTCTAAATTTGATATAGACAGTTTTTAAACTATTGCCTGATTCCAGATCCCACTCTTTAGTAGCGGCGTATGATTCCCAGCTTGCTCCTGAAAAGCTAGCATTATTTGAAATCATCATCTCATACGCTCCTTCGGCAGAGAGGGTTAGATTTACATGATGCTCGGTTGTAGTCGGAGCACCGAGGTTGATGAGAGCTAAGGGGTTCTCTGGACCTGTGTTAAAAATGGTAACACGATTATTCGAAACCTCAGCTACGAACATTCTGTTGCCATAAACCCTCACCCCATCTGGAGCATTGAAAGTGTTTGCATCAGGATTAGCATTTCCTTGATTAGCTAAACCATGGTTAAAATCAACCTGACCGATGACCGCATCTGCAGAGGCATTATTAGCAGTAGGTATCGAGCGATATATTAATACTCTGTTATTGCCATAATCAGCAATCACCAGCTTCTGACCATCGCTCCAAGTCGCATGATGGGGTGCAGATAAGGTATTTGGCCCGATACCTCCTCCTTGATTAGCTGCGCAAGAATCAAAGTCTGTCTGACCAACAACCACATCGGCTGGTTGACCATTGGATGTTGGAAGATGATTCCAAATTAATACTCTATTATTACTCCAATCTGAAACATATAATCTTGTTCCATCATAGTAAACGCCAATCGGGTTATTAAATTTTGATTGGCTACACCCAGGGGTACTGGTTGAAAAATCTGATTGTCCCAACACTAAGTCTGCTGGGGCATTATCCGTTGTAGGAACTGAATTATAAATTAACACGCGCGCAGCTAAGGTATCGGCAACAAAAAGCTTTGTTCCGTCACTAAAAACTCCGTAAGAATTAGAAGTACAGCTAGCTGAAAGCGGAGTACAACTTGTGGTCGTAAAATTTGATTTACCCACGACAACATCAGCTGAAACATTATTCAACACGGGAAGAGAATTATAAATCAATACCCTAGCATTATTTGAATCAGCTATAAAAACCTTGCTCCCAGCATAAGATACATCAGGTCTTCTAGAACCAAAATCAAGGGTGTTGGCATCGACTGTCAGACCTTGATCAGCTATGCCATGAGTAAAGTCCTGTTGGCCTATCACCACATTAGCTGAGGCGTTGTTGGCAGTTGGAATTGAATTGAAAATCAAAACCCTATTATTGCTTCTATCAGCAATGACTATTTTACCGCTATCGACACTGGCAATCCGCGGAAAGCTAAGTGTATTAACGTTTATGCTTAAACCCTGATTGACACTTCCATGCACAAAATCGACTTGCCCGATAACCACCGAAGCTGAACTATTAAACTGGTCAATCCAGGCGAACGAAACTGAAGGAAAAGCAAAAAACGAAAGTAGTAAAATAATGATAAAAATAATTGATCTTTTCATATGGAAACCAAGATTTATTGTGGATTATTCACCAAAAATGCACTCGCTGGATTGTAGAGCGGTTTTTCGATTGCTAAGAAGCGCGGGTAGATAATCGCCGCCGCCCGGCCAATAAAGAATCGGCGTTCAACAGGACCGAAATATCGAGAATCATTAGAATTTTCTCTGTTATCTCCCATCAGAAAATATTGATCGGAGCGCAATTGCCAGTTTCCCTCCGGTTCCATATTCGTGCCATATGGGATGTAGCTCTCCGTTAGGCGTTTGCCGTTGACCGCAACCAAGTCGTATCCGACTTCGATAGATTCACCAGGAAGAGCTATCACCCGCTTCACATATCTTTTATGCTCCGGGTCCCCCGGGTATTGCACCACCACCGCATCACCACGCGCAGGAAGCGCCGAACCTCTTAGATAATTTTTATTGAGCAGCACCAGCTCTCTATCATGGAAATTCGGTTCCATCGACTCACCGTCAACGATAAAAATCGTGAACCAAAATTTGTTTACAATAATCAGGGCGACAACCACTAAAATCAGCCATTTTGTTAGATCAAAAAAGACCCCGCCGCCGTACAGTAATTTTTGTAAAAAAGTTCTAGACATATAAGGTAGCATAACCACCACGGATCTGTGCCACAGATAGCCACAGAATAATACAAGTAAGGATGACGGATTAAACTAATAACCAATAACGGATATCTGTGCAAATCGGTGGTGAGAATCTGTGGTGGTAATAATACAATTTATCTGTGTCTACTCAAAGCCGGGTTCTCGAAGTTGTGCGAAGCCACGGGCAACGTAGGATATTATCGGAAACAGAGAGAGGCAAAAATCATCTAGACCAAGACCGACCTTATCCGTCATAAACCACTCCGGAACGATAAAATTGTGCTCTTCGAACCTCTTCGCCCAAGCGCTCTCGCAGTCCAGCACCATCGCATATGGCAAGTACTCCTCAAAAAGAGCGTAAACCGAGGGTGTGTATGGAATCGGCTCCGGATTGGTTAAATATTTCTTAAATGCCAGCCAGTTGGAAAGTGCTTCTTTGCCGATCTCGGTTCGAAGCGGTATGTTTCCGGCAGTAAAAGTGATTATGAGGGCGGTCACCATCATCCCGAGCCAAAGAAATATTGAAGCACCGGGAAGTGACGGGGTAAGAAGCGTCGCCAAAAATCCTCCTAGTCCGATTATTAGGGCCAGAATTCCGATCAGGCGGTATTTGGCATGAACTTTTGAGGGATTGACTCTAAAATATCCGAGCCTAGTGGCAATGGCGTAGATTCCGGCGGAAACCACCGACATTTTCTTGCTATAAAGATGGCTTGCGATCCGCTTTTCAATCTCGATTCGCTCCGAAGTCAAATTGTTGCGAAAGATTTTCGAAAGTAGCATCTTCTCGTAGCCCAAAAGTCTTGAGTCGAATTTGCCCTTTCCAAAAGCGAACCCGCGCTCTCTGTCGAGAATATAAATGTCTTTTCTGCACGCAAGATCTATCAAGGTCGCGGCCAGCTCTCTGGGCCCGACACTCTGATGATAAAGCGCTCCGACCAAAGCCGGCGGTATCGCCATCGGTGGTGAAGATATCTCTTTGTCCGGAAGATCGATTTTGTGAAGTCGCATCTGATAAGCCAGAAATGCAATCAGAAATATCAACGTCAAAAGCGGTAATAGCCCTGCGAGCACGAGCCAATAATTGAATTCGAGCTCGCTGGCTCGTTCCACCGCTTTGCTGTAAAACGGATAGCTAATAGTGCCTTTGGGCAATTTGGCGACTATAGATATGGTGGCATAGGGAGAGACACCCGATGCAGTATAAGCTATTGTTTTTGAATCTTTGGCGTAAGCCCGAGAGGAGTCAACACCGTGAATAGCCAAAATCTCGAAGTCGCTACTATATGCAACGTTTTTTGGGAGGGCAAGTTCGAGATTGAATTCTTCAATATAGTCGCCGGGGTTTTGCAAGGCCACCACCCGAAGTTCATCCAGATCATTGACTAAACCGAATGTCCATGATGATTTGTTGCCGTCTAAAGTAATTTTTCCGTCCTCGGTAACTTGAGCATAAATAGTCGCCCCGGAAGCGGCGCTCTCTACCGGTACCGCCTTTAATGCATCGGCAGAATATTGATTGTAACGAAGATAATATCCGATCGCAAGCGCTATGAGCGCTATCAAGGTGAAAAACAAAAGCTTCCGAGGATAAATACCCAAGATCCCACTTCCTTTCCTCCCAATGTTTTTGCCCATTAGCGACCCCTCACAACCACAAAATTGCTCTAATTTCTAATTGTTCTAATTACTCTAACGAAGCACCAAATCTCAAGTATCAAATAACAAATAAGTTCCAATGCCCAAGTTCCAATGTTAGTTTTGAGATTTGTTATTTGTGATTTATTTGTTTTTTGTGTTTTGCGATTTGGGATTTAATTAATTGTGCATTGATTAGAATAATTAGTGTAATTAGGTTAATTCTCCTCGTGGTTATATTATATCACCCCATCGAAAGCTTTGCCACAAGAAGATCAAGGGCGAGTCTCGGTTCAACTTTTCCGTTTTTCATGCTCGAATCCGCCTCCAAGATTCTTTGATATGCCAAAAGCAATTTCTCCCAGCTGTATCTCTCCAGTATCGGCAGTGATTTTGAGAGTACAAACGGGTGTATCCCCGCCTCTTTCGCAATCAGGTTGCTTGCTACCCCCCGCCTTTGAAAATCAGCGATAGAAATCAGTGTCCGATATTGGTAGGTTATCATAGATATTAAATAATTTTCATTCTCGCCAACTTCGTAAAACTCTTCCAAGACTTCGAACGCCTCTTTACTTTTGCCGCTCACAACAGATTCGATAAAGGGAAATATTTGCGGAGCATATTTGGCTCGAACCATCTCATCCGCGTCGCTCTCTGAAATTTCACTCCTGCCGCGAGATTTCGCAAAAAGCGCAAGCTTATCTATCTCATTGGCGATCGACTCTAAGTCGTCTCCGATGAGAAGCAGAAGCTTTCGCGACGCCGCTCTTTCAATTCCTCCGCCCAAAAGCGCCGCCCTCTCAAGAGTCCAATCTAAAATCTCATCCGGCTCGAGCTTCGAAAACTCCTGACATTTTGCAATTTTAATCAAATTTTTATATAGCTTCTCTCTTTTATCCGGATTAGAATTCGCAGTCAAAATCAAAGTGACATCACCCGAAAGCTTCGCGAGTTGTTCCGAAAGGGCGGCGCGAAAGTCAAGATCGGTCCCACTGAATATATTTTTGACGATGATCAAGCGTTTGCTCGAAAAAAGCGAGGAAGCGGCAAGTTTCGATTTCATCTCTTCTATATTTGAAATCTCGTCGCCATAGAGTTCCTCCAAACCAAAATCATCGGGGTTTTGGGCGCAGTATTTATCTTTAATCGCTCCGAGTTTTTCCCGAATCAAGAATGAATTTGCACCATATAAAAAAATTATCATTGGCAAGATTTGTTGTAACTGCTCGCTCACCCCGTCATCCTCGGACGGCGTAGCCAGATCCGGGGATCCACTAATAGTAGATTCCCGTCTTCACCACGCTGAGCGTGGTCTTCACGGGAATGACGAATGGGCAGTTACGATCCGTTAAATATTTTGATGCAAGTATTTGTGATTTTTTGCAGATTTCGCGCCTCATCCATTGAGATTTTCTCGCAAACGCTCCCCCAATGTATTGATATTATATCACTTACATCGAGCCCCTGAGCCAAGGTAACATTTTCGAAGATGTTTTTTATAGTATCAATCTGGGCTTTTGTTTGGTAAATGTTTCCACTTTCATCAGCCAAAATTCTCTTTCTTAAAACCACTAACTCGTCCTCATTTATTTTGATGATTCTGGCTGCCGAGATCCTGCATTGATCAAAAACATTCGCGACCATGATCCCCTTCGATTTCCCTGTGTGGCGAAAAATATTGAGAGCGTGAAAGTTGTGATGCGGGATTGAACGCCTAGAAAAATTGTCACTTATCTCATTCGCAATCTTTCGACCAACCTTTTTTTTGATATCGAATTCTCTTATCAAATATTGATGATAATCCTTAGCCGAAATTTTGTTTGTTAAACTGTTTCCAAGCCAATAAGCGGTAACGACTCTTTCATCAAAGGGATCTCTGATCCCACTCTCTTTGGCAATAAATTCCAGATACGGATACATCGTCTCAAACTCTTGAAGAAGCGGAGTTATTGATCCTTTTATCAGATTCCTGTTCGCATTTGCGTAAAATTCCAAAATATCGTCCCTGTTTCCCGGACCGCAAAAGCGGAGCCTGTTCGGCATAAAAGCATAACGGGTGCAACGAACGATCCCCCGCTCCAAAATATTGCTAGAACTCTTCTGCATGCCCTCCCTCGGCTAATCAGTCCATCAAAAATTGTATTATTACCACCACAGATCTGTGCCACGGATTATCACGGAAAAGATAAAAACAAATTCGTCGTAAGTTGAATGTTGTAGAGAGTAGAAAGGTTGTAAGTTGTAGGTATTAGTACCCTATAACCACAAACCGATAACTTAACTACCTTCTAAAACCTTAAACTAAAAACAATCGATGGTAATTTAAACGAATATCTGTGCAATTCCGTGGCGTAAATCCGTGGTGGTTATGCTACATTATTCTTTGTATCCGCCCAATTCTCTCCAACCCCAACACTTACCTCAATCGGTACGCAGAGCTTCACCGCGCCCTCCATCGTCTCTTTCATCACTTGTGCAATTTTTTTCGCTTGCTCCTCCGGCACTTCAACTATTAATTCGTCATGGACGGTAAGAATCAATCTAGGTTTTAGGTAGCAGCTTTTTAGGTTTTTAGGATCGTCATCCTGAACTTGATTCAGGATCCCACTATTTTTTAATTTTGAATTATAATTTTGACTTTTGATTTTTGAATTTTCATTTAAAACTTTCAGCTGATCCGCAAGGCGGATCATTGAAAGTTTTAAGATTTCTGCCGCCGTTCCTTGCACCGGTGTGTTGATCGCCATCCTCTCCTCTGCTTCGGCGATCTGGCGATGGGGAGAGTTGATATTCGGAAGTTCTCGACGAAATCCGAAAAGCGTTTCAACATAGCCCTCGCTCCGCGCCAGCTCAATCATTCTGTTGCAATAATCTTTAATGCCGGAGTGCACTGTAAAATAACGACCGATGTATTTCGCCGCCTCATCTTGACTGATTGAAAGTGCTTGTGAAAGCCCATATGGACTCATCCCGTACAAAACCCCGAAATTAACAGTCTTCGCTACTCGCCTTTGATCGTGTGATACCTCCGTTATCTCGACATCAAATAGCTCCGCCGCCGTTCTTGCGTGCACGTCTTGTCCGGTTGAAAACGCTTCCATCATTGCAGGATCGCCAGATAGACAAGATACGACCCTAAGCTCGATCTGCGAATAATCAGCCGAAATTAATTTGCAACCTTTCTCTGCCACAAATGACCTGCGAATCTCCGGCCCCAGCTCCCCTTTGATCGGAATATTTTGCAAGTTTGGCTCAAACGATGTTAAGCGACCGGTCGAAGTATCTTGCCCGAAATGGGTATGCAACCGCGAGTTTTTGTCTGCCATGGCAGGAAGCGGTTTTAGATAAGTTGAGAGCAGTTTGGAGAGCTCTCGATATTCCAGAATCGGTTTGATAATTTCATGTTTATCGACTACTTTTTTAAGCTCAGATGCCGCTGTCGAGACTCCGCTCTTCGTCCGCTTGAGTTCTTCGGAGGGAAGTCTTAATTTTTCGAACAGCACTTCCGCAAGTTGCAAGGGGGATGCAATATTGAATTTCTCCCCTGCCGATTTATAGATACTGGCTTCCAGCTTTTGGCTTTTAGCTTCTAGTTTTTTGGATAATAATTGGATAGCTTTGACATCAAGTTTAATTCCCGCTTTCTCCATCTGACGCAAAATAGGATCGATTTTTCGCTCGATTTCTTTTGCCGTGATTTTCGGCAGTTTAATGCCAGATTTTCTTAAATGACTCCACATGATTCAAGTAAGGATAACTAATAGAACTAATAACCAATGACTAATCAAACAATGGAATTCTTTTCGTTCTTACTCCGCCTTTTGTAAATCGATATATCAAACCCAATTTTTTATTACTGGTTTTTAAATACTTAAAGAGCTGTGAACAAACTTGTTTGTAATTGATATCGTTTGCTTTCAATTCGATGATGATTTTGTCATTTATCAGAAAATCAAAGAAACACTTCTTAATCAGTTGACCTTCAACTTTTATCGGAAAATATACTTCACGCTTATATGTAATTTTCTCTCTCTGCAATAACTTTTCGAACATATCTCCATACACTTTTTCGCTTTGCCCGTGACCAATAATATTGTCTATCTCGAAAATTAAACCGGTAATTTTATATGACAAATCTTTATAGATTAATTCAGTCATATTCGTTATTAGTCATTAGGTTAATTCGTCATCCTTACTTGTTAAAGCAGCTTCATCTGTCCACCCCCACGTTTCTCTTTCGACGATACTTTATCACCACCGGAGTTGAACCTCGCAAGCAATGAGCGAAAGCCAAGCTCTTCGAAAAACGCTCGCAGTTTCTCCTTATCATACTCGCCCCATTTCATCTCATCAAGCGAAAAGTCAATCGGCACATCTTTGTGTATTGTCGCCAACCTCTGGCTCATAAACGCCTGCTCCTTGTACTTTATCAATAAATCCACTATTCGTGGCTTTATTAAGCTATTAGCTGACAGCTGATAGCTGTTAGCTTCCAGAAATTCGTATAATTTTCCCAGAGTATCGAATTTCTGGATTAGTGATGTAGCTGTCTTCGGCCCGATCCCCGGTACTCCCGGGATGTTATCGGAGGAGTCCCCGGCCAAAGCTTTGAGATCAATAAAATCCTCCGGGTCTAGATCATACTCTTTTTTGATGCTCTCTCGATCAACAATCTGTGTTTGAGATAACCCCTTTTTCAGATTGTATACTTTAACATTGCCATTAACCAGCTGAAAAATGTCCTTGTCTCCGGAAATTACATAAATTTCTATTCCATTATTTTTCGCTTTTCGCTTTTCGCTTTGCACTTTTTGGGCAATTGTGCCCAAAACGTCATCTGCCTCAAACCCCTCTTTCTCATAGATGGGTATATTCATCGTATTTAATAATTCTTTTACCCGCGGGATCTGGTCGTAGAGCTCCTGATCCGCCTTAACTCTGGTCGCTTTGTAATCTTGATAAACTTCGTGACGAAAAGTCGGGCCGCGCATATCAAAAGAAGCCCCGATGTACTCCGGCTTCAAATCTTCTAGAACTTTGATCAAGGTCGTCGCAAAACCATAGACAACATTCGTGAGCTCCCCGCGCGAAGTTGACATATTCTTCGGCAGTGCATGATAAGCACGATGTATTATGGCATTTGAATCAATAAGAACCAATGTTTCCATGCTTCTACGATATCAGAAATGGATGTAACTAGCTATGTTTGTAGCCCGCCACAACGACGAGCTACGGTTCACCCCTGTTCGTCCCACCCCTTGCCCAGCAGATGCTCAAGATCCGCTATTAACCGCTGCTTGGCTAGATGTAGGCGGCTCTTTAATGCTTGGACTGTGATGCCCAGATCAGAGGCACAGGCGGAGTAGCTCTCATCCCCACCTGTGAGGTTGCGTCTTTCGTAGGCGCTGTAAATAAGCGGGTACCGTTTCTTAAGCTTCGAGAGGGCAATCACGACTGCTTCCCGGAGTTGAGCGCACACGATTTCATCGGATGTCGTATCGCGACAGCCGATGACAAGTACATCGAGGAGAGTACGATCGTCGTCCTCATCCTCATCGCCGATCAAGGCATCAAGACTCGTCTCATGCTTCGCCCTGCGCCAGGTCTGAATCGCCTTGTTCTTAGCTAGATTGAGGGCGATTCTGATCACCCAAGTTGAACGCTGTACCGGCTTATCCTCTCGGCCAATCCCCCTGAACGTCCGCCACTTTCTCATCGACTTCTCGATCGCGTCCTGGACCACATCCTCCGCTTCCTCCCATGCATCCTCGTGCCCGCGACTCGCAAGGAAGCGACAGACCAGCTTGACCATTGTCG
>MEZY01000023.1:10593-11716 GCA_001776195.1 Candidatus Berkelbacteria bacterium RIFOXYA2_FULL_43_10
ACCCCCGACACATCGTCAGGGGCACAGCTTGGACTTTGCGGTCCGCCTCGGTGATGTTACCTCGGAATCGGAGGATGGAACATAGAAACCCGCCCCGTGTCCATAGACCGATCCGTGAGTAGCCCGAGCAAGTAATCGACTTGTTTCATGGCATCAGAGCACTGGATGCCATTAAGGAGGGTTGACGGTCTCACGTGTTTGCGCATGCACCGCACGCGAAGCCCGGTCAACCCTTCGCCGATCACCAAAGCCCGGCACTCCTGCCAGAATCGCCACCATGGGGCACGATGGACCGACACCACTTTCGCTCTCGATGCCTCCAGCGCAGCTACCGCCTGTTCGGCCGTGCACTGTACTTTTAAGGTCACATCTCTCTTGAGCATCCCGGCTCACCACCTTTCCTATGGGCATAGTCCGACAACTAGTATAACTTTTTTCTAATTTAAATTCAAAAAAATCGCCGAAGCGATGAAAAAGATCTTTAATCATTTGTGGAAGATCAAAAAAACGCAAAACTAAAATAGGTTACGATTTCGCATGTAATCGTCTTAATATTGGGTTATCTTTTCGATCCTAAGCACCCCTTACTTCCCACCCTTTAAAAGTCCGCCCCATTCGACAAGGGTGAAACCCATGCGTTCGTAGTGCGGCAGAACCTGCGGTGCAATACTCACCTTAGAGTCCAACCCTTCAAAATCGAGAAATACACGAATCATCGTATCCGGCTTCGGCGAGACTGAAAGCGGAGCCAGGGTATTCATCTCTTCTGTCGTAAGCCATGTCAGGCGAACAAATGATGTCTTGGGCATCTTCGGCAACCAGAATTGATTGAAGTCGGCGATCTCTTTAGTATTGAGTCCCATTTCCTTCATTTGTGCCGTGATCATTCCGGCGACTTTTAATGACCCAACTACTGTCCCTGATGAGATAGCGGGATATTCTCCCCAGCCGATCCCCTCCCAGAACAACGAGTCGTAAATCTTGCCGGATGTTTCAAGTTTACCGTCAGGAGAGGCAACAACCCTCCAACCCATTTCATAATCCGGATCGGAAACTCTGATGTTGGCCCCGACTTTTACCACTACCTCCGTAGTTTTTTCCGGATAAAGGTAAACCACCGGCT
>MEZY01000023.1:11733-15344 GCA_001776195.1 Candidatus Berkelbacteria bacterium RIFOXYA2_FULL_43_10
CTTTACCAGGCATCTCATCCATCAAGTAGACTTGATAAGCGAATTCGGTCAGAACCGAGTCTGCCGCCGGAGCGTATATTTTCTCCCCTGTTGATGATACCCCGACTTCCTTTTTTGCCCCCATCGAATCCGTGCTTATAACCAGCGGGAATGATCCACCGCCACCGCCACAACCGGAAGTTTTTATCTGTGAAAATTTGGCACCGGAACCGGCTGGATCTGACCAAGTGACATTAAGGGTGCCGTCATCCAGACGAAAACCGGGTGTCGGCCAATAGATGATTCTCACCCCATCATTGCGCAAAACATAATATTGTGTGACTTTTGCCACCCCGTCAGACCCATCGATATCATCGCCTTTGAGCAGATATAGATCTCCCCACTTGGTCTCGTCTATCACCGTCCCAACATTCTCGGAAGAAATAACCGACTCGCTTCTCGAGGCCGAGGCTTGTGCAGCAAGTTTTGTTGCACCGTTAATTATTTCGTCATCTAGACGAAGCGATAAAATTATCATCGTGCTGTTTGTATCAGAAGAGGTGCGAGCATAATAGTTGTCCTCGCCACCGACACTATCAGAGTTTTCCGAAAGCCAGTAGTATATTCCGCCTTTTTTCAAAAAGTGATGCAGGTCGTACCAAAATCCCAAACCCTCCATTTTCACTAGAGCTAAAATTATCTCCCCGCCGTCGGAGGTTGTCGCTACCTTGTAATAAGTTGTGCCCTGATATGAATCGGGAAAATCGGCGTTTGATCCCGCCTTAAATAATCCGAGATCCTCCAGTTTTACACGCGGATTTAGCCAGGTGATGCCTTCGTCAACAATCTTAATGCTGGCAGGCTCTGCCACCGCAGGAGCCGTCTCCTCTGCCTCCGGTTTCTCATCGGCTACTTTTTTGTCGTCAGAAAAATAATCCTTGATCGATTCTCGGAAAGCATAAGCAGATGCGCCACCACCGACAACGATCACAGCAATCAAAATCCAAAGCCAAAGAAGATTTCTCTTCTTTTTCGGCAACTCAATTTTTAGTTCCTCGCTTCCCATATTTTCCTCCTTTAAAACAAATTTACGACTTACGCGCTTGGTGTCATCCCCGTCATTCGACTCTGAGGCATTATCTTCATCGCTCAGACTCGAAGAGTGAAAACGGGGATCCACTAATAGTAGATTCCCGCCTGCGCCACGCTGAGCGTGGCCTGCGCGGGAATGACAAAGATGCGAATCGCGTAAGTCCTAAAATTATCTCGCTATCTCTATTGTATCAGAAGATACCTTGAAAAATCCATCCTCAAAATCAATATCAAATATTGATTTAATTTTACCCGTCTTAACACTTCCGGTCATAAACTCCGGTCTGACAAGTTTTTCTTTTGTCGGCAGGAAACTTAAGGTGATTTTATCTTTGGTGATAACACCTGCCAAGACCAAACCTTCTTGGGTTTCCGTAGAGAAGAATTGATCAAAGACAAAGTTACCGAGAGAGTATACCACTGGTTTGCCGTCGATGATTTCAAAATCCTGGGTCACGTGGGGATGGGAACCGACGATTATGTCCGCTCCGGCCGCAATCCACTCTTTCGCCATCGATTTCTGCGAGGCGGAGTGTTTTGGTGCATACTCCGTCCCCCAGTGCGGGAAAACGATGACTGTGCGACCCTCTGCTTTTTCCACGGAAATCTTTGCCTCAAGAGCGCTTTCATCAAAATCACTTAGCGTCATAATCCCGATCACCGACAAGGGAATCACACCCTCGATCCGGATCATCGAGCTCTCGTCATATCCGTACGGTTTCCCAAAATATTTTATTCCGGCACTAGAGAGAACCGCTTTTGTGTTGGATAATCCAATGGAACCGGCGTTTGCGGTGTGATTGTTGGCCAAGGAAACTGCATTTATATTGAGATATTTTAATGTTGATGTCGTCGCCGGTGGAAAGTTGAAAACCATCGAGCCGGATTGCCAATCATCGTCTATTTCTGTCGATGAGATCGGACCCTCTAAATTCAAAAGCGCGAGATCGGCCCCGCGGAAAACTCTTGTTCCGAAATTGTCGAAAATCGCATTCAGACCCTTGGCCTGATAATTGTGCCAGACATTGCGATCGAACATAGCGTCGCCGGCGATGACGAATGATGTTGAAGGCTCAACAATAGCTTCCGGATTTTTGTCAGAATAATATCCCAAAACCACACTGGTCGTTTCCGCATCATCTTTTTTGTTCGCTTCGCCTGAATTATTGTTATAGACTAAGTGAAAATTCTTTGTGTTGTTTCTCCCGGCAATTTTCGCCGACAAATAAAGAGTTTGTGGTGAGTCGGTTTCCGAAAGCCAGATCTTATCATGATCTAAATTTGAGAGTGCTTGGATTGAAAATTGATCATGGACTTTAGCCAAAGCACTTGGTTGATAATGAGAAAAATCAACAGAGGCAATCGTCAAACAATTACTGCATTCGGTATCGACCCAATCGGCAAGTTGATCGATTTTTTCACGCGAAGTCGTATCTTTTATTATAATCGGAACTATCGGTATTGTGGAAAAAATATCTTCGATATCGGAAAGAATGTTGGTGATGCCATGTTCATTTACAAAAGCCATCTCATCATCAACAGCTACGCCGCTTGCGACAAGATTTTCCTCAAGATTTTTTTCCGAGTGAATCTCGCCACCTTTAACCTGCCAATTTTTCTGCGTCGTGATAATCTCCGAATTTCCGGTACCGAAGTGATTTACCGAAACTAGAACAATCGCTTTCGGTTTTACTCTGCTCTCGACATCGGATAATACTTTGTGTCTCTCCTCTTCGGCGAAATTAAAATGCGGAACAATAACGACCGGAATATTTTCTTCGCCGGTAATCGCAGCCTCTTCGTTGATGGAGCGATTGTAATCACTCCTAACATAATAGAAAAGTGCAATCGCCACAATCGCAACTACCCCGAACGCTACTATTTTTTTCATACTCATATCTTAACAAATAATCGGCGCATAACCCAGCAATAGAAGGATTGAACTTCACTATTCGTAGATCACGATTTATCGTGTTTTTGTATTTGATATTATTTCTGTCATCCTGAATTTATTTCAGGATCCAGTTTCGAATTTGATATTTGTGGTTTTTAGGATTTAGAGTTTAGAGTTTTTAAACAAAGCTCCCCTCCACCCGATAAGTCCTGGGTGGAGGGGCTGTCCTCGCGCCTGCGCTTGTCCCGCCGGGACGGCGGGCGCGCAGGCGCGCGTGCCGACGGGAACGCTCGTTGCCGGCTTCTGGTTCTGGTAGTGCAGAATCGCCAGAACCAAGAGTCCGATGATGACAATCACAACGGCCGCGATCAGTGGCCTGTTGTCATCCATCACTCCGTCCCCTTTCTGACCTCGACCTTGCCCGTATCGAGGTCGACGATGACGTCGGCCAGCAGATCCTCGGTGCGCACGAGGGGAGGGTTAACAGCGCCTAGCTGATACTCCCCTTTCCAGCCGAGCGTTACGGTGACGCCAGCCTGGGCTATCCTCTTCTCGTGAACAAGGAGGATCGTCCCACTCTGAGGGATGCGGTCGGGGTACGGCGCCTGAACCAGCAGAAGATACTGGTTCATGCCTCCCACAGTCA
>MEZY01000024.1 GCA_001776195.1 Candidatus Berkelbacteria bacterium RIFOXYA2_FULL_43_10
CTTAAGTCGTGGAACCAGACACGATGTCGAGATGACCACTATAGAAGTTACTGATTAATTACACATCACGAGTAATAGTTATTAAAAATCTGCTTCAATTTCTGGGCAGATTTTTAGTTTCTTTAGAGCCTGTCTAACAACTACATCCGATAGTTATAAACGGCATATTTCGGCTACAAAACACGAACTGCTCGTCAAAGTAGCTTTGGCTATCTTTCCTCGCACTTCGCGTCTTTCGCTCGAAATCTACTCGTTTATTCCTTCAGGAGCAGTTGTTAAACAGGCTCTTAAAATATTTAACCGTGATACCCACGATACCTAGAACGATCAAGATATCAGCAAAGTTAAATGCCGGTAAAAACCATACTTTCAAATAATCCAGAGCACCACCAAAAATGATTCGTTCTAAAACAATGCTCCCGATTCCGATCATAACCAAACTTATCCAAAGGTAAAAACCGGAATATCGAGATAGAGATAATCCGAAAAGAATAAATATTATTGCGGACAAAACTATCGCGGTTTGGTTGGCCGGAATCAAGCCCAAGATCATGCCAGCGTTAATAGAATGAGGTATGCTACTTTTAAAAATTATCCTCTCCAAAACATGCAGAAGCACAACCACAGCAAAAATTATGGCAAAGTTTTTAATAAGTGCGGGATAAATTTTACCTTTTTTTATCTCCACTCTTGGAACAGATTACGCATAGATCTGCATACGGCATAAGCTCTAGCCGCCCGTCCTCGATTCCTGCTTTACATTTTAGACACTGACCGTATGTTCCCGCATCTATGGATTTGAGAGCTCCATCAATCTTTGAGACCAAATGTACTAATTGCTCTTCAATGGAAATATTACTCTGAAAATCAGCCAACTCCCGAGCATTGTCATCCTCGCTTTTTCCATAATCCGGAAATTTTTTTAGTTGTTCGATCTTTTGTTGAAGGCGTTCTTTTTCTGCAATCAGACTCTTTTTTTGTTTTTCAATCACATCAGGCGATAGCATCCGGGCCTCCTTTCTTGGTGCCAGCAACCAATCTGGCAAATACAATCACTGCTACAATAAACACAATTAACTCTATTATTTGATTCGAATTAAAATATCGCATAAATTTTTCTCCAGATCGTAAAAAGTCGAGCGCAAAACGCCCACCGGAGTAAAGCAGAGCCCCCTCTAAGAATATGATGCCAAAGCTACTTTTTGCACTCCTTGATTTGTGAAATTTCACAAATGCGAGGACCAAGATAAAGAATACTATCAGCGCAAGCACTGATTCGACGAGAGTAACCGGGAATATCCCCCTCACCGCTCCTGGCCCGGTATATGGAACGCCGTAAAGCTCTCCGGAGACAAAACAACCGATACGCCCGACTGCCACACCGAGCATTCCGGATATGGCGAGCATATCCAGCCAAAGTGGGATACTAAGTTTATACATCTTTACAACTACAATATAAGCAACGAGCCCCAATGCAAAACCTCCCCACGAGACCAAACCGCCCTCCCAGATCTTAAGAATCTCGAGCGGGGAAGAAAGATACGAATAATAGACTATCCCATATGCCAACCTGGCTCCTATCACTCCGAAGAGAACGGGGTAGATGATAAGATCCAAAACCGGCGACGATGCAACCCGCAGATGTTTAGCCAGAAAATATAAACATAACCCGGCCGCGACTACCGCCAATACCAAAAACAGGCCATGAGTGTAAACATTCACCGATCCGATTTTAAATAAAATTGGGTTCATTTCTAAGTTTTACTAAAATAGATAAAAGCCGAAAACACATTACCGCGTTACGGTTATATATACAATATCTTATGGTTGACCAATCTTGTCAATAAGTTTAGAATTGATGTATACGATTATCCCCACTAAGATAGATAAATCTCGATCATTAAATCATATCAAACACTTAATATCAGGGAGAAGCTTTGGACAAAGAGATTACGCCGAAAGGCGAAGATCTGAATCAAATGACGATAGAGAATGATCCGGTCAAGGACTTTTTCTATTTTTTGTGGGATCTTCTAAAAACTGGGGTCATAGTTTTTCTGATTGCCTTTTCGATCCGCTATTTTTTAGTCCAGCCCTTCATCGTTGAGGGTAACTCGATGTTGCCGAATTTTGTAGATCAAGAGTATCTTTTAGCTGAAAAGATTTCATATATCATAAGCCAGCCGAAACGAGGTGATGTAGTTATATTCAAACCGCCCGCGAATCCCTCGCAAAACTATATCAAGCGTATAATCGGCCTCCCAGGAGAGACAGTTGAGGTATCGGCGGAGGGAGTAAAAATAATCAACACCGAGCATCCCAACGGAATTTCTTTGGGGGAGGAGTATATACCCGAGGGAACGATAACTCGACCCCTTAACAACGACGATAAAACCTCCACAGTCTTGGGAGATGGCCAATATTTCGTTCTTGGTGATAACCGAGAACACTCCTCCGACTCACGAGAATGGGGGACACTTCCTAGAACCAATATGATAGGTCGCGCCTGGCTTACTATCA
Organism: Candidatus Berkelbacteria bacterium RIFOXYA2_FULL_43_10; assembly: GCA_001776195.1. Taxonomy (GTDB): domain Bacteria; phylum Patescibacteriota; class UBA1384; order XYA2-FULL-43-10; family XYA2-FULL-43-10; genus XYA2-FULL-43-10. The sequence goes on from MEZY01000024.1 coordinate 2,521, forward strand.
AGCCCCTGGACCGTTTCGGCATCCAACGCCGGGTCGATTACTCAATAAACAATCTAAAAGACTTAGCCCTCCGACACCTCCCCGCATATTAGAAGCTATCTCACAAATCATCATAAGCCGTGTCATTCTGAACTTGTTTCAGAATCCCATTGAGATGCTGAAATAAATTCAGCATGACAGATCAACTATGGTTATGTCCTGGATACGATAATCTAATGCGACTCGACTTATTTATGAGATAACTTCTAATGGATTTGATTGATATCAGAGTCGATCCGTGGATAGAATCAGCCTGCCCCTCGTAGCCTGCCGACTCGGCGGGCGAAGTGGGGTGGTAGTGTTCTCAAATTATCTCTGATGGTCGATGAATATCGGGGTACCGTTATATGGGAATCGGTCTCTGATTTTGTTTTCCAGGTATCTCAAATGAGAAAAGTGGGCTTTTTTGTTCTTCAAAGTTTTGATCTTAAAAACTGGTGGATTGGCGCGCTCAAATCGCAGATATTTGATATATCCGATCTGATAGTTCATGGCCAAGGCATCTTTGAAAATATCTCGCATCGAATCTTCGTCGATTTCGGTCATCCGACCCTCTATGACTTTAATAATTTGATTTAGAAGGTTATTGATGTTGCTAGAATCTTTCGCCGAGATAAAAACCACCGGCACCCATGGCATAAAATTTAGCTCTCGCTGGAGTGAGTTAATAATTTTCGCCATTTCCGCCTCTCTCTCTTCACCCCAAAGATCGATCTTGTTGACCGCAAGTATTATCGACTTTCCCGAATCCTTTATCTCTCCCAAAATGTTTAGGTCGAGAGAAGATATTTTTTCTTGAGAATCAATAGTATATACTACCAAATCCGACTCCTTAATCGCTTTCAGGGATCTAATCAAGGCGAAACTCTCTACCGTATCGTGATCAATTTTACCCTTTCTCCGCATCCCCGCCGTATCTACCACCTCCAGAATTTTACCTTTATATTTGAAGCTAAAATTCCCCGTGTCCCTGGTCGTACCGGGAGTTTTTGAAACTATCATATGCTCTCTGCCCAAAATCGTATTAGTCAGAGTCGATTTCCCGACATTGGGGCGACCGACTATCGTGAATTTGATCTCGCCCCCCCTAAGCTCCTCCTCTTTCTTCGCGATTTCGATCGATTCCGCTTTCTCGGTCACCATATCAAGCAAATCTCCGCTTGCTTTGCCCGATATCGCCGAAACAGGCACAATATCCGCAAATCCCAACCGTCTAAATGTCTCCATTCCCGCCGATTCGAATTTATTATCGCATTTGTTGGCAACCACAATCACTTTTTCGGCACACCTCTTCAAAGATTTTGCTATCTGAAAATCAGCATCGGTCAAACCCTCCCTAAAATCAACTAACAAAAGCACCAGATCGGCGCCTGCAATCGCAAGTTTAGTCGCGGCCATAGATTGCTCCAAGAGTTCTTCCTTCGCCCCACTTTGAATTCCGGCCGTATCTGTGAGCAATATTTTTTTACCATTCCATGCAAGCTCCCCGTAGAGACGATCTCTGGTCGTTCCGGGAGTCTTCGACTCAATCGCCTGCCTTTTCCCAATCAGACGGTTAAAAAGAGTCGATTTCCCGACGTTAGGCCTGCCAACTATGGCAACAAGGATCGAATTTTGAATGTTGGCTTCTGACATGTATCTCGATACCGAGTAATAATATCACAAATATTGGATTGGGTCAAATGCTGGCATGATTTCACGAACTAGAAACCGACTCTCGAGGAGCTAGTATTAATTAATTTCAGAATCTTAAACTTTGATATAATCTTTAATCCCAACCACTAAAATACAAATCATCCAACTTTCTTTTAGCTTTTTTACTATTACCATGAGCGATAATCCCTAGATAGGATTGGTAAGTTTCATTTGTCGGACTCTCAACAATTCTTCTTAACATTCGGAGTTTCGTCGATTTGCGCAAGATGCGATAGTTCGGGAAATGAACCCAGCCAAGAAAATCTACACCCGATGCAAGCGTTTTAATAAAGACTTTGTCTGGGTGAAGTGCGAGTTTTAGGTTTATTTCTAAAAAATCGCTAATTTGGAGTAATAGATTTGCAAGATATCGTTTATCTCTTGAAAGTAAAACAAAATCGTCGGCATAACGAATGTAATATTTGACTTTCAGATCTCGTTTCACAAAATGATCAAATTCATTCATGAATATGTTAACAAGCAATTGGCTGGTTAAATTGCCAAGCGGTAATCCCGTGCCGGTTTTGTCTTCAGTGTTGAAACTCCCGATGATTTGTTCGATAAGTTGCAAAACATCAGTATCAGCGATGAATTTTTCTAAAATATCTTTTAAAATTCGGTGATCGACACTAGCGAAGAATTTTCTAATATCACATTTTAGCACCCAGCAAGTTCGAGTATTATTTCGAGATGTTTTTAGCGCAAAATTTCTAAACCCATTTATCGATCGGTGGGTACCTTTGTTAACCCTGCAAGAATATGAATCAAAAATGAATTTGCAGTCGAAGTACGGATATAAAATCCGATAAATCACATGATGAACGAGCCGATCCCTAACACTTGCCTTGTGAATGTCGCGCATTTTTGGATCATTGATTTTGAAAACTTTGTACCCGCCATGCCGATAAGTTTTGTCCGTAAGGTCTGCGTGAAGCGCAAAAATACTGTCCATAAAATTAAGTGAAAATTCGGCTACATCTTTTCGCCTCTTCTTGCCCTTTAAAAATTCTCTCCATGAAATAAGCAGATTATCAAAAGATATGATATTATTGTAACTATGACGCAATCCAAAACCTCTCTCTCTCGAGTTGCCCCTCGATCCTCTGCCGAGTTAAAGAGGGATATTTGATTTGGATTGACTTTGTGCCTCATATTGCTAAAAGTTCCCGTTATACGATTGGCCAGCGCATTGAAAATAAAATTTTAGATTTACTAGAGCTCTCATATATTACTTATTGTAGCGAAAAGGAGAAAAAGAAAGATAAAATCTCTGAATGTATTTTGATTTTGGACACTCTAAAATTCCTTATTTCCGTCGCTTGGGAGGGCAAAATCATTCCTAACGGCAAATACGAGGAACTGGCACTGAAACTTGGCGAAGCAGGTCGTATGTTTGGCGGTTGGAAGAAGAATCTCGACAATCCGCAAAAGAAAAACCGTCTCGCCTAGGCGGACGGAAAAGAAATACTTTCGAAGACGGAACATGAACTCATTGTCAGCATTCCACTTGTTGTCAGGATTAGCGAAGTTGTTGTTGAGCCACAAACCATCGTCATTGTGTGCCAAGTCGAAGACCTTAGGATCGCCGCGCCGGTCTGTAATTGTGTGATTTGACATCTGTGCCACTGCCCCTGCAATTCATCAAACGAAAGGCACAAAGCTGTATCTTATTTGGGATCAAAAATCCACCACCAAACCACACCAAGTTTCTCTTTTTATGTAGACAAAATACAAATCCTCTGCTGTAAGTCGTAACCGCCAGCATTCTCAATCTGTATATGCCAGAGAGGTTTCGCCAAGCCGCCTGGCCTGAGCAGGTCGAGGACTAGCCGGACAATTCAACCAATCTATATTCAGTATATCAAAAATTGTGTCGCGCGGCTACACCACATAAGTGTCAAAGTATCTAAAACTCAAAGTTTCAAAAGTTAATAAAGAATTCAAGAATCTAAGCAGCTTGAGAAACATTGCGAAGACGGAACACAAACCCACCGTCAGCGCTCCACTCGTAAGCAGGATAAGCGAAGTAGGAGTCGAGCCACAAACCATCGTCATTGTGTGCCAAGTCGAAGACCTTAGGATCGCCGCGCCGGTCCGTAATTTGCTTCATAGCAATTCGGTACCATTCCCCTAATGGTTGATCTATATCTTTTAATCTTTGATGCGGGCCAACTTCAGCCGGACAAAGTTCGAGGCCGAGTTCTTCTGCTTTAGCATAAATTCGATCGGTTGTAGCACCGTTTGGAAATCCAAGATCGCGAACCTTCAGGCGAACTAAATTAATTTGTTCAGGGCTTGGTTGAGTTGTAAATTCCGAACTATCCAGCATATCCTGAGCATATTCATAAATTTTTATTCCATTCGCCTTTAATTCGTTAACTAATTCATTTTTAGTTTTACCGCCGATCCCCAAATCACTTTTTCGGATTTTGCCTTCAGGAAATGAAGCGTAGATGTTTTCAAGATTTTGTAATTTGAAAATGTCAGGAAATAACGGGCCGATGTACGATCTGGTGTTTTCGCCAATTTGGTCCTGACCCCATGCAATTTCATCTGGCTGACATTCCAAAACAATCGGCGCATCAACTTTCGGATCGCGCTGACTTCGAAGCTCGGCAACTCTCGGATCAGCGCCATGTCCAAAACCTTCGATCGGAGAATCGATTTCGTAAAGAAAAACAAGTTCACCTTTGCTTAAGCTTTCACTCGCATTCATTTTCTTTTCAACGGTGGAAAGAAATTTCATATCACGATCTTTTTTTTCGTACCTTTCACTTCCGGAAAAATCCTTATATTTTTCTCTGGCAATATCAACAAAATCCAGTTCCAAATCCTGATCTTTGCCATAAACGCCACGAACTTCCGAAATCTGGCCGTTAACTAGGAAAATGGCAACGCGAGGGTCGGTTGGTTTTCGATCTTTGTCGTAAGTATAATAGATGTAAAATTCACCGCTTTGAAGCTGATCTTGGGCAACGCTAAGACCTGCCGTGCACCACTCTGTTCCTTTGCCCTCAAGTGTCGACACTAATGCTTCCGGGTTGCTCCCTTGAGGAAAATGGCGCCACTGCCCGGCTGTGCTCTCTCCCCGCTCTCGCCGTTCCCTTTCTATTTCATTTTGAAAGTTAGCGTAAAGTTTGGCGAAGTCGCCTTTGGCGGCGGCTCTGTCGAGTTCCGCCAATGCGGAAAGTTCGTCATCGGAATAATCGTTAATTTTTTCAAAATCAAGCAAAGTTTTCTCGCTCTGCATTTTCTTGATAGCATCAAGCGTCCGAGAAAATGATTCACGGGAGAGATCGGGAAACGGTTGCAAGGTATTTGCCGAACGCTTGGAATAATCTCCAATATCACGATCACGTTTGCCCATTTTCTGCAAACTTCTGATCGCAAGATACTTAAACCACACAGGGTAATAGTCGGCTTCTTCGCTTCCGAGATAATCTATCCAGTTACCGAGAGTTTTTTCCTGCTCGGCTTTTTTGTCGTATATCTGTTGCCTGAATTTTTCGTAATCTTCTGGTTTCGGAGTATCGCCATATTCTTCAAGCTCTTCTCCCATACCACGCCGACGCAAAATATCTTTTTCCGAATCAAAAAGACCCTGAACTAGTAGGTCGATCCTTTCGGTGTCTTCACTACCGTCTTCGTTCTGCAAATTAATAGTGAATTCGCGGGTTAGATCACTTTTAACATCGGCGACAAAATGGCCCCTGTCCATCCGCAGGGCTTTTTCTATGAACCCAAAGTGAGCGCTTATACGCCCCTGTTTGGTTTCTTCGACCTTGCGGCCGTGACTACGCAATCTTGTTACGGACTGATCAACCTCTGGTCGCTTATGCAATTCGAATTTACCCATTACTGATTCTGGCTCCGGACCACCTTCTACTGACATATTTGCTCCTGTTTTATCGAGAAAAATTATCAATGCTTCTTAGCTCCATTATCAAACAATTCCTGATAAATTTCAACTTATCGCAGATTTGTTGATTAAAATGCAAATTAAAATGTACAATGTAACCACACAATAACTTTTTTTACTTTCACCCCCTGGGGCTTACTCGGGGCAAGCTTTAAGCTTTTAAACTTAATTCTTATGATTACATTTTCTTGTTTCGTCCCCCACCCGCCGATAATTATCCCCGATATCGGAAGAGATGAACTTAAAAAAGTAAATGATACTATATCTGCTTTGGAAAAGCTGGCGGATGATCTTGCGGATTTTGAACCTGAAACAATATTGATTATCTCCCCTCACGGGCTTTTAGACCCCGCTGTTTTTGCTCTTGGTTTTGCGAATAAAATGTTCGGTGATCTTGGGAGCTTCGGATCACAATACTCTTTAGAACTACCTGGCGATTATAAATTAGCCAATGACATCGTTGAGACATCGAGAAAGAATGATTTTAGGGCAGAAATTATTGATCACCAGAATGATATATACTATTTGGACCACGGTGTACTTGTACCGCTCTATTATCTTCTGGAAAAGCTTGATTACAAACCCGAGGTATTGCCCATCGGCTACTCCGGCTCTTCCAGAGCGGCACATTTCTCATTTGGTCAAACAATAACTGATGTCATAGCGAACAGCGATAAACGCGTAGCTATTGTCGCCTCCGGAGATTTGTCGCATAATCTGATAACAGAGAGGAATAGTGGAGGAGAATCTGGCAAGATTTTTGATGCCGCAATTGTTGAAAATATTAAAAACTACAATCCCTCCGCAATAATAAATATCGATGAAGAGCTTCAGAAAGAAGCCGGCGAGTGCGGCTACCGTTCGCTTTTAATCCTTCTGGGTATTCTTGATGGAGAAAAAGTTAGATCTCAAGTTCTCTCCTACGAAGCTCCCTGGGGAGTCGGATATATGGTCGCAAGGTTCGATCACTAAAACACAGATGGGCGCCCCGATTGCATTGGAGCGCCCATACTGTTCTGTCGCGAATGACCTCACGACGGGGGTTCCGGCTGTTCTGGTGCCCGAGTCAGCGAGACGATCGGACACGCCGTCATCTTCGCTGCCTTGAGCTGCATCAGCAACCAGTTCGGCATCGGCGCGATCCACGACTCCTTCCGCGCTCTCTCTTGAGGTTGCTCTGTACGTTTCCGACTTGTTCTCCTCTCATCTCGCCAAGCCCTAATCTTCCACCTCAACGTCAGACTCGCGGCAAAGACGATCAAAGAGACGGGGCCCAACACTAGCCAGAGCCAGTAGCGTGGTTGCGCTAGTGCATGAACTACGGGCAACCCGAGCGCCGTCACGAGAACCCCAGCGATCAACATCGATACCCCGAGGTAGAGTGCCGGCGAGTAGTCGATCTTCTTGCTCTTATCGAAGATCGATCTTCCCGCGAAGAACCAACCACATGCTGCCACGACCAGAGCGAAGATCGCCACCATGCAGGAGACAAGGTTGTTCGGGATCATACTCCATGCGATCCCGCAGACACTCATCTCCCCTCCTGCTGGATTTCCGCCGACAACCCAGAGATCCTTGACAATCACCCCCACAAGGCTCTCACGAATGATCTCGGGGCGCCTTGTGTCTCGGTTGTATCTCGAGCAAGTCAGGACCACCAACCCGTTGAGCATTGCCGTCTCCGTGAAGACGGCCACAAGTGCCAACAGGCAGTTGAGGAGAAACAGGAGACCGTTTGGCGTGAGCCTAGCTTCATATCCTCCCCAGATGGTGGCAACGACACTGACAGTCGTCACGACGATGAACGGTCCCCGGAGCCACCTGTAAGCTCTCTCGAAGGGACCGAAGCGGAAAAGGACGGTGCTCCCCACACCCAATAGACAAGCTGTGAAGAGCGAGACCAGAATGACTGTGAAACCGAGCGCGAGGCATGTCATCTTGGGTGTCTCTCCTATCTACCTCGATTATGGTCTATGACCACATCATATTTTTAGCTTAATAATCCCCTTCTGTCAATCTTTTTTAGGCTCTATGTCAAATAATGTGATAGA
>MEZY01000025.1:0-908 GCA_001776195.1 Candidatus Berkelbacteria bacterium RIFOXYA2_FULL_43_10
GGAGGAGGCACTTGTCTGCGATGAGCAACCGCCCAACGAGGAAGGGAAGAGGCCGGTTTCCTACCTCTGGAACGAGTTCATGCTCCGAGGAGGAGCGCAGGGGGGTGCCGAAAACCCGAAGTCGATCCTCCTCTTCGGCGAAGGGGTGAACGAATACGAGTGCTTCTCGAAATGGGAGGAGCTCGAGTGGCCTCACTCCGGGTACGGCAACCTCTGTTTCCTTGACGGTCATGTCAAGGCCATGCAGGGGTTACTCAATGGCGTCAGGATGGAGGTCCCGGCATCGGTGAGGATCGCAGTCACACTTCCGATGCCCAAGGAGGGCTCAGGTAGCACAGAGGTAAAGAGCGACCAGATCGTTGAGGTGGAAGGGAAGAACTATCGGGTGCTCATTATCGGCGAGAAACCGGAGCTGGTTCCGCTGGAATGAGCTCCAGTGGTAACTGCGACGGCGAACCGGCCCATCCTCCGCCACGGCGGGTGGGCCAACCTAAATTAATTATCTAACATAACAAAATCTCCCCGCCGATTCATAGGGGAGATTTTAGATCCTGAAACAAGTTCAGGATGACAATCTGATTTGTCGGTATGACTGGATAATGATTAATGAAATAAATTCTTCATCTACTGTCTGTGCCTAATCTGTGGACGGAATCTGTGGATCTCGATTCAATCACCGCTTGAGCCGCAGAGAGTATGGCTATCGGAACTCGGAATGGCGAGCAGGAGACATAGGTCATCCCGACTCTGTGGCAGAACTTGACTGAATCGGGGTCGCCACCGTGTTCGCCGCAGATGCCGATTTTTAAATCCTTCTTTACTGATCTACCCTTATCAATCCCAATTCGAACCAGCTCTCCGATACCGGCTTGATCGAGCGTCTGAAAGGGATCGTCGGAGAAGATTTT
>MEZY01000025.1:944-11187 GCA_001776195.1 Candidatus Berkelbacteria bacterium RIFOXYA2_FULL_43_10
TCTGGGTCAGATCATTGGTGCCGAAAGAAAAGAACTCGGCCTCTTTTGCGATCTCATCGGCAGTTACGGCGGCTCTTGGCACTTCGATCATTGTCCCAACCATATATTTAAGATCGACTTTGTATTTTTCCATCACACTTTTTGCGGTCTCATCAATCACTGCTTTCTGATCGGCAAACTCTGATACATTTCCAACAAGCGGCACCATTATTTCAGGCACGACTCTGATATTTATTTTCGCAAGCTCGCAAGCGGCGGAGATTATCGCCTCCGTTTGCATCTCGGTTATTTCGGGGTAGGTGATACCCAAACGGCAGCCACGATGCCCAAGCATTGGATTGAATTCATGAAGCTCCTCCGCCTTTTTCCATATTTTTTCAACTGAAACTCCGATTTTTTTAGACAATATTTTCGCTTCCTCTTTGGTTTTTGGCAAGAACTCATGCAGTGGGGGATCAAGTAGACGGACTGTCACCGGATATCCTTTCATCTCGGTGAAAAGCCCGACAAAATCCTCTTTCTGGAATTTGAGGAGTTTTTTAAGCGCCACTCTTCTCTCTTCGGTAGTACCGGCGATAATCATCTCCTGCATAAAGGGAAGGCGGTTTTCTTCAAAAAACATATGCTCGGTTCGGCATAAACCGATTCCCTCTGCTCCGAATTCTCTGGCTGTTTTGGCGTCTTTCGGCACGTCGGCATTGGCGCGGACTTCTAGCTTCTTTTTCTTTTCCGCCCAGGCGATGAATTTTCCGAAATCTCCGGAAAGGGTGGGCTCGATAGTCTTAACTTTATCGATAATGACTTCACCAGAGGAACCATTTAAAGTGATCCAATCTCCCTCTTTGACCGTCGTGCCATCGATAACAAATTTCTTGTTTTTTTCATCAACCTTTATCTCCTCGCAACCGGCGACGCAACATTTTCCCATGCCTCGGGCGACAACAGCGGCGTGAGAAGTCATCCCTCCCCTAGCGGTCAAAATGCCCTTTGCCGAGTCCATGCCGTGAATATCATCCGGACAGGTCTCGGTGCGCACAAGTATCACAGGACGAGATTCGGATTGTATCACTGCTTCATCGGAATCAAAAACAACTTTGCCGACCGCGGCTCCCGGAGAAGCAGGAAGACCTTTGGCCGCCACCTCGTAGGTGGCGGATGGGTCGAGTATCGGATGAAGCAATTGATCCAAACTTTGTGGCTCGACTCGCATCAGAGCTTCATCGATCGATATCAATTTTTCCTCTACCATATCAACAGTAATTTTTACTGCGGCCTCGGTAGTTCGTTTGCCGGTCCTGGTCTGAAGCATATAGAGCTTGCCCTCTTCTATCGTAAACTCAAAATCCTGAATATCTCGGTAATGTTTTTCAAGACGATCGGTTATCTTTTTTAGCTCCGCGTAGATTTTGGGCATCTCAATTTTAAGTTTTGTAATCGGCTTCGGAGTTCTAACCCCGGCAACTACATCCTCGCCTTGGGCATTTGTCAAATACTCGCCGTAAAATTCACTCACTCCCGTCGAAGGGTTTCTGGTAAAACCGACTCCGGTTGCGGAACTTTGCCCCATATTTCCAAAAACCATCGCTTGAATATTGACGGCAGTTCCAAGATCATCAGCGATTTTATTTAATCTTCTATAAGTAATGGCTCGCTGATTGTTCCAGCTTCGAAAAACGGCATCCCGAGAAGCTCTAAGTTGCGCCATCGGCTCGCTTGGAAAATCTTTCTTGGTATGCTTTTTGTAAAGTTCCTTATACAGTTTTATTACTTTTTTTAGATCATCAACACTCAAATCAGTATCGTTTTTAGCACCGACCTTTTCCTTAACATGATCTAGAATTTCCTCAAACAACGCTTTCTCAACCTCCATTACTACATCGGAGAACATCTGAATGAATCGGCGGTAGGCGTCTAGAGCGAAGCGTTCGTTACCTGTTTTTTTAGCCAACCCGGTCACGATATCATCATTCAATCCAAGATTTAGCACCGTATCCATCATTCCCGGCATAGAGAACTTGGCGCCGGAGCGGACAGAGAAAAGAAGGGGATTTTTTGGGTCGCCAAATTTCTTTCCTGTCAATTTTTCAACTTTGGCTACTGATGCTTCAAAATCATCATCAAACCCAACTGGTAATTTCTTATCATGTTCATAATAGTAATTGCAGACTTTTGTTGTGACGGTAAAACCGGGCGGGATAGGCACGCCCAAGTTCACCATCTCCGCCAAATTTGCTCCTTTGCCACCCAAGAGATCTTTCATTTTGCCGTTGCCATCGGCTTTTTTGCCGCCGAAAAAGTAAATGTGCTTGGTTTTCATCATTCGACACTCCGTACTAATAATTATATATTTGGATATTGGTCATTAGCATAGAAATCCCTTCACGAAAATACAAATCTTACGAAAATACAAATAGCTACCGCATGAGGATATTCGTACTTTTGCTAAGAGGTATTAAATAAAATAACGGGCACCCGCCCATTAACAATCTAGCAAAAAAATATCGCTGGTTCAAGTCGAGGGTTAAGTCAGGTATGATATATTGTATACAATACCACTATTATGTTGAGGTGATTATGTCTGAAAGAATCGAACAAGCAGCGGAAGAGGCCTACGGTGAGGCTCATGAAATAAAAGACGAAGCAAAAAAGATAATCCAATTGTCAGATATCGGATTTGCCGAGGCTTGCGAGAGTGTGCTTGGCGGCAGAGAATCGGTGAGTTTGCCTGCGACTGCTGGCGGGCGATGCGAAATCGGTCCGCTTTCAAGTTTGCTGGCAGAGAAAGCGTCATTTTCAAATCCTATTATAGACGAAGCGGTTAAGAGCGTTCGCGAAAGAAGAGTGGGAATAGATGAAATCATGAAAGAACAAGGTAAGGCAGGTCTCCCGGAGCGCCAAATTCTTGAAAATACCGATTGGGAAGCGCTGGCTGGTATCGTTTATGAGTGGACAGAGAGACATGGAGAATCGCTGGTCGATCTCGGGATAGAAAATATCGCAAATATTTCTCCGCTGAAGGCAGTGCTATTGGCATCAAAAATTGTAAATTCAAGTTTAGAATATGACTATATCGCCGGGAACTACTTTGAAAAGTTGTCCAAAGAAGAAAGAGATGGATTTCGAGATCGCGAAGAGTTCGAAGCGACAAGTGAATCTCGACTCTTGACTCTCGATTCAAGCGGGGTTGATGCGATACTCATGGGCGGAAAAGGATTATGCGGACATTATGCCATTGCCAACGAAGCGGTCTACAAAATCATAAAAAAAATGCAAGAAGGGACGAGGCTCGATGGTTCCGCATTATTCTCAATGCCGGCTATCGTGGCGTTGGATGTTGAAAATCATTGTTATAATGCTTTGCTTATAGGAACAAAAGAGGGAGGGGTCCAGTCCGGTGTTTTAGACCCACTGTGGGTGAACCCAGACGAGAGTGCGCTTGTGGGCTGGATGAATAGTTTGGATAAATTCTATACCAGAATGTCCTCGCTAGTCTATTTCTTAGCGATCCACAATGTTATCGATCCATTCGACAAATCAACATTAGCTTCCATTGAGAATTGGATGAAATCAGAGCCGACAATAGATTATAAAATTATTAATTCACTAGCATGTAAAGGATTCATGAGATTTTCAGCTGGAGGAAGCGACATGCTTAGCCAGATTTTAAATCTAGACGAAGAACACGAGCCGGAACTCCGAGTAGCGATTGCTTTATACGGCCTAGATCTGATGTCAGCCACGGCGAATCAAGTCCGGAGCGTCCCGAGGTTGTCGGACCATTATTTTCAACATTTGACTGAAAGCAGAAGTGACCGAGAGCAACTGGTAGATTTACTTGCGGGGTCGGAGGGGGTTTCGGGCTTGGATTTTGAAATTTTGTCAAGAGAACATTTGAGCAAAATGGTTATTTTACGATCTTTTAAAACGTTGGCTGACCCGGATGATTCCGGGAAGGAGACACTAGAATATGAATTTGGTTGGGGAGACGGGTTGCCTTTTGTCGGGGCATCAGTGGCAGGGTACCTTAGTTTGAAGAGATTTTTTTCGCCGGGTGAAAAGTCGCTCCGGTATCAAGAACATTTTATCAACCTCGAGTCCGCTTTCCTGCGCAATATTTTACATTTGGTGGAGCACATTAAAGCAGAATATACCCAATGGATCGAAGAAGGTAAAAAGGGAGAATTGCTCGATCATATGTTCGCAGTAGTAGGCGATGAAGAATTTGAAAATGCATTAGATCGTAATCTTCGATCGTTATCGGGTATTGTCAATTTGTTTGATAATCAAGAATTGAAGAGTAGGATTGAAAATGAAATTCAGAATTTGCTAGCATTAATCGCTGATAGAAAAGAGAGTGAAAAATGAAAGACAAAAAGAGAAGGACGATTTTGAAATCAATTACTTTTCGAATTGTAGCCACGATTGCGACTGTGGTTATCGTTTATCTGATGACGGGGAATCTGGCTTTGGCAAATACGATCGGGCTGATAGATTTGGTATCAAAATTACTCATTTATTACCTCCACGAACGATCCTGGGAGGCGGTTTCTTGGGGTAAAATCAACAATGGCGGAGCGACTGCTATAAATCAATAAGAAATGCAAAAACTCAAATTGAAACCAAGGGGGGTAAAACCGAGGGTTATTGTTGTGTTGCCGGCGTATAACGCAGAAAGAACGCTTAAAAAGACAATTAATGATATTCCTCCGAACACAGCATCGGAAGTAGTTTTGGTAGACGATGGAAGTTGCGATCAAACTATCGATCTTGCAGTCAGACTTGGGATATCTACATTCAAACACCGAAAAAATCTAGGCTACGGGGCGAATCAAAAAAGCTGTTACAAAATCGCTCTCAAGAAAAGCGCTGATATTGTTGTTATGCTTCATCCGGATTATCAATATGATCCGAAATTAATCCCGTATTTCGTTTCATTTATCGAAGGTGGCTATTTCGATGTCATGCTAGGCTCGCGAATTCGTAGCAGGGCGGAAGCGCGGGAAGCGGGGATGCCGAGATACAAATACTATGCCAATAGAGCATTATCATTTGTCGAAAATATTCTCTCTGGACAAAATCTTTCGGAGTGGCACACCGGTATGCGTGCCTACAAACGAAAAGTTTTGGAGAATATCAATTTTACAAAAAACTCCAATGATTTTGTTTTTGACAGCCAAGTTTTGTTTCAGATTATTGAGCGAGGTTTCAAAATCGGCGAGATTTCGGTTCCGGCCAAGTACGAACCGGACTCCTCGAGTATTAATTTCATTCGAAGTGTCAAATACGGTCTTGGCACCCTGATCGTTGCATTTGCTCATTGGTTCAATTCATTAAAAAGTAAATAGATATCTGTATTATTAATCACTTGCTCGGCATCATCCCGTTCCTAGGCACTTTGATCCGCCTTCGGCGGACGCGCTTGCCAACCGTCGTCACGGGACAATACCTCGCTATTCGTAGTTTAAGGCTATATGCTCGCCACTACTAAATATATAACAAGCAGGAAACCAATCAAGTTCTCAAAAGAGGCGAGAGTGATTTTAATTGTACTATCAATCGCCTTAATTCTAGTATTGTTTATATTAATTCGCTGGAACTGCTACAATGTGCCTTTCGACAGGGACGAGGGGGAGTATGCTTATTCTGCTTGGATAATGCGTGAGGGGGTTGCTCCGTATAAAAACTCATTTCTCCAAAAACCGCCGCTCATAGTCTATACATATTATCTCGCACAGCTTATTAGCTCCGACTCTCTCTGGCCGCCGCGTCTTTTGGCTACACTATTTTTGGCCGGAACAGTAATTTTAGTCGGATTGATCGCTTATAAAGAAGCGGGGAAGCGGGCGGGAATAGTCGCATCAGCGCTCTTGACTGCAATGTTCTCATTCCCATATTTGATGGTAAACTCTGCCAACACTGAAGAGTTTATGCTTCTGCCGCTTCTGGGTCTTCTTGCGCTCTACGTATTTTTTAAAGATAAACCCATATGGTGGCATTGGGGGTTAGCGGGAGTGCTGGCGGCAACATCGCTTCTTTACAAACCGATCGGTGTATTTGTGATTTTGTTCATACTCATCTATTGGCTTTGGGGAGAGTACAAAGGAAAAAATGATTATCGCAGACTTTTGATCACGATCGGGCAGATTCTCACAGGTTTTATCTTGGTTATTCTTGCATCATTGGGATATTATTTTGTCAAGGGCGGAGTCAGGGAACTCTTCGAGTCGGCGGTGGTTTTCAACCTCTACTACGCTAACGAGCAAGGTTACGGATTTTCAGCCATGGTACCTCATCTTCAGCTTTTTTTCAAAGACTGGTGGGCGCTTATTTTACTTTCGGGGTATTACGTCTTCATACGTCCTCGAAATTTCTGGTTCTATGCGGGACTTCTTTTTTTTGCACTTTTAGGCATTTATCAAAGCGCGGTCGGTCATTACTATATAGCTTTGCTTCCATTCTGGGCACTCTTCTTAACATTTGCGCTAGAAAGAGTTTTGCGAGGCAAATTGATCCAAAAATATATTAATATCAATCTCTTCGCCTCGTTATTATTAGTTTTTCTAATATTCATTATCATCTATCCGATCCGGACCCAGTATACAAAAACATCTAAAGAGTTAAGTCTCTGGATTTACGACAAGGATAATCCGTTTACCGAATCGAAAATAATTGCGGACAAGATCGATCAATATTCAACTGCCGGCGATACCATCTATATCGCTGGTTCAGAGCCGCAGATTCTTTGGTATGCGAAAAGAATGAGCCCGACCAGATTCGTAATAACTTATCCGCATTCGATGAATACGGAAAAAGCGGTAGTCTATCAAAAAGAAGTAATATCTGATCTGGGAGATTCGTCGCCGAAGATGATAGTACTTTCGCAACGGCAATCAAGCGGATTTGTCGGCAGAAATTCATCGACTTTACTTTTTAATTATCTGATGGCGATGATAACGGACGATTACGAGCTAAAAGGTGGATATGTTTGGTATGATGGAAGTAGCGGAGCATGGCAAGACGAATTTGGGGAAGATGAGATTGGCGAGGCAAGTTTGCTCGTGTTCGTAAAAAAGTGAGGAACCCCACCGACACAAATCTAGTCCACAAATAAACACCAATTAAGTTAATCGGTTACCGGTAACGAAGCCCGTATCGTTTAACGTTTGACGTCGGACGTAACGGGCATCGCAACCGTAGGACGCTTGACGATGGCGACGGTGACGGTTAGGTACAAATTATTATGTCCCCTGAAAACACAACTTGGTTGAAGTCGGTTTTTCTAAAATCTTGGCGGCCATATGCATGGATTGCGGTCTTGGGCTTTCTTTTGTATCTCAAAACTCTCTTTTTTGACTTCACATATCTCGACGACAATGTCTTGATCTTGGATAATATCAACTTTTTAAAAGATTTTGCTAATATCGGATTGATATTCAAGCAAGAAGTTTTTCATATTTTGCACTCATCAGCGACATATTATCGCCCGATCCTGACTCTCTCCTTTATGCTCGACGCCCATCTCGGGGGAGACAAGGCTTCCATATATCACCTGACCAATATAATCCTACACCTTGTCGCCTCATCTTTAGTTTTTACAACTTTGCTTAAACTCAAATACAAACGCTCGCTCTCTTTTCTGGCCGCCGTATTATTTACATTGCACCCGATTCTCTCCCAAGCGGTGGCTTGGATACCCGGCAGAAATGATTCATTGCTAGCAATTTTTGCCTTGGCCTCGTTCATATTTTTTATTAATGTCAATGAAGGTGGTAGCGTCATTGCGAGGAGCGAAGCGACGAAGCAATCGGATAGATCGCCACGCTTCGCTCGCGACGACATTGAGGATGCTGGGGGTCAAAGCCGCGATAATCTAAATT
The DNA here is from genome assembly GCA_001776195.1 of Candidatus Berkelbacteria bacterium RIFOXYA2_FULL_43_10. GTDB lineage: Bacteria > Patescibacteriota > UBA1384 > XYA2-FULL-43-10 > XYA2-FULL-43-10 > XYA2-FULL-43-10. Next base: position 8,822 of record MEZY01000025.1, read on the forward strand.
GTAATATAATAAACTCTGTTCTTTGCGCTCTCTTTTTTGCTCTGGCGATATTCACAAAAGAGACGGCTTTAATCTTGCCGTTGGTTTTTCTTCTCTATTACTTTCTAATTGCAGAGAGCCGAGCGAAAGCCAAGGAATTTTCGCTTCTAGCCATAACTTCGGGAATAGCATTCGCTCTTTGGTACTGGGGAAGAAGTATCGCTCTTTCTGGCGCTTCCGGCGGGCTGGGATTTTTAGCTACCATAAAATTCTTTTATCTCAATTCATATGCCATACTACTTTACATCGGAAAGATATTTTACCCCTTTAATCTTTCGGTTTTACCGATTTTAGAGGATTCGAACAAGCTATTTGGTATCGCAGGCATTATTACATTAATATTGCTTATTATATTTACAAAGAAGCGAAGATGGAAATGGATCGTATTCGGCGCAATTTGGTTCTTAATATTTTTAATCCCGACATTTATACGCCCCAACACTTCCGTTGCTCCAGATTTCATTGAACACAGAGCTTATCTACCGCTTTTGGGCTTTATGATAGTACTTTTGGAAACCGATCTTTTTAAAAAACTAAATTTGAAAACCCTTTGGCAGCTCTACACCACGCTAGCGGTGATATTAATATTTGCTGGCGTTAACTTTATTCATCTTGATAATTTTAAGGATCGCCTAAGTTTTTGGCTAAATGCGGCCACAAACTCTCCGCACTCTCCGTTGGCACACAGAAATTTGGGAGTAATGTACTATTTTTCCGGTTATTTCGACCAGGCGGAGATTGAATATTACAAATCACTCGAACTCAATCCCTATGAGACCATGGCCCATAACAATTTGGGTGTGCTCTATGGCGAGGAGGGGAGAGCAGAGGAGGCGATCGAGCAGTATGAAGCAGAGTTAAAATTCAATCCAGATTATGACAACGCCCTATTTAACCTAGGAGTGCTCAAATATCGTGCCGGGGAGAAAGCGGAGGCGGAGAAACTTTGGCTCAAAACAATTAATTCAAATCCGGATTACGCCGCCGCCTACCAGAACCTCTCGGTTTACCATTACGAATCCGGTAGCAGTGAGCAGGCAAATTATTTCCAGAATAAATTTCTCGAACTCTCTGGCATGAAATAGTTTTCACCAATCTGCTACTATATTTATAACTATTATTAAGAAAAGGAGAGCTGTGTCGAAAACAACATTAATGATCGTCGGTCTGCTCGTTCTTGTGATGGGAATTTTGGCCTTGATACCAAGTGCCAATTGGACGGCAGATCCAGTCTGGTATGCGATTGTGAAAATAATTATTGGTCTCGTCTCTCTCGGCGTCGCCGCCGCTGACAAACCGGCCGCGTAGGAAATCGGTATTCAGTAAACAGTATACAGAACACAGCCGAAACACGATGGCTAGCATCTGGCGGTTTTTGTGGTATATTTTAAGTTGATGACTTTCGATGATCTAATAAAAATAAATAGAAAGGTTTATGGGGTCGGTGACGACCGGCTTTATTGTGTTGATGATCTTTTGTATTACAATCAAAAATATATATTGCGATTTATTGATAATTTGGAAAATGACAAGACCGAACAAGCAAAAGTAGATTTAATCGCCGCATTATTTTGGTATATCGCACTCATATTCCGCTATCACATCGACATCGAAAGCGAACTTTGGAAACATTACTCTTACAAGTGTCCGAGGTGCATGGATATCCCATGCAGTTGCCAAAGAATTGATATCGATGAGAGGCAAAAAACCGGCCGACCGCCGTCAAGAAAGCCCGGAAGTTTGAGCGAGTGGCAAGCAATGATTTGCAAGATTTATCCGAATGACACGCTCTCGGATTTAGAAAATAAATTGATAAAATATTTGGACAAGCTATCTTTTTGTTTTCGAAACTACATAAAAAAGCCAAATGAAAAAAATCTCAAAGAGCTGGAATACAGGGCGATCGATTATCTAGTATTGATCTTTGAGGCGATGAACCTCATACGCATTGATCTCGATAAAGAAATAACGACTATGTTCAAGCGTGGCTGCTACATCTGTCACAAAATACCCTGCATATGTAATTATTCAGAATAATCAGGATCGGTTCTAGTCAAGAAGTAGATGAAACAATCTACTTTTTTATGTGCCTTACTAAATATTGTAGGTTGTTAATAAGGAGCGTGATAAGCAATGGAAAGGGTAACTTACCGCGGTCACAGGTTCGTCTTGGAATTCGATGTACAGTATGCGGAATGGGAAGGGATACGAAGCTGTGAGTATTACGATACCAAAGGGGACTACCGTCAGTGGACCGGGGAAGGAAGGATAACGGACATAGGGGGCGCAAGCCAACAAGTCTTCGTTTTCGCCTCTGCGGTCGTGAT
>MEZY01000025.1:11226-11957 GCA_001776195.1 Candidatus Berkelbacteria bacterium RIFOXYA2_FULL_43_10
TTCAATGCCGGGCTGATCGCGGGGACAGAGTATCGGGACGGTAGGTACATGACTCTCGAAGATACGACCGATAGCTTGTCGGTCATAGACATCGTCGCGGAGGGCATCTTTGGAGCGATTGAGCTGGCGAGGAGTAGCGGAGACATCCTGATTCCGCACATTCGTCTCCCCAAACTCGACAAGGAACAACTAAGGGCGCTGGGACTGCTGAAGGAAGAAGATGGGCAGTTGCGCTTGGCGCTCTGTGGATGAAGGGCAAAGTCGCGCTGTGCCTACAAGAGCAGGGCCGCATACCGGTTGGTATGCGGCTAAGTTATAATTGTTGGATTTTTGCACTAGACAGGAGAACATATACGAGGCACATCGGAGAATATGGACGTACGTCCATATTCTCCGATGTAGATAAATATGAGACGCCCCGACCACAGGGATCGGGGCGCTCGGTTCGTGCGTGTAGCTTGCGGCTACCTCCGGTTTGGGGCGACTATGCCCCGACGATACTCACGGTCATGCCTCGGTTTATCAGCTTGTAGAAGTCGAGCTCGCGTTGCTCGAGCTGATGACCCACATCGTAGATGCGAGCCTGGTGAGCGTTCTTCCCGGCTACGAGCACAACGCTCGGGGATTTGCTTCTGCTCGGACTGATGATCTCGTCACCGTTCAAAATCGAGTGCGTTTTTCGGGGTTTTAACACCTAAAATAGAAGGCCATTTCTGGTCTTTTTTTAATGT
>MEZY01000026.1:0-10062 GCA_001776195.1 Candidatus Berkelbacteria bacterium RIFOXYA2_FULL_43_10
GGCTTTCTCTTGCCATCATCACCCCTGGCCATAGCTCTCGTTCCCGTACATCCAAGCCGAGACAGAGTATCGCTGAAGACGAAGCCTTCTGCCTCGCACGCCGTGAGATATGCCTCGATGGCGTTGGTGAACGCTTCCATGTAGGCGATCACGAGGCGCTGATATCCTGTCATGTCGTCGGTCTGGCGCACCTCGATGATCCGGCCCTCCCCAGCGCGGTAGATGTCGAGGCCTTTGGAGCGCTCGATAAGCTCCCGCTCCATCCTGAAGACCAAGGCGTGGTCGTCACCCTTCATGGTAGTCTTGGTCGAGATGGCGACGACAAGCTCTTTCGGCCCCATCTCTCGGATGTCCTGACCTTCGTACTCGATTCGCATAGAGGTTCGCCTCCGTGGAGTGATCGTGACCGGTTAATACAAAAATACGCCTAATTCGCGGTTGTGTCAAGATTGAGGAGCGTAATTGCTCACTCGTCATTCCCGTGAAGACCACGCTCAGCGTGGTGAAGACGGGAATCCCTGCCTTGCCGGCAGGCAGGTACTATTAGTGGATCCCCGGATCTGGCTGCGCCGTCCGAGGATGACAGGGTGAGTGAGAAATTGCTAGGCTGGAAATTGAGGGAGAATAGTGATAGAATCGGGATAGCTAATTAGGTGCTAGCTTCTTAGCTTTTTAGGGTTTACGATTAACTAGCAACTAGAGACTGACAACTAACAACTAGAAAATAATGTAGGATCCCTCGACTCACTTTGCTCGCTCGGGATGACAAAACTATTTGAATAGCACAGAGGTGTTTGTCATGGGAATATTTGACTTTTTGAACCAAAATTCATATGGACGGGTGATCGGGCGTTTGCAGAAAACGGTTGATGAAATTGCCGGTCTCGAGAAAGAAGTCAAAAAATTTAAGGACTTGGATTTTCCTAAAAAAACCGCGGAATTCAAAGAAAAAGTTGCAAAGGCAGACAATGACATCAAGCGCGAAGAAGAGATCATCGAGCAGATATTACCGGAGGCGTTTGCGCTAGTGCGCGAGGCGGCATTTCGAGTCTGGGGCGAGCGACATTTTGATGTTCAAATCATCGGGGGCATAGTCTTACATCAAGGCAAGATCGCCGAGATGAAAACCGGTGAAGGAAAAACCTTGGTCGCGACTCTGCCACTGTATCTCAATGCTCTGACCGGACGCGGCGCTCAACTTGTGACAGTCAACGACTATCTCTCCAAACATCAGGGCGAGGGGATGGGCGAAATCTACGATTTTCTGGGGCTTACAACCGGTGTAATACAGAGTAACCAAATTACCTATAAATTTAAAAAAGAGAGAGACTACAAACACTATTCCGAATGCGAGGGTGTAAACCTCGTACAGTGTAGCAGGAAGGACGCTTATGCCTGCGATATTGTCTATGGAACAAACAATGAATTCGGCTTCGACTATCTAAGAGACAACATGGCATCGAGCCTCGAGGCATGTGTGCAAAGGGAGCAGTATTATGTAATCGTGGACGAGGTGGACTCGATCCTTATCGATGAGGCCAGAACACCGCTTATCATCTCCGCACCTGCCGAAGAGTCTGCCAGCATGTACCAGCAGTTTGCTACACTCATCCCCCGTCTTACGCCTGCAAAGGATTATACTGTTGATGAAAAAGACCGAACTGCGTATTTGACCGATTTAGGTATTAAAAAAATTGAGGAAATGCTCGGCATCGCCAATGTTTATGATGCTGAGGGGCTGAACTTGGTTCACTATATGGAGCAGGCGCTGAAAGCTCACGCATTATTCAAAAAAGATAAAGATTATGTGGTGCGCGACGGCGAGATAATTATTGTCGATGAATTCACCGGAAGACTTATGGTGGGACGGCGTTATTCGGAGGGCTTGCACCAAGCAATCGAAGCCAAAGAGAGGGTGGAAGTCAAACGGGAATCGCAAACACTGGCCACAATATCATTCCAGAATCTGTTTAGAATGTACGTGAAACTTGCCGGTATGACGGGAACGGCGGCGACAGAAGCGGAGGAGTTTTTCAAAATCTATCAGCTCGATGTGGTAGAAATTCCGACTAATAAGCCGATGGTGCGGGATGATATGCAGGATCAGATTTATAAAACGGAGGAAGCAAAATACGATGCGGTGATCGCTGACATTAAGGAGCGAAATCACAAGGGTCAGCCGGTTTTGGTGGGTACGGCTTCGGTTCAAAAAAACGAGCTGCTTGCGAAACTGCTTAAGCGGGCAGGGGTAAAGCATCAAGTTCTAAACGCAAAACATCACGAGAGAGAGGCGAAAATTATCACCAAAGCCGGACTTTCAGGAGCGGTGACGGTTGCAACCAACATGGCCGGTCGCGGGACCGATATTAAAATTACGGATGATATAAAAAAGCTGGGTGGCCTTCACGTTTTGGGCACAGAACGGCACGAAGCGCGAAGAATCGACAATCAGTTAAGAGGGCGCTCCGGACGCCAAGGAGACGCCGGTTCCTCGCAGTTTTATATTTCGCTGGAAGATGACCTAATGCGAATATTTGGTGGCGAGAGGATAAAAAGTTTGATGGATCGGCTTGGGCTTCCTGACGATCAGCCGATTGAAAATAAGATGATTTCGCGCTCGATAGAGTCGGCGCAGAAAAAAGTTGAGGGGCACAATTTCGATATTCGGAAACACCTGGTCGAATACGATGATGTGATGAATAAACACAGGGAAGTGATATATAGGAAGAGGCGAAAAATATTAAGCCAGAATACAGAAAACAGTAAACAGAACACAGCTAATTTAAAAGATGATATTTTGGGCATTATTAATGACGAGATTGAGGCGATTTGCGCTGTAAATATTGATAACAAGGAGAAGATTGAACTGGAGCTTAGAACGATTTTTGGAAATATTGATTTTAAAAACATTGATGCGAAGGCGATCAAAAAACTAGCGAAGGATATTTACGACGATAAGGAGAAGCGATATGGCGGGGAAGTTATGCGCCGAATCGAGAAAATGGTATATTTACGAATTATTGATCAGTTTTGGGTGGAGCATCTGACAACTATGGATGAGCTTCGCACAGGAATTGGGCTACGCAGTTACGGTCAGCGCGATCCACTTGTTGAATACAAAGCAGAGGCGCACAAAATGTTCACTCGCCTACTCGCAAGCATTGAGGCGTCTGTTGCGAGAACGATACTTAAGATCGAAGTTCAAGTTGGGCCAACGGCGCCGATCACGCGCAGGCCGCTTGAGTACAAGGCGCCGGATCCGGACAGGGTAGGAGAAATTGAACAAGCTTCAAAAGCTTCGAAAGCTTCAGAGGTCGCTAAAGCTAACGAAGCTTATGAAGCTGCAGAAGCTAGTGAAGCTACTAGGGCAGATGAACCTCGTGAAGCTTCGAGCGGTGTGACGACAACGATAAGAGAGAAGGGAAAAACGGTTCATGATAGAATGATGGAGTCGGCAGGGACAACGGGAACGATTCATTCGAGTAAAAAAGTGGGTAGAAATGAGCCGTGTCCATGCGGAGCGACAAAATCAGATGGGAGACCGGTAAAGTATAAGCATTGCCATGGCAGGTAGATGGGTATCAGGTATCAGGTATAATGGGTCGGCAATACGGCACACGGTACACAGTACTCGGTAAACGGTATACAGTATACGGTGGTTGAAATAAGTACATTTAAAAATGAATACAATGTCTGCGCTTAATCTGCGTTAAAGATCAGCGTAGTTTTGGTTGTTGTTGGGAGAGGAAAGGGGGGAGTTCGATGGATCAGCCGCGTGACATTAGCAAGTCACTGCCGGTTAACGAAGGTTTGCCGGCGGAGGTAACGGCGATGGTGCACGGGTACTGGGCAAATGCCCAAAGAGCACCAAAATGGTGGCAGAAGCTGGGGCGGGTGCTTTACGCGTTCATCATACTGATCGGAGGCATGATCGACTACCTGATTGGGGGCGAGGTACACCTACCCTGTTCGATGGAGGCAGGCGACTATGGTCGGTGATCTCGGACGACCACGGTGTCCGGTATGTCGCGGCACACAGGTGAAGATGAAAACAGGGCATCGCTCTGTGAAGTCTGATCCTGCAGCGGGAAGCGGACTGGGGAGCGCGCCGAGGGTTGGAATGAGAGTAGAGCGCAGTATCATTTACGAATGCCTCAACCCGAGGTGTAGGCGTGAGTTCACGATCGGTCCACAGCAATGATCGATCAAACCGAGTGGCGGAATCAAGATGTTTCCGCCCTCCCAAGAGCAACCAAAACCACCACAGAAAATTACCACTGAATATCACAGAATTATCACTCAGAATTGAAACACAGAAAGGGCACAGAACAACCACTCAGAATCTAAACGCAGAATATTACAGAATAATTTGTAGATTTCTCAACAAGCTCGAAATGACATTCTATGATTATTTGTGCTTATTTGCGTGACAGATTTGTGCAGTTGTATTCGTAATTTCGTATTTTCGGGAAGTGATTTGTATATTAGTAAGGAAACGGAGGTTTATGACGCTTCTTTTTTTATGTGCAGGATTCGCGACTAGACTTGAACCGAGGACGCTGACTTATCCAAAACACCTATTGCCGTTTGGCAAGAAGAAAAAGTTGATCGATTTTTTTATGGATTCGATCGAAAACATCGAGGATCAAATTACACGCAAGGTTTTGATTACCAATTCAAAGTATTACGATCAATTTAAGGCGTGGAATGACGAAAACGGCTATGGTTTCGAATTGATAGACGACGGAGTAAAATCAAAGGCCGAAAAGCTGGGGGCGATAGGGGACCTCTTATTCGCTATCGAGAAAGCAAAAATCGATGACGATATTATGATTGTTTCCCCCGACCATGTTTATTTTAAGTATGATTTTAATGATTTGATCAAAGTTGCCAATAATCACAATGCATCATCAATAATTGTTGACGAAGGCGAGGAAGATGAAATGCTGAACGGTTCCTGCTTGACTCTCACAGAAGATAATCAAGTCGTAAAATTCGTGGAAAAACCGAAAACTTGTTTCGATAAGTGGCACGGCGGCCCGACTTATATATTGAAAAAAGAAGATATCGAACGCATTAAAAATGTTCCCAAAGATAAATACGATAATATTGGAACTGTCGGAGAAACCTTGAGTGTCGCTGGCCGGCTCTACGCATCAATATTTTCAGGCGAACTTATCCATTTGACCACCGAAGCCGACTATCAAGAAGCGCTTGAGAAATACGGCAGTAAAAATTAACCTAATTGCTCTAATTACACTAATTATTCTAAGCAAACTCGAAATCCGAATATCGAATATCGAAACAATATCAAATGTTCAAAATAATAAATTCTAAACAAAAGTTTCTGTCATTAAGATTTATAATTTAGAATTTGTTTCGTATTTCGTGCTTCGTGCTTCGGATTTAACTGATTGGGATTTGGGATTTGATTAGGCTAATTAGGTCAATTAGAAATTAGAGTAATTTTTTTGATTTGTCTTTATGTGTGAAATTGGGCTATAATATAGAAAGCATGTCGTGCTAGCCGTTTTTGTGGTGATAATAAGCTGGAGGGAATATCAATAAAGCACTCTTAATTATCATGGATGGATGGGGAGTAACTCCGGTGGCTGAGGGAAATGCCACTATTTTAGCGAAGACTCCGAATCTTGATCATATTTATGCTACTTGCCCCAAAGCCCTGATTTCAGCTTCCGGTTTAGAGGTGGGCTTAAACCGCGGCGAGATGGGCAATTCTGAAGTCGGGCACCTAAATTTGGGATCGGGACGAATTGTCTGGGAAAGTTTACCCAGAATTGATTTTGCCATTGAGCGAGGTGGTTTTGAGGAAAACCAGACTCTCAAAGAGATACTAAACAAAGCAAAAGGCGGGCGCCTGCATCTGATCGGTCTCACGAGTTCGGGCGGTGTTCACTCTCATATGCGACATCTCGAAGTTCTGCTTTCGAGCGCCAAGAAGGCGGGGATTGCCAAAGTATTTATCCATTTCATTGCGGATGGGCGCGATACTCAAGCGAAAGTTGCGGGAGTGACCGTGGCAGACTTGGAGGATAAAATCAAGGAGATCGGAATCGGAAAGATCTCCACAGTCATCGGACGATACTTCGCCATGGACAGGGACAAACGATGGGAGAGGACAGAGAAAGCGTACGGATTGTACACAAAAGGTGCCGGGAGCCAGCATCAGAGCGCGAAAGAAGCGATAGAGGAAAATTACAAAAATGGCAAAAGTGATGAGTTCTTGGAGCCATCGGTCATAGACAGCGAAGGAATAATTAAGCCAGATGATGCGGTTGTTTTTTTCAACTTCCGTGCAGACAGAATGCGCCAACTGGTGGTAGCCTTAACGCAAAAAGATTTTGACGGGTTCCAAAGAGAGATTCTCGAGCCGCTATATGTGTTAACGATGACGGAGTACGATCCGAATTTTCATCTTCCGACAATATTTTCTCCCTTAAATCTTGCGGGAACGGTTGCCGATGCCTTGGAGGCGGAAGGAGTGAATCAATTCCATGTTGCAGAAACCGAAAAATATCCCCATGTTACTTATTTTTTCAATGGGGGGAGAGAAAATCCGCACAAGCTTGAAACTCAAATAGTTTTGCCATCACCGAAAGTTGCGACTTACGACTTGGCGCCAGAGATGTCTGCTATCCCGGTGTCAAACAAGGTCTCGGAAGCAATATCGAAGGGGGAGGAGTTCATCGTCGTAAACTTTGCTAACGGCGATATGGTCGGACATACCGGGATTCTGAATGCGGCGGTCAAAGGTTGCGAAGCGGTTGACGTGGCACTCGATGGCATTGTTAAAGAAGCATTCGGGAAAAAGTATTACATTATCATAACTGCTGATCATGGAAATTGTGAGACGATGATAGATTCGACATCGGGGGAGCCGTCCAAGGAGCACACGACTAATCCGGTACCGTTTATCTATATTGATCCCATAAACGAGGCATTTACTTCATCATCAAAAAAAGAATTTTCAAAGGATGAGCTTGTGGCGTATGCTTCAACCCAGCCGGTCGGTGTGCTTTCCGATGTGGCGCCATCAATTTTATCGATAATGGGCGCGAAGGTACCTCCAGAGATGGCGGGAATTAATCTCGCGGAGATGATATGATAAGCGCCGATATTAAAATTGAGACAAAGAAAAAGCCGGAGAAAGAAGAAAAGGCGGAAGGTGAAAAGGTGAAAACGGAGAGTGAGGAGAAGAAAAAAGAAGCCACTCCGGTCGAAGATAGCCATAATGTTGTTCTGGATTTTCAGAAAGTATCAAAAATATATCAGGGGAGCATCAACGCGGTTGACGATGTCTCATTTAAAGTTAAAATCGGTGAATTTGTCTCTCTGGTCGGACCATCCGGTGCCGGGAAATCGACCTTGATCAGGTTGCTCACCCGCGAAGAATTACCGACTTCAGGGCGGATTTATGTCGCCGGCAGGGATGTGACACAGCTGAAGTTCAAAGAGCTTCCTTACTACCGACGCAAGGTGGGAATAATTTTTCAGGATTTTAAACTTCTTCCCAAAAAAACGGTTTTCGAAAATGTTGCTTTTGCTCTAGAAGTAGCCGGTATTAGCAATGCGGAAATTCAGGATAAGGTACCGAAAATGATCGAAATCGTCGGGCTTACGAGTCGCATCAAGGCTCTTTCGGAAGAACTTTCTGGCGGCGAAAAGCAGAGAGTATCCATAGCCCGTGCTTTGATTCATCGCCCTAAGATTTTAATTGCCGATGAGCCGACGGGGAACTTGGATCCGGTAACGACTTGGGAGATTATCGAACTTCTCTTTAAAATCAACCGCCAAGGAACAATAGTGCTACTCGCGACGCACGATAAAGAGGTGGTAGATGCGCTTCAGAGAAGAGTGGTAACTATGCGCGATGGCAAAATCGTAGGCGATCAGATGCATGGAAAGTACATCCTTTAGAATTAACCTAATTACTCCTAATTATTCTAATTAACCTAAATAATTCCCAATGACCAACGAGGAAAAATCCCAAAATAAATACGACTTGGAGGAAAGAATTTCTAGGTTTGCCCATGAGGCAATCAAATTCGCTAAGAGGACATCGATCGAAGAATAGAAATAATTGATTGGGATTTGGTCATTGAAGAATTGGGATTTGATTAGAATAATTAGAGCAATTAGTGTAATTAAAATAATTAAGAATCATGTTAACTACATTTATAAGAACCCTAAAAACTGCAATGGTTTCACTCTGGCGCAATCGCTGGCTTTCTTTGGCGTCGACCCTGGTTATGATCATCACTTTGATCATCATCTCCCTGTTCGTAAGCTTGACCATTGTAACCAATAAAGTAACGACAGCCATCAAAAATAAGATTGATATGGCCGCATACATGGAAGATGCGGCAACCGATGACCAAGTTTTCGCACTGCGCAAGGTCCTGCTTTCGCGTAGCGATGTCGTAGATGTTTATTATGTTTCGAAAAAAGAGGCGCTTCGTGATTGGCAGGAGAGGAACAAAGATAATGCGGATCTTCGGGATATTATTACTGAAGAGGAGAATCCACTACCCAGGAGTTTGGAGGTCAAAACCAAAACGCCGGAGGATCTGGATAGCATTGCCAAATTGCTCTCGAGCCAAGACTACTCGCCGCTTGTTAAAGAGCTTTCATACACTAAAAGCCGGGATATGATCAACCGCTTGGTCCGTTTTGCCAATTTTATAAAAATCTCCGGATGGACTCTGACAATAATATTTGTTCTGATATCAATTTTGGTCATATACAATACTATCCGTTTAACTATTTTTGCCCGTTCGGAGGAGATTGAGATTATGAAACTGGTCGGAGCTACCGATTGGTTTGTGCGCGGACCGTTTATATTCGAAGGAATCGCCTATGGAGTGGCGGCGACTGCAATTTCATCTTTGCTTCTCTACGCCGGATTTTTGATAATCATGCCGGTTGCCAGAAATTATCTCGGCGGTTTCGATCTCGGTGGCGGATATCTGGGAGTGAGTTTCGCTCTAGTGGTGGTTTTGGAACTCGCAGTTGGGGTTCTCCTGGGTATGCTCTGCTCGGTTCTGGCGGTGAAGAAGTATTTGAAACAGATATAAAATAGTATCAAGTATTAAGTATCATGTATCACGTATCATGTATAAAGTATAATGGGATCTGCTGCTCCCAAACAATTTGTAATTTCCCCTGACAGCTAACAGCTAGTAGCTAAAAGCTATCGGGACGGTTGACGGTAAACGACAGCGGTGGTATAATGTACTATACAGAACGAAAGGATTAAATGAGGGATCGTATATCGAAAATATGTGAAAAGGGTTTCGCAATCGTTGTTGCTTTAGCCCTTTTTTTGATCCCAATTACCGCTAGCGCCTATACCATTGACGATCTTGAAAAACAAAAACAGGAGGCGGCAGAGGAAGCAGAGAATGCTCAAGCGATGGCAGATCAGAAAGCGGCGGAACTCAAGTCGCTAGATAGCCAGATTAACGAGATCGGTAAACAAATATCCGAATCACAAAGTGCCTTGGACGCAACTCAAGGAGAGCTAGATGCGACCCAAGCAGCTATAAATCAGCTCGCAGCCGATATTGCGGTTCAAGAGGAGAATTACAAAAATGAAAAGGTAAAACTGCATCAGGTTCTCACCGCCCAATATATGGAGGGCGACACCGACTCTTTTATCTACACAGTAATCGGTTCAAGTTCACTTTCGGAGATTATGACAAAGGAGGAGTATTATCAGTCGGTAAACAGCCAGATAAGTCTGATGATGGAGCAGATAACGCAAACTAAGACGGAGCTTGCGGCTAAAAAAGATGAAACTGACAAAAAGAAACTTGAACTTGTAGAGAAGAAGCAGGAACAGGAATCTTACAACAATTTGATTACTTCGAGAAAAAAACAGAAGGAGTACTTATCCGGTCAAGCCAGCTCTTCTCGAGAAAACTATTTGGCGCAAGTAGCCAAACTCCAGGACGAAATTCATACAATTTCAAGCGCTATCTATGCCGAGCGCCAGCGACTTGCAGCTGCCAGTAACGAAACTTATGTCGATGGCTCCTCCGG
>MEZY01000026.1:10111-10409 GCA_001776195.1 Candidatus Berkelbacteria bacterium RIFOXYA2_FULL_43_10
GATCCCTGGATGTTTTTAACCCGCCAATGTACTTCTTATGTGGCTTGGAAGTGGAATGTTATTTACGGAAAATCTTGGTATAATACTCGTCCCGGTTCGGGTAGTGCTTGGAATTGGCCGGCTTTGGCTTCCGATCAAGGATATTCTGTTTCGTCTACTCCTAGAGTGGGCGGGATAGTAAGCTGGAATAAGACTGGCGTATTGCCATACGGGCATGTGGCGGTTATCGAGAAAGTAAATGCAAACGGCACCATAGATCTTTCGGAGTACAACTGGTTGCAGTACCAGTATAGCTACC
>MEZY01000026.1:10470-10932 GCA_001776195.1 Candidatus Berkelbacteria bacterium RIFOXYA2_FULL_43_10
ATATCGTTTACCGATAACTAACAACTAACGACTAATAACTAATAACTAGCAACTAGAAACTAGCAACTATTATGGAGGGGTTTTATGAATTTACTCTCAAAAGCCATTGCCGTAATACTTGCCGTGGCGTTTTTGTCTTTACCTTTCAGCGCTCAAGCCTCAAGTTGGTCAACGTTCAGAAGTTCTCCCACCAACAATGCAACGGTATTTGACGATACTAATTCATCCGGATTTGCAGGTACTACTTATGAAATCGATGGAGCCGGATCATTCACCGCTCCGATAATGGCAGAGGGCATGCTATTCTTCGCCAAGAGGATTAATGCCAGTGGTTACAACGAGATTGATGCAGTATCTTTGAGCGATGGCAGTATCATCTGGCAGAAAACATATACAAGACAAATCCAGCGTCTCGTCTACGATAACGGCAAGATCTATTTCGGAGCAGATAAATTCTATTGT
>MEZY01000027.1:0-10135 GCA_001776195.1 Candidatus Berkelbacteria bacterium RIFOXYA2_FULL_43_10
TATACCAATATTCATTGTCACGCTTATTTGGATGGCTTTTTCCTCAAATGAAACAGATGGGCTAGATGGGCTGGCGGGTGGAATATTTGCTTTCTCTTACGGAGCATTTGCAGTCATAGCGCTTACGATGGGCAAATTTGAATTAGCGGCATTTTGCACTACGATTATGGGAGCGCTTTTGGCTTTCCTATGGTTCAATATCCCACCGGCGAGATTTTTTATGGGCGATACCGGATCAATGGCTTTGGGGATGACGCTGGGAGTAATCGCCTTTTTGACTAATTCAGTAGTGGCACTTTTTATTGTCACACTGGTGTTTTCCATAGAGGGCTTAAGCTTTATCATCCAATTCGTATCAAAAAAACTTAGGGGCGGAAAAAAGGTTTTCCTCTCCTCGCCTCTGCATCATCACCTCGAAGCGATCGGCTGGCCGGAGTACAAAATCACGATGCGATTTTGGGTCATAGGCACCATTTCCGCAGTAGCAGGACTAATGATCGCCCTTTTGGGCAGAGGATTTTAGCTGGTAAATTCTGCAATATTGGGGTAAAATAGTTAGCCGCGCACTTTTAGGGTGGCGGAGAGGAAATTCAGTATGTTTAAGGAAGGAATATCACCTGAAGAGATCGGGTTTAATGTTCAAAAGACACCTAATAGTGATGAGGTTAAAATCGACGAACAGTTAGAATCGGTTACTTCTGAAATAGACGAGTGGCTTAACGGGAAAATATTAATTTATGATAAGCTAATGGATGGTCAAATTGTGACTAGCCAATTATCCGATACAGAATACAAACAATTGCTCAGTGATGGTTATGACGAAGTTTTCATGATTGCCGAGGAAGTAGGTGATCATTTTGCCGATATTCAGAGCCAGGTTACATCAGAAGGCGAATCGGATTGGTTGCGCCGCAAAATAAACGGTTATGCAGGTGGGATCATGGCCACAGTGGGGTACGCAGAATATTTATCACATAAAATAACACATCCGATTAACTCTTACGATGGCGTTTTTGTCGCTCCATTCAGCGCAATTGGTGTTGCTCGTATGGCAAAAGAGATGCTTCGTGACATATCAGGATATCTTAAGAAGAAGGAAAATTTGGATTACGAGCTTCCATTATTTGGTCACCCACTCACAAAACCATGGAACTGTCATCAGGAAGGACTGACTGGGAAAAAAGAATTTGTAGAGCAATCAATCGCCGAAACAATATCATTTTTGCAAAAGCTTGTGTCCGTTCATCCGGGAAAAGAGGTTTATAAAGTGGCTGTTTATGACGAGTTTATTGATTCCGGGGCGACAACAAGAAACTTAATAATACTTCTCCGTATTGCCGCCGAGAGAATCGGTATACAAATCGAAATTGAAAATATTACGGAAAGACATCCCAGCGGAGATCATACCGGAAGATTTGCAGCATTATATACTACCGAAGGGCTAGAAGGGAGCAGGAGACCAGAAAAGATTTCACCGAACAACAGCCCAGTGCAGTTTGATGTTGCTAATGCTGAGCGTAAGATTATGAAAAAATGCGCAAGGGCGGCAGCGTCTGCTGGTTTACTTAGATATGAACGAGAAAGGGATGTAACCGGTTTGACTCATCCGATGTCACAAGATTCAACATTGACAACGAGGGTTGCTACTAAAGCTACAGAGCAGATGGAGTCACGTCAACATCATGGCGGCGAAGTAGGTTAAGGATATATTAAGCCGAGACATGCTAATTTTTGATTTTGAAAATGATTTATCTAGTAGCGGTATCGTGTCCAATGCAGAGGAATTTAACTAGCAAACTGCATAAATTTAAGATAGAATAGAACCATGAGAAGAGATGATTTTCGGAAAAAGAAAATTGCCATTTTGGGTGTTGGGATGGAAGGCGTTGCCGTCGCCAATTTTTTGGTTGAGGTTGCTTCGAAAATAACATTATGCGACAAATTATCGAAAGAAGAACTCGCGGAACGTGCTGAAGCGGACGCGGACGGATCGCTGAAGAAGATTCTGTCAGATGAGAGATTTGAACAAAACTTCGGCGAATCATACATGGGTAATCTCACAGACTATGATTATATTTTTCGTTCACCCGGGATTTCATACCTAAATCCAAAAATTCAAGAGGCGAAAGTGGCGGGAGTGGAAATTACAAGTCAACTCAAACTCTTTTTTGATCTTTGCCCTTCAAAGATTATCGGTGTAACCGGAACTAAGGGGAAGGGGACAACTTCATCATTGATTGAACTAATGATGAAGAAAGCTAAAAGCTCTAAGCTAAAAGCTAAAAGCTTCGGAAATGTTTATTTAGCCGGCAATATCGGAAAACCGGCGATAACATTACTCGATAAATTAAAGCCGGAGGATTGGGTGATACTGGAGCTTTCCAGTTTTCAGCTCCAGGACTTGGGAAAAAGCCCAGATATCGCAGTCATAGTGAATATGGCGGTAGATCACTTGGATTACCACGAAGACGAAGAGGAGTATTTTGAAGCAAAAACTAGCATTGTAAAATATCAAAGTAAAAATGATACAGTTATCGCCAATAAAGATTACCCAAATGCAGTAAGACTTGCGCAGTTATCGAAAGGTAATAAACTATATTTTTCAGCGATCGCGGAGGTTGATTCATCAATTCGCAATGATGCTGTATTCCTGGGCGAGGATAAAATCTGCGAATCAAGCGAAATTAACTTGGTCGGTCGTCATAATTTGGAAAACATTGCAGCAGCGGCACTCGCTGCGCATGAAGCAGGTACGGATATCGAGTCAATAAAAAGCGCTGCAAAGGAGTTCAAGGGATTACCTCATCGTCTGGAACTGGTGGCGGAAATAAATGGTGTGAAATACTACAACGATTCATTTGCTACAAATCCAGAGCCGACGATAGCGGCCATAAGATCATTTTCCGAGTCGGTTGTATTGATCTTGGGCGGAAGCAGCAAAAAAGCTGATTTTTCCAAGCTTGCAGAAGAGATCAGAAAATCAAGTGTGAAAACGATTATTATAATTGGCGTCGAGGGCACGATTATCAAAAAAGCCCTCGAAACAACTGGCGTAGCGAAAGAGATAGTTGATGGTCCAGATAGCATTGATGATATCGTAGCGGTTGCAGAATCAAAAGCCGAATCCGGAGATATCGTTTTGTTTTCACCCGCTTGTGCCTCCTTCGATATGTTCAAAAACTACAAAGATAGAGGAGAGAAGTTCAAGAAAGCGGTAAATAACACACACAGAACAAACACATAGAAGGGACACAGAAATTTCTATGCCCTTTCTGTGAAATGTTTCTACGTGTATCATATTCAACTATGAACGATCGATTGAATCAAAAATACAAAAGACGGGCTGACTATCTACTAGCGATCGCAGTTTTCGCTCTGGTGTTATTTGGATTGATCGCGATATATTCAGTCTCGAAATATTATTCCTTACAGATTACAAATAACGAAACCGACAAGTATTATCTAGTTAGACAGCTAGTTTGGGTTGCTGTCGGTTGTATCGCTTGGATATTGACGCAGTCGGTAGACTATAGATTTTGGCAAAAAAACAGTCGCTATATGCTGGTGGCGACGATAGTGCTGTTGATTATTCCGATTCTGATCGGCTCATCTTCCGACTCAAATGCCGCTCGTTGGGTCAGCATTGCAGGGCTCAATTTTCAGCCCGCAGAGCTTGCGAAATTGACCTTAATAATTTATCTTTCCGGTTGGTTCGCCAAAAAAAACGAAGAGAAATCTATCGCGAAGATTGGGCCGTCATTTTTAATTTTAATGGCGATTGTCTCGATACTAATGCTGGTTCAGAAAGATTTAGGAACTTTGGCCGTTATTGTCGGAATCTCCGGAGCGATGTATCTGATCTCCGGAGCGCCGGCAGTTCATATGTTAATCGGTGGTGGATTGGCGGGAGCTCTGCTTTGGCTGGCGGTTAAGCTTGAGCCGTATCGGCTAGCACGGATAACGGCATTTATTAATCCGGAAAAAGATTTGCTGGGTTCCGGTTATCATATCCAAAATGCCTTGATAGCTATTGGCTCCGGAGGACTTTTGGGGCTTGGCTTCGGACAGAGCAAACAAAAATATCTTTATTTGCCTGAAGCACATACAGACTCGATTTTTGCGATTATTTCTGAAGAGCTGGGATTTTTAAGGGCATCGCTTATCATATTAGTTATCGGATTCGTTGCTTTTCGTGGTTTTAGGATTGCAAAACAGGCGCCGGATACATTTTCGAGATTGATGGCGGTAGGGATTACGACTTGGCTGATCTGGCAATCTTTCATCAATATCGCAGCTATGCTCTCATTAATTCCTTTAACCGGAGTGCCACTTCCCTTTATCAGCTACGGCGGCTCGTCGCTTCTAATCCTCCTCGCCGCCACCGGCATATTGCTAAATATATCAAAATATTGTAAAAGGTATTAAGTATGAAAAAGTATGATGTGATTTTAATCAGTTCCAGTACCGGTGGGCATGCGGTGCCGGTTTTGAGCGTTTACAAAAAATTATCTCCAAAATACAATTGCAAGATTTTCCATTCCGGATCAAAGATAGAAAATGATTTGTTTGTTGGTTTGAATAAAGTAAAAATTGTTACCGGTAAAATTCACCGTCATCAAAAAATACGCAATATCTGGGAGGTAATCAAAATCATCGTAGGCCTTAAGCAGTCTTTCTTGCTCCTGCTTTTCAATCGTCCCAAGATTATTTTCTCCAAAGGCGGTTTCTGCTCTGTGCCGGTTCTTTACGCGGCCAGGTTCTTGCGAATTCCATATTTTGTTCATGAATCAGATATTTCTATGGGGCTTTCGAACAAAATGTTCGCGAAAAAATCAATTAAAGCTTTCGTTGGTTTTCCAACAGGAAACTATTCCGGTATAGAAAATCTGTATTATAGCGGTTTGATAATTCGAGAAGATTTTAAAAGTGTAAAGAGGTCGGTGATGTCAAAGCCCACGATTTTATTCACCGGAGGCAGCCAAGGGGCATCGGCTATCAACAAGGTAGTATTCGAAGTTTTGCCGAAATTGCTCCTGAAATATAAAATAATTCATCAAGTGGGAGTAAACGATAAGGATCAAGCGGCGGATATATCGGACAAGCTTGACGAGGGTAGCGATTATCAATTCTACACATTTTCCGATAAACAGATAGAAGCGATGGCGAGCGCTGACTTGATCGTCTCGCGCGCGAGCGCGACCACAATCGGGGAGATAGCAAAACTGAAAAAAGCGACAATATTAATTCCGTATAAATATGCATCGGATAACCACCAGCTCAAGAATGCGAAATATTTGGAGAAAGCAAACGCGGCGGTTATGATAAAAGAGGATGATCTTTCCGGGGGGCTATTGCTCGAAAAGATTGAATATCTGTTTTCGAACAAAGAGAATCTTCGGACTTTGGGTGAAAATATTTCAAAGCAGATAAAAACAGATGGGTTGGAAGTGGTCGTGAAATATATCACTAATCAAATACAAGCGAGTAAATAATATGCTAAACCTTACGAAATTTCTAGGCACTTTGATCCGCCGAATCGGCGGACGCGCTTGCCAACCGTCGAAATTTCATAAGGTTTAGCGCATCAGAATTCGGGGAATTAATTTAGGCAGATTATGCATTATCATCTTGTTGGAATCGGCGGGATTTCAATGTCCGGGCTGAAAAAACTACTCGAGGAGATGGGCCACAAGGTAACCGGCTCTGATCTTAAGTTTGGCGGCCATAAAAAAGAAAATATCACGAGTGATATTGATGTTGTGGTCCGGACTTCTGCCGTCAACCCTGGCTCTCCGGGATGGGTGGAGGTCGAAGAGGCGGAGCGCCTGGGGATTGAAATCAAAAAGCGCTCGGAAGTAATAGGTGGGATCACAAAAGATAAGAAGTTGATCACAATTTCCGGAATGCACGGGAAGACGACCATCACCTCGCTCATTGGGTTAACTTTGATTGGGGCCGGATTGGACCCAACGGTTTTGGTCGGCGAGAAGCTTCGGGAATTTGATAACGATGTTGTGCATATCGGCAAGTCGGATTATTTTGTTCTCGAGGCCTGTGAATACGACAGAAGTTTTCTGGATTTTTATCCGGATATTGCGATTATCAACAATATCGATCTCGAACATCTAGATACTTACCCCGGTGGGGTGGAAGAAATTGTTGAGGCGTTTTCGAAATTTACCGCGAATATCAAATCAAACGGAACCTTAATATTATACGGAAAAGATGAGAATCTTAGAAAAGTTGCAGATGTGGCTAGAGAGGATATTAAAATCATTTATTATGACGAAAGCGGAGTTTTGGGATATGATATCAAATTGCCAGGTGCACATAATAAAATTAATGCTGCTGCGGCTTTGGCATTGTCAAAAAGTATTGAGATTGATGACGGCGTCATACGAAATGTGTTAAAAACTTTCAACGGTGCGAAGCGGAGGCTGGAATATTATGGTGAAGCCGGGGGAGCTTTGGTCTATGACGATTATGGCCATCATCCGACCGAGATCAAAGCAACGATCGCGGCTCTAAGAGAAAAACACCCGGAGAAAAAGTTGGCGGTTGTTTTTTGGCCACATCAATATAAACGGATCAAACCATTGCTTCATCAATTTGCGCAGGCATTCTCGGAAGCGGATTTTGTAATCATAAAGCCGATATTTTTTGTCCCCGGTAGAGATGAGAAATTGGAGGTAGAGTCGGAGGATATTTGTGCAGAGATTGATAAAGAGACAGTTGATGCAGAAGTTCTCACGAATGACAAAGAAATATTGGAAAAATTGAGAACTCTTTCAAAGGATTGGGTGATTTTGACACTCGGAATCCCGCCAGTTTATAAAATCGCCGAAGAGCTTACCGGGGCATAATGGACACACTTAAAGAAAACTTGAGTCAGGCGCTGGGCGATAAATTGGAGACGAATGTTTTGCTCTCCAAATACTCGACGATTGATGTCGGCGGGATTTGCGATTACTTTTTTACGGCCGAAAGCATTGAAGATCTAGTGCGATCGGTAAATGTGGCATATGAAAATAAAATACCATTCATGATTCTCGGTTGGGGTAGCAATATTGTGGTCTCCGACTTCGGTTTCCCCGGTTTGGTTATAAAGAATAATTCATCCGGCATAGTGATCAATACCGATGGCTGTGAGGTAATCGTTGATTCCGGTCTAGGGATTTCGAAGTTGCTTGCGATGGTCGCCTCGAACGATCTCGGGGGGCTTGAGTTTATGTCAGGGATACCGGGAACCGTCGGTGGAGCGATTTATGGCAACTCCGGATCAAAAAATTATTCGATCTCGGATTATATCAAAAATGTTACTTTACTCGAACTTGTTGCTGATAATTTGGTGCTAAGAAGCCATGACAGGGAGTGGATGGAGTTCGAGCATAGAAGTTCGAAAATAAAAGAAATGAATAAAACCGGTGGCTTTAAGCCGATTATTTTAACTGCCAGATTTAGGTTAACACCAAAAAGAAAAGAGGAAATCCTAAATTCTATGCAGGAGAACCTGGCCGAGAAGAGAGTAGGTCAACCCTTGGGGGAGAAGAGCGCAGGATGTTTTTTCAAAAATTTGGGTTTTGTGCCGGAGCAAGCGGCAGGATATCTTTTGGACAAATCCGGAGCAAAAAAGCTTCGAGTGGGCGACGCTAGAGTTTCGAAAAAGCATGCTAACTTTATTATTAATTCCGGCAAAGCATCGGCAAAAGATATTAGAAAATTAGCAAAGAAGGCCGCAGATTTGGTCGAAGATAATTTCAAGATAAAACTTGAAGAAGAAATTGAGTATGTGGGCAAATGGTAAATTTTGGTAGTAATAAAAATTTATCTAATTTCAGAAATCCGAAGATCTACTCGTCAAATCCCAAAAAAGAGAGGAGCTTACCGAAGCTTCCGTTCGCTCTGTACAGAATACTTTTTTTCATTTTGCTTTTAGGAGCGGCACTTTACCTTGTCTTTTTTTCCGCTTTCTTCCGGGTAAAAGAGGTAATCGTCGAGGGGAATGAACTAGTGAGTATTGATGAAATTATTGATGCCATACCAACCGGGGATAATATTTTTCGAATCAATATCGAGGATTTGAAAAGTGAAGTCAGGGGGAAAGTGCCAGAAATCAAAGACATGGAGATTTATCGGGGCATTCCCGATGCTCTAAAAGTAGTGGTGCTTGAAAATGATAAGGCAATAATATGGGAAAGCCAAGGACGGAAATATTTGGTCAATTCTCAAGGTGTGTCTTATATGGATGTAACAGATATGGCAGGAGAATTTCTAGAACTCCCCAGAGTGGTCGACAGCAATAATTTAACGGTGAAACTGAACAAGCGCATAGTTATGCCATCTTTCGCCGCCTTTGTTCTCAATGTTAACTCAAATATCGAGGGGCTTGTTAATTTGGAGCCGGAATACTACGAAGTGGTTGAAACTACTGTCGATGTTCGCTTGCATACAAAGTCGAATTATTATATTAAATTTGACACCATGCGTTCGAGCGCAAAACAGCTGGAGGACCTTAAAAAAGTCCTAGTCGAAAAATCACCGGTTATCACCGAGTACATAGATCTACGCGTCCCCGGCTGGGCGTATTACAAATAAGTTTAAAGCTTAAAGTGAAAAGCGAAAAGTCAAGAAGAGATTCGGATGAAAAAATACAAAAATCATAGATCGGAACCGTGGTTTGGATATCTAAAATCCGGGCAAAAAAGCATCGAGGGGAGAATTAAACGTGGCAAATACGCGAAGATCGAACCAGGTGATCGGATTGAGGTTAACAATGAAGATGAGACAGATCGAGTGGAAGTCGAGGTGTCGGCTGTGCGCGAGTATTCATCATTTGAAGAAATGTTAGCAAAAGAACAAATTGATAAAGTCTTGCCAGGAATATCGAATATTGATGAAGGATTGAAAATCTATCGGGGCTTCTATGGCGAAAAAGATGAAGATAAATATGGTGTAGTTGCGATTGAAATAAGATTATTACCTTAACTGACACCTACGAGGTGTCGGATGGTCTGAATCATGGAAAAGGTTTGGGAGATAAAAGAGAGAAGGCATAAGGACATTGTGAAGCAGCTCCTCGAAAATCGGGGAGTTTTGGACTTCGAAAGTTTTCTAGAACCGGATTTTGATAAGGATCTCTTGGACCCAAAAAAACTCCCGGATTTTGAAGTGGCGGCGAAGAGGATTGTTGAAGCAAAAAAGAAGGGGGAGAAGGTCGGGATATTCGCGGACTACGATGCCGATGGAATCCCGGGAGCGGCATTTTTTAAAAAAACATTGGATCAGATTGGGATCGAATCGGAAGTATATATTCCCTCCCGAGCGGAAGGGTATGGGCTGAAAGAAGGGGGGATTGATTTTTTGATATCAAAAGGTTGCACTTTGATTGTATCGATTGATCTAGGAATTCGCGACGTCGAAGTAGCGGATCATTGCAAAAGAAAAGATATTGATTTGATAATTACCGACCATCATGAGCCGGGAGAAAAAAAACCGGATGCGTTTGCCGTTATCAACCCCAAGCTGAAAGGATCGAAATATAGATTTGATGGTCTCTCCGGTGCTGGAGTGATATTCAAATTTGTTTGCGGACTAAAAAAATATTTTCCTAAGATTAATGAGAAATTCTTGAAGTGGAATTTGGATTTAATAGCGATATCTACCATATCCGATGTTGTTCCATTGACTCACGAAAACAGGGTTATCGCAAAATTTGGATTGATGGTTTTAAGAAAAACAAAAAATATCGGCTTGATTGAGCTCTACAAAGTGGCAGAGATAGATCCAAAAACGATAGAGGTACACACAGTTGGGTTTCAAATTGGACCAAGAATAAATGCGCCGGGGCGGATTGATCACGCCACAAAGTCATATCAGCTCTTAACTTCAGATGATGCACAGGAGGCGAAGGAGCTAGCGCTCTGGTTGAACGAAAAAAACGAAGAGCGACAGACGATGATGGATTCCGTTGTCAAAGAGGCTGAAGCGAAGATTAAAAAGAGCAACTTGGACAAAAATAAGATAATCGTAGTTTTCGGACAGTGGCAAAAAGGGGTTTTGGGACCTTCTGCATCAAAAATCGTCGAAAAGTATGCGAGACCGACAATATTATTTTCACATGGAGAGAAATATTTAA
>MEZY01000027.1:10188-18604 GCA_001776195.1 Candidatus Berkelbacteria bacterium RIFOXYA2_FULL_43_10
GAGAAGCGTCGAAGGTGTTGATATATTGCAGGTGCTAGAGGGCGCGGCATCAACTATCAAGAACTTTGGAGGGCACAAAGGAGCGGCAGGTGTTACAATTGATGCCAAGAAAAAGGATCAATTTGTAAAGAATATTTATAAGTCGGCTGAAGTGAACATTAACGATAAGGATTTAGTTAAAAAGATAAAGGTGGATGTAGCGATCGACTTCCACGAAATAAGTATGAGGCTGTATGATACCATAGAAAATTTGATGCCGTTTGGAATGGGCAATCCGAAACCGGTTTTTACAACCTCGGGCGCAGAAATAGTAGATCATCGGAAAGTTGGGCGAGACGAAAAACATCTATCGCTGAAGATGAAAGAAGCCGGCAGGGAGATAGGGGGGATATGTTTCGGCTTCGAAGATTGTAGCACCGTAAAGTATGATAATATTAAATACGACATTGCTTATCAGATAATTGAAGACAACTGGAGCGGGAGCAGGGAGCTAAAATTGCAAATTTTAGATATTAAGGAAACCAACCGACACCCCACTTCGCTGAAGCTTCGAGGGGCAGGCAAATCTAGTCCACAAATTAACACAAATGAGTAAAAGTAATAAGAAAATTTGGTTGTGCGAGAATTGCGGTAACGATTTTTTGAGTTGGGCGGGAAGATGCGAAGCTTGCGGAGAGTGGAATACCCTCAAAGAGGTGGATTTCCAGGTTTCTAGCGTCTCTCCGGGAAGATCATCTTCCAAAATCGACGCCAATTTTAAAAAGTTTTCAGAGATTAAAATTGTAAACAACGCAAGGATTGAAACTGGGATCGCCGAATTTGACAGAGTTCTGGGAGGAGGCGCCGTTGCCGGCTCGGTAATACTTTTGGGCGGTGAGCCGGGGATTGGGAAGTCAACATTAACTTTGGAACTTGCGAGAAATATCAAAAATATTATTTACCTTTCCGGTGAAGAATCTCTCGATCAGATAAAAATAAGAGCCGACCGTCTGGGAGTGAACTCGGATCAAGCTAAAATAATCGCAACCGGTGAGATCGAAGTATTGGCGCAAGAAATTCCAAAGAGCAAACCCGAACTTATCATAGTCGATTCGATACAAACGGTGTATTTGTCTGAACAGAATTCCACTCCAGGGAGTATAGTTCAGGTAAGAGAGTGCGGGATGTATTTGCAACGGCTAGCCAAGCAGAGCGGTGTACCGATATTAATCGTTGGACATGTGACGAAAGAGGGGAATATCGCAGGTCCCCGAATGCTCGAGCATTTAGTAGATGTCGTACTATATATGGAGGGGGAGAGATTCCACGATGCCAGAATCTTGCGCGGAATAAAAAATCGATTTGGGGCGACAAACGAAGTCGGCCTATTTTTAATGGCAGAGCGGGGGTTAACGGAGATCAAAAATCCGTCGGAGCTATTTCTTTCAAAACACGAATCTAAGCCGGGAAGCGCTGTCACCGCCACCATGGAGGGGACACGGCCGATATTAGTCGAGATCCAAGCTCTTACGATCCCGACCAATTTTGGTTATCCAAAGCGTACCGTATCAGGTTACAGTTTAAACAGATTAAACATGTTGGCGGCGGTGATATCGAAACATGGAGGAATCAATCTTTCTAGTGTCGATATTTACATTAACATAGTCGGTGGGATGAAGCTTTCTGAACCGGCAGTTGATCTGGCGGTTTGTGCCGCCATTATTTCATCGTACAAAAACAAACCACTGCCAAAAAATCTATGCCTCTTCGGGGAGGTTGGACTTCTGGGTGAAGTTCGCCAAGTCGCCCGCGAGGGCGAAAGAACCAAAGAGAGCAAAAGTTTGGGCTATCAAATCATCGAAAACATCAAAGACATTTCCGGACTGATAAAGAATTATTTGTAGAAATTACGACTTACGCGCTTGGTGTCATCCCCGTGAAAACGGAGATCCACTAATAGTAGATTCCCGCCTGCGCTCTTCGAGTCTGAGCGATGAGGATTATGCCTCAGAGTCGAATGACGGGAATGACAAAGATGCGAATCGTGCAAGTTGTACAATCAAAACAATACTAATTCGTAAGCGATCGCTAACAGAGTAGCATTTTTGTGTATTGATCTCAACAAAATAGATATGGTTATATTGTGCATGGTGACTATATCGATGCGGTCGTCCAAAAGTAGTCACTACTATATATAATAGTGCGCTCGACTTATATCAGACAAGGAGTTCCGATTGCCATTACGGCACTGCAAAGAAGCTTTTTTCGTCGGAGATCGAAAGGTTGCCGGCGGCATCTTTTGATTTTACACGGTAATAAGATGTTGAGCCGGCAGTTAGGGTGATTGTGACCGAATGCTCCGTAACCAAGTTGGAATCGAGGGCTGAATTAAATGAATAGGTATACGGATCGGTCAGGTCAGAAGTTGTTCCGTATACGACTTGCGAAGTCGAGGGTTCATTAGTTGTCCAAGCGACAGCGTAGGAGATTGCACTTATTTTCGATGCGGAAATATCCGTTATTGTCGGCGCGCTGGCGTCGGCTTCTATGTTAACGATCACCGAAGCTTGAGCGGTGGCGTTTGTATTGCTAGTAACTGTAGCCGAGATCGTATGTGCTCCGGCCGCTATGGAGCTGAAATTATAAGTAACAGTGTAAGGACTCTCGGTATCGGAAGCAATTTCTACTCCATCGACATAGAATAGAACCGATTTCACCCCGCTTATAGCACTTGCGCTGGCGGATATTGTCGTTTGTCCCGAGGCGGTGGCGCCGTTGTCGGGGGCTGTAATAGAAATAGTCGGGGCGATACTGCTCAAGTCACATTTTTCTGTAGGAGGTAAATTGTAAATATTATTTGCCTGCGCCCAAGCTCTCACCGGTCCTTCCCAATTGGAATTATCGGGGCGCTCGGAGTGAATATTTGTAAAAGTTCGTTCCTCGGCGAGATCTGCCGGCGCATCATCGGGAGCGATAAGACCGTTTGCTTTGCAGACTTTTAACTTTATGTGAATGTCATCTTTGTCTTTCGGTACTTGCCAAGAAGCAAAAATGTCGGTTATAGTTTCCGGCGAATTTTCACTCGGGAGTTTTGATGAAAATTTATCAACGGTCAGATCTTTTATCTCAGCCGGTCGCTCGAAAGGTTCATCGGCTGTTACCACTTTGTCCATATAGTTGTGAAATATCGGAGCGGCAATCACCGAGCCGTCTGCGCCACCTTTCATCTCTTTATTGTCGTTATTGCCAACCCAGACTGCGGTAGCCACAGAAGCGGAGTAGCCGATGGTCCAGGCGTCTCTGAAAGAGGTAGTTGTGCCGGTCTTGGCGGCGATAGTTTTGCCGGGGAAATAGAGGGCAGAACGAGCTCCGAAATGCGAAGAGCGGGCTTGGTTGTCGGAGAGTATGCTGGATATCTCGTAGGCAATCTGCGGATTCAGGGCTTCTCTACCAGGATCGTCCTCGCTTTTGTATTCATACACAACTTTGCCGTTGGCGTCGGTCACTTTTAGAATAGATTTTAGATCATGTTTAATACCCTTGTTCCCGAAAACTCCGAATGCACCCGCCATCTCGACAGGTTTAACCTCGCCCGCTCCCAGCACTAACGATAATCCGTAGCGTTCGCGTTCGGTTAAGGTCGTAATTCCCAGATCTTCAGCAGTTCGCAAAACCTCATCGATGCCGACAAGTGACATTACCTTGACCGCAGGAATATTCAGAGAATTCGCAAGGGCGTAACGCATTGTGACCGGGCCCTCTACTCTTCCGTTGTAGTTTTTTGGAGTATATCCGCCGCCGAAATCGGTCGTAAGGTCAAAGAGTATTGAAGCGGGAGAGTACTCCTCGCTTTTAAATGCGGTCGAGTAGGCGATTGGCTTGAAAGAAGAGCCGGGTTGTCTAGCGGAATCCGCAACATTTACATTGCCGTCAATGTCGGTATTAAAATAATCAATGGAGCCGACCATGGCCAATATCTCTCCGGTTTTCTGGTCCACGGAAGCAAGGGCCGCATTGCTGGCTCCGTAGCTTGTCAGTTTTTTAATTCCGTCTTGGATCGCCTGCTCGGCAATTTTTTGTTTCTCGTAATCGAGGGTAGTTATGATTTTCAAGCCATCTTTTTGAATAACTTCTTCGCCGAAAGAATCGGCGGCGCGCTCGATAACATACATCGCAAAATGAGGGGCTAAAATATTATCTTTTCTCGGTTTAACAACCGTGCCGACGGTGGTGGTGTCTTCCTGTTTAGCAATCGTTGCTTCCTCTGCTGTTATCGTTTTTGTGGCCACCATCCTATCGATCACATAATTTCGCCTGCCGATCAAGTCGTCAGTATGAGTGCCGTAAGGAGAGTAATATGTCGGAGCTTGAGGAATCGCGGCCAGAGTCGCGGCTTGGGCCAGAGTTAACTCTTTGGCTGTGATGCCATAGTACATCTTTGCGGCTGCTTCGGCGCCAGCCGTATTGTTGCCGTAAGGGATCTCGTTTAGATACATTGTTAATATTTCATCTTTGTCATACATTATCTCGAGCTCAAAAGAGAGAATCAGTTCTTTTATTTTTCGAGTAAGAGTTCTGTTGGAGGTCAAAAGTGCGTTTTTTACAAATTGCTGGGTAATAGTAGAGGCGCCACGCGTTCTCTTGCTACGAAAAGTTGCTTTCTCGTAAATGGCTCGCAGGATCGCTTTCGGATCAAAGCCCATATGGCGATAAAAACTTTCATCTTCAACAGAAACGGTAGCTTTTTTCAAGTTGTCGGAGATTTGATCGCTTTTGATCAAAGTCCTTTTTTGTTCACCTGTTTCGTACAGCAGTATTTCGCCTGTGCGGTCGTAAATTTTGGTCGACTGCGAAGCCGATCTTTTGGCGATTTTACCCGGAGTCGGAAGATCTTTAGAAAACCAGGCGAACATCAGGGCGACAAGAACCACAAAGCCGACCAATCCGTACAAAGCAAACATCCCCACCCGTTTCCATGTAAGTCTGCGTCGCTTCAAGGGAAGGATTTTATCAATCTTGAGCGGATTTTTTATTCTTGTGAAAATTGAGAATATGTCACGTCGCATATGGCCCCTATCATAATAGTGTTAAATCGGTGCAGTTGCTTTACATTATAGCCACAGATTGATATTCTGTAAACAGACGGACACTGATATATTGAAGAACACAACCACCGATCTAATCCACTGATTTACACTGATAATTCGAATTGGAGAATATTATGGCAGAAAAATCGGAAAAAATCAAGCAGTTATTGGAGAGAGGAGTCGAAAGGATTTATCCCTCAAAAGAAGCGCTGGAGTCGGTTTTGGAGTCGGGAAAGAAATTGCGGCTTTATAACGGTATTGATCCAACCGGCAAACTTCATATCGGTCATATGGTCGTTCTGAAAAAATTGCGCCAGTTTCAGAATCTGGGGCATGAAGTTATCGTACTTATTGGGGATTTTACGGCCCAGATCGGTGATCCCTCGAACAAACTCGCTGCAAGAAAAAAAATTACTCTTGCTGAAGTGAGAGCGAATGCCAAGAATTATAAGAATTTAATTGGAAAAATTCTTGATACGAAAAAATCTAATGTACGGTTTTTGCACAACCAAAAATGGAGCAACAAGTTAAAACCGGTTGATATGCTCGAGTTGGCCTCAAATTTTACAGTTCAGCAACTAATAGAAAGAGATATGTTCCAAAAAAGAATCAAAAATAGAAAAGAGATATATCTTAATGAATTTCTATACCCGGTGTTCCAGGCGTATGATGCGGTGACGATGGATGTCGATCTCCAAGTGGGTGGCAATGACCAGACATTTAATATGCTTGCCGGGCGACATTTGATGAAAAAGCTTAAAGATAAAGAGAAATTTGTCTTATCGACAAAACTGTTCGCTGACAACAGCGGCAAAAAGATGGGAAAAAGCGAAGGCAATATTATTGCACTTGACGATGATCCGAATGAGATTTTTGGTAAAGTCATGGCATTTTCCGATGATCTTATTCTCGTGGGATTAGAGCTGTTAACGGATTCTACGATGAGCGAGATCAAACATTGGGAGAAGGAAATTGGCAAAGAGATAAATCCCAAAGACTTAAAAGCGAAATTGGCGCACTCGATCGTGGCTCAACTATATTCTGGAAAAGAAGCGGATATAGTGATGAAAGAGTTCGAGCGCATTTTCGCACAAAAAGAATTACCGACAGAGATTCCGGAGGTTAAAGTCGCGTCCGGGAATTATGATCTGCCACTGCTTTTAATTAATCTGGAAGCGGTGCCGTCGGTAACAAAAGCAAGAATGCTCATTGAACAAGGTGCGGTTAAGGTTGATGAAGCGAAGATCAGCGATCCAAAAGCGCAAGTTACTGTGTATCCAGGAATGGTCGTTCAGGTCGGGAAGCGAAGCTTTTATAAGGTAAAATAAATAATACTAATAACGAATTTTGCCGCATTGCGAATATCGAATATTACAACACGGATAGCCACACGGATGTCATTTCGAGCGAAGGCGAGAAATCTTCATATTATCATACTGTGATATTGGCGCGGAATCATCGGAATTATGAAAGATAAATTAAGAACAACGATTCTAAATATTCTAAATAAAATGAAGCTCGTGCTGGGGGCGAGTTTTGATATCTCCACTCCGCCAGACCCTAAGTTGGGTGATTTTTCTACAAATGTGGCGATGGCTTTAGCGGGGACGGCGAAAGCGGATCCGATGAAACTGGCGGAAAAAATCGCGCAAAAATTGAGAGAGAGTGGGGAGTATAAGGCGAGTGTCGCCAAGCCGGGGTTTATCAATATTACTCTTGATTATCAAAATTATTTAGAAGAGCTAAAAAGGATTATCAACAAAAACAAAAAGTATGGAAAATCGGAAATCGGCAACGGCAAAACAGTAAGCATCGATTTTGTTTCCGCCAATCCGACCGGGCCGGTGCATATTGGCAATGCGAGGGGAGGCCCCGTGGGAGAGGCGATAGCGAATTTGCTCGAGTGGTCAGGCTACAAAGTGTCGCGAGATTTTTATCTGAACGATACCGGTGTCCAGACAAGGCGACTGGGCGAAACATTGTATTTCTATTTGGAAAAAGAGTTGGGGCTCGACCCGATTATAGCCGAGGATGCTTACAAAGGTGAATATATTGAGGAAGTTTATCAGAAGATCAAGAAGAAATACGGAAAAGAACTTGAAAAATTACGAGAAAAAGAAGAAATAATTGAATTCCTACGAACAAAAGGACTAGAAGTTTTAATCGAAAGAATAAAAAAGGAAGTCGGACTTTTAGATATTAAATATGATAACTGGTATTCGCAGACAAAGATTCAAGCTAGCGGAAAAACCGATGAGGTTATATCAAAGCTTGAAGAGCAGGGGATGACTGTCAAGCGGGAGGGGGCGACATGGTATAAAAATCCCAACGACCCTGACTTTGAAGACAAAGAATCGGTTCTTAAAAAAAGCGATGACGAAACACTGACTTATTTTGCAGACGATCTGGCTTTCCACGCGATGCGATTCGATAAAGGAGTAGATATAATAATTGACCTTTGGGGCTCTAACCATCACGGTCATGTGCCGAGAATGAAGTCGGCGCTCACTGCTTTGGGTTACGCAGAAGAGAGGGAGAGGATAATTCTTTATCAATTCGTTCGAGTCAAGGAAGAGGGCGGGCTTATTAAAATGAGCAAGCGCGAGGGCAACTTCGTGACCTTGGAAGATGTGCTCAAGGCGGGGGTCGAGCCGGATGCCTTTAAATATTTTATCATTTCCCAAAATCCAAATTCACCGATAGATTTCGATATTAAACTGGCGATAGAACGATCTGATAAAAATCCGATATTTTACATTCAATACGCCCACGCTAGAATCGCAAGTATAATCCGAAAGTGCAAAGCTAAAGAAGCGAAGAGAGCGGGGGAGATCAAGATCGCAGAACTTGAGAAATTAAAAAAGCCGGAGGAAGCGGCTTTGGTCAAAGGACTAGCGGAGTTTCCGGAAATATGCGAAGAAACACTCAAGGATTTTCAAATTCAGCTCCTCCCCCACTACGCTTATAAAATCGCAACTTTGTTTCACAATTTTTACACCAAATGCAGAGTTATTGACGAAAAAGAGAAAGTTAACTCCCCTCGCCTAGCTTTGTGTATTGCGACAAAAATCATTATCGCAAATACTTTGGCGATATGTGATATAAGTGCACCGGAGAAGATGTAATGCTCACGGAGTTGAACACGGATATTCACGGATTGATGCGACGGCGGTTGAATATTTGAATAATAAATGATAAATAGCAATATCTATAATTATGAAATTTCCGATAGAAATCATCAAAATCGCCGGCGTATGTCAAACTTTTTTAGAAATGTCCGGTTTCTAATCTTTTAGAAATGTCCGGTTTTGTTAATGTAATGTTAAAGCACTTGGCTGATATCGCTTCCA
>MEZY01000028.1 GCA_001776195.1 Candidatus Berkelbacteria bacterium RIFOXYA2_FULL_43_10
ATCATAGATATCAAAGGAAACTGATTACTACACCGATTACTACATAGATCTGTACATAGATAATCATAGATATCAAAGGAATATTATTATGGGGAGGGTATATCTACACAAAGAATTAACGCATAAGATTATCGGATTTTCATTTGAAATATTCAATAAGCTAGGTTACGGTCTACCAGAGAAGACCTATCAAAAGGCGCTTGAGGCAAAGTTGGTTGAAGATGGGATCAGGTTTCAGAGAGAGAAATATGGGAAAATAAGGTTGGACAATGTAATGGTAGGAAGATATTTCGCAGATTTTATCATCGAGGAAAAACTGGTAGTAGAGCTAAAGGTCAGAAACGAGATATATCAAGGGCATATTGTGCAGTTGGTCAATTATTTAAAATCGGAAAACTATTCGACTGGGTTGCTCATTGTATTTTCGAAAGATGGAGTCAAAATAAAGAGAATTGCCAATTAATTTCCAATGATATCTATGGTATCTGTGAATTAATCTATGTGGTAATAACAAACTGAAGTTACCGTCTAAAAATCTATGATAATCTATGTATAAATCTATGTGGTAATATCAAATTGGTTACTGTGGCGATACTTAAAAACAAAATTATGCGACAGTTGGTGTTGACCGTTTTGCTCGGTTGGTCGCTTTTGACATTCTGGCTCTTGGGTCGAGGCATAACCGTTAACATGATATTTTCCGTTATCTATGCTATCATTCTCATCTTCATCTGGGGCGAAATCTTACCTCTGGCGATAGTGATTTCTCTTTCTTTCTCCTCCGCTTATGCGCTATACGGTTTTCTTTTTTATTTCAACCTCCCGCTCTGGGTAATACTTTTAGCTGCGCTAATTATTTATAGTTATCTCTTCACATTTTTCGAACAAAAATCTTCGATTCTTGGGATGGAGAGGCTGGTGTATCTGGCGCTTTTCGGGCTTATTATTACCGAAACCTTTCTGTTTTTAAGTTATTTTTTAATCAGCCCGGTCAACAGGAGTTTGATCATCGCTCTTGTAGTATATGCTATCATTGGTTTTGTGACGACAGTGATCAAGGGTGCGGAGCACAACAAGTTTTATACATATGCGATATCGGCCGCATTTTTGATATTGATTTGCCTGATCACCGCTAGCTGGGGTAGTATATTTTAATTGCATGAATCTATATCATATATGATATAATAAATTTCAAGGAGATATTTATGGATAAGCTTATGGTTGTGCTTGGAAAGATCATTCTGGTTGTAACTTCGACCGTCAAGATCATTGTCGGCAAAGTTTCTGCCGCTATTTTGGCGATCGCAAGATTAGCAGTTCGGAATAAGATGAAATTAAGGTGGATCGCGGTTGCCATCATTTTAATATTTGCCACAGCGGAGATAGTTTTTGGGATATCGATATATACGGCGGGCGCTAATGATCCGGTGACAAAATATGTAGCCAAAATAGTTCCTTTCCCGGCAGTTGTATCGACCTCCGGTATTGTTACTATCGCCGAATTCAATCACACCAAAGATTACATAACCCACTTTTATTCGGAAACCGACCAAGCAGATTATGAGGAGTCCGCTCTGAACGAGCAGATAGTGGATCAGCTGATCGAGGCAAGAGTTATTAAAAACGAAGCCAATAAAAGAAAAATCGTTGTTTCCAAGGAAGAGGTAGATCTGGCAATGAACCAGATCGCCGAGACCAATGGAGGCGAAGGAGAAATTTCTAAGGCACTCGAGGAGCTTTACGGATTGAGTGTAGGAGAGTTCAGAAAGCTGGTTTCGAATCAATTGCTTCGTGATAAAATAAATAAAGAGTTGATATCGCGTGTCTCTGTACGCCACATTCTTGTGCGGGTGGTGGAAGACGCGACAGATGCTCAAGTCGAAGAAACGAAACAAAAAATTACCGGATACAGAAATGAAATAATTAACGGTTTGGATTTTAGCGAAGCTGCCAAAAAATACTCTGAAGATGTCGGAAGTAACGAAGATGGTGGCAAACTCGAAGCTTTCTCCCGCAGTGAGATGGTAGCGGAGTTCGAAGATGTTGCATTCTCTGCAAAGACAGGTGAAATCTCTGAGCCTTTCAAGACTTCGTTCGGTTGGCATTTTATGGAGGTTTTGGAGAAGCGGGGCGAGATAGATATGAGTTTCGAAGATTTTCTGGCACAACTTAGAGCGCGGGCCGTGACCGTTCAATTATACAGGCCATGATGTTAGAAGCTATCTTATAAATCACAATATTTAGTGTCATTCTGAACTCGTTTCAGAATCCCAAAACAATCATGACTAGGATCGAGATGCTGAAATAAATTCAGCATGACAGATAAACGATTGTTATGTCCTGGAAACAATAGTCTGATGCAGATCGGCTTGTTTATGAGATAACTTCTAGTATCAAGTATATTGTATATAGAATATTAATTATTAAATTTGAACGCTGTGCCATGGATTACATACAAATCTTAAAAAAATCTTGGGAGCTGATCAAAAAAAATAAGTTTCTCTGGTTTTTGGGTTTTTTATCTGCAGGCGCAAGCTCAGCTGGGTCGGGCAATTACTATAGTTATGGAGATTCCGATTACCAAGACAAGTTTAAAGAAATTCAAAACGGTGACAACATTGCTCTTTTAAAAGATATCCTTGGCACAGTTAAAGCTCAAGTTTCTCCTGCCTCAAAGGTCTTGGGCGAATCAATAGGGCCGGGCGCGTTTGACAACTTCTGGTTGTGGCTTGCCCTTGCGATAGGTGTTTTAATTTTGATTATCGCACTAATATATGTTGCCATAACTGAAAAATCAGCAATAATTTGGGCCGTATCGGAGTTAGGACAAAATAAAGTCGCAACGCTTGGAGCCTCATGGAAAGCAGGGCACAGATATTTTTGGAGGAGATTGAGTCTGGCAGTAGTTGTGTTTTTTATACTGTTTTTGCCTTTGATGGTTTTGTCAATACCGGTTACGCTTTTAGCGATATTCAATCAGGTGATATTGGCGGTAATTGTTGGAATCGTATTCGGTTTGGCATATATAGTTTATGCGATCTATATTAACCTTTTTATTCCGTATTCGGAGCGATATTTAGTCCTTGGGAATGTGTCAGCGACAAAAGCTTTGAGCGAGAGCAAGAAATTATTTGGTCTCAAGTGGGGAGAGATAGTGCTTGTGTATTTAATAATATTCGGGATAAGAACCGTGTTTACACTCGCTATGTTTCTTGCCCTGTTTTCCGCTATGTTGACTCTGATATTACCTTCATATTTGCTGATTTTGCTAAATAGTATTTTGGGCGGAGCATATATCGCAATATTTGTCATAGCAATATTGGTCTCACTTGTTGTGCTCTCAAGCGCTCTAAACGCGTATGCTTCTTCTTGCGTGACTTTGGCATACGAGCGGATCAAGGATTAAATATCCAATTTACAGTTGAGTATCATCTATTGACAAGAGGCGGAGGTTTTGATATGTTCTAATGTTCTGGTGCGGGGGGTTCCCCGCGATCCCCCCGTCCAGAATGCACATAAAGAAGTAATGCGGGCCAAGCCCGCAAGGAGACAAGATGTTCGGAAAGCCAGACGCTTTCAAGATATCGGGAGAGATCTCGAAAAGCTTGAAGCAGCTGGGCTTTGCGGTGGTGGAAGAGTCGGTGTACAAAGCGTCTTCTGAGGGCAGAGAGAACAAGACCGGAATCACGGTCGCCTATCTGCCGGAGACGGCGCTCTTTGTTGTCGTAAGTTTCGACTGGGCGGCACAAGGAGTGCAGAGTTTCGATCTGAAAGTCACAGGTCAGCTTGATCCGGTTGGGATCCAAGAAGTGATCCATCGGGAAACAAGCAGGCCGGGATTTGACGGCCGAATTCTTAGCTCTTTGAGCTGCTTCGGAGACGTAACCGAGATTTGGAATTCCTTTACAGGGATTTTCACATCGAGGTTGCACTTTCCGGTGGCGACAGAGCTGACCCACGCGGTCGATCAAGCAAGCAAGTTCCTCCGGATGCTTTCCGAGCACTACTGCGAGTATCTCGCGGAAGAGCGTTTCACGGAAAATGTCCACCTTCCATTCGCTCCGATTCACACGGGCGAACTTACGGAGCTGGAACATCGCTCGCCTGATCACTCCGAGGCGTGCAAACGCTTCGTCGAGCGCACAGTCGCTAAGTTCCCGGAAGGTTACTTCCGACACCTGGCAACTAGACAGTCGCCCTCGACACACCTAGAATCCACATCGCCCGCAAGGGCTCAGTAAGTACGCAGTCTCCGCCATCTTCTTAGTGCATCCGTCCGCAGTTTCATCCCGTGAGACTGCGGGCTTTTTGTACCTAGCCAATATTCTTGCCCACAAGGTGGAAATATTGAGGCATGAAAACGAACGGTGTACCGGACAATTGTTGATGCGTGAGTATAAGTTGTGCTACAATATTCATTGTTTACGATAGACTGGGATATAATATGGGGTCGTAGTGTAGCGGTTATCACGTCTCCCTGTCACGGAGAAGATCGCCGGTTCGAATCCGGTCGACCCCGCCAGATAAAGTCTGGAGCTTTATGCAAGTCCTGCAATGGATAATTTAGACGATAGAAAAGCGACAAAGACCTCACGGGTCTTTTTTTGTTGCCAAACAGGCGCTATCTAAAACGACTAGTCAGCGGACTCGAACCATCATTTTACTCGGAAAATCAGTAAAACTGTGGAACTTTTTATCAAAACGGCACAAATGATAGTATTTTCAAATTTTAGCACCCTTGACAATCGTCTATCAATCGCCTATAATTAGCATATAAATAAGGAGGCTAAAATGTTCGAACCAAAATTTAATATTACCTCAAAACTCTTGGAAAACATCAAAACAATTGGTGTTATTGTTGCCGATCTGAACAATCGCCACTTTTCGAAATTAACTTTGGTCAAACTGGAAAAAACAGCCAGGGAAGTTTCTGCACATTCATCGACCAGCATTGAAGGCAATCCGCTCCCGTTAACCGATGTTAAGAAAATTATCAAAAATAGACCGGAGAATCTGCGAGACAGTGAAAAAGAGGTTATTAATTACAATCAGGCGCTAGAAGTTTTGGATGCCGACATTCGAAAAAACTCGACCATCTTTAATCTTGATTTAATACTAAAAACTCAACAGATCGTTACCAATGAATTAATAAATAACTTCAATTCAGGCAAGCTTCGTCAGCAACCGGTATTTGTGAACGATCCGATAGCCAGAAAAGCAATTTATTTACCACCCAATCATCAAGATGTTAAAAACTTACTCGACGATTTGATTAAATATATTACGATCAATAAAAACCAGATAGATCCGCTGATTTTAGCTGGAATTTTTCACAAACAATTTGTAATCACCCACCCATTTATTGATGGTAATGGTCGAACGGCCCGTTTAATGACGAAAGTGTTACTGGCTGATATGGGGCTCAATACTTTCAACCTATTTAGTTTTGAAAATTATTATAATCAAAATGTAAGTCGTTATTTCGAAAATGTTGGAATTCGTGGTAATTATTATGATTTGAAAGATCAAATTGATTTCACAGTATGGTTAGAATACTTCACAGACGGAATAATTGATGAGCTTTTACGGGTTAGTAAAATTCTAAGCACTGAAACCATATCACCGGATACAACCCTAAAACCATACCACCAAAAAATTCTTGATTTTATTAAGAAAAACAACTTTATTACTGACCGCGACTACATTAAATTAACCGACCGTGCCAAACCGACCAGAAACAAGGATTTCAATAAGCTAATTGAGCTTGGCTTAATAGAACGGCTCGGCAAAGGTAAAGCAACTTACTACAAGCTGAAAGATTAAATAATTTATGCTTATTGTGATTCAAAAATCGGTTATCTGGACCGAATATTCAAACGTAGAAAATCATATTATGATAAGAATGGGTTAAATTGTTAATTTTCTCTTCTGGACTCCTCAAATCATTGCTGAAGTAGCAAGTGGAAAGTGGAACTTTTCAAAGCGATCGTAAATTAGCGCCTACCAGACTGCATAAAATCAGTTCTAATCTGGTTACCCCCGCCATTCGACAAGCTCGTGGTCTTTGACCATAGGCATAAGCAAAATAGCTCGAGGAGCTATTTTTACATTCAGTTGATTATGCCACATATTCCCACCTACTATTCCCACCTACGAGGTGGGAACGTTGGGATCAAGAAATCAAATTGTGATACAATGTAGAAAACTAACAAAAGGAGGGAGATGAAACAAGCAGGAAAGCCGATGCTAACAGGATACAAGTTAGTATCGCCGTATCTGATTGGTGGCTTAGTCGTTGTCGCTGTGGTCATCGTCGGATACATCGGATGGAAGAGCCTGTTCGACAAACCAGAAGAGGAGATTCAAGTTCAAACACCGGCTACAACGACCACGGAAAACCCTCTAGCGAAATTTGACGGTACATACTCCGGAACCTCCAGCGCGAATTCGGGAATTACAAATGCTACGATCAATATTGTAAATGGCACTATCTCCGGCTCAGCTAACTATATTGGTGCGTATAATACGCAGGTCAATCTATTTGTGCCCGGAACTGTTGACGAAAACGGTATTATCATTGGTAGTTTATCCGGCACCGGATCTGCGGAGGGAGAGAGTGTTGCGGTTGGTGGATCGTACAACGGGACTCTTGTGGCTACCACAGTGACCGTAAATTATAGCGGTTCCGGAGGGGGAGAGACGGCCAGCGGGACAATAGTTCTTACGAAAAAGTAATCTTAAGGTTACGCGTGATGTGCAATTATTCTCGAGTAAAAATAGAATAAAATTGTCATTTCGAGCCATCCCGCGAAGCGATTAGCCGAAGCGGGAGGCGAGAAATCTACCACTTAGCATATGATGCATTACAATAATTTGTATATCTTAAGTCGTGGAACCAGACACGATGTCGAGATGACCACTATGGAAATCATCAATTAATTACACATCACGTGTTAAGGTATGAGATATCTATCAAAAGTTTTTTTTGCTCTGTTGATAATTTCTATATCTGTGCTCCTCTTTTCGTATTATTACAAAACCAAATTACCAATAAGTAGCGAGATATTGGAAGATCTAAAAAATGAGCCGGTGCAGGGAAGCGGTGAAGATTTTGAGGTGATAAATATTGATAAAGGCAATATAGAATACAATATCGAACCCAAGCATAGCTATCAGCTCTGGGGGCTTGTGGTTGCCGTCAATGATAATGAAAAGTGGTACTCGCGGTTTAAGGATATGGATCCCTTGAATACCAAAGATATTTGTGTTTTGTGGGGGGACAATGTTGCAAACGAACTATATAAAAATTACAAATTTTCCAGCATCGAATATGTCTGCCAATACCAAAGCAGAGGGGCGCAGATTGACGGAGAAATTCTTAATGGAAGACAGCTTTCCAATAATCATCTTTTGCCAGCCGATAATGAAATATACGCGATCATTCGAAAAGCTAAAGTTGGTGATCAGATTTATCTTGAAGGATTTCTTTCAAATTATTCTGTGACGGAAAATGGCCGAAAAACCATCAATCGCGGCACCAGCATCACCCGCATTGACACTGGCAATGGTGCTTGTGAGACGATATATGTTACGGATTTTAAGATTTTGGATATAGGGAACGAAATGGCGACTAAAGCTTTTGTTGTGTTAGCGTATTTTACCCTGATTTTATTAATATTGTATATCTTTGCTCTAATATTTACGTAATCGAAATAAAAGGTGAGAGTATTGTAATATAATCGATGAAATGATATATATTGTTTAGGCGATAACATCCCGATGTCTATCGGGATGATCATGAGCGTTCCGGAGGCAGGAGATGCCGATGAGACCGATGGTGTTCGTGATTGATACCCATGGCATCAAATCCGCTATTGCGGATGGGATAAGGAAACTGGGCGTTCCTGTCCGCACGGAAACCGAGTTCCCGAAGCTGGGAAGTGGCGCGGTTCTGCCGAGCGTGGTTGTGGTTGTGGGGGGCCAGGAGTTCCACGCGGAAGTAGGCAAGGTGATTGAGCGGCGGCTCGGTGATAAGTGCGAGTATGCCGTTGAGTATGCGGGAGAGTATGATGTTAAGACAACCGTCGACGCCGTACGCCGGCACGTGGGGCTGGTAGATGGGGAGATCTGGGCTCCGTTGTAGCGACGGAGCGCCGTTGTTTTTATGAATGAAGATATTAAAACGAATTACCATCAACCAGTTATGGTTGATGAAGTACTGCAGCTCTTAAAACCCGAAAGAGGCGGGGTTTTTGTTGATTGCACATTGGGAGGAGGAAGACACGCTCGAGCTTTGCTCGAGCAGTTTAAAGCTAAAAACTCAAAGTGTAAAATAAAAGTATTTGGGATCGATAGGGATGCGGAGGCGATAGAACATGCGAAGGAGCGATTAAATAAGTATGATAACGTAATACTCGCAAAGGATAACTTTGTTAATGTAAATCAAATCCTTGAAGATCATAAAATTGGTAAAGTCGGTGGAATACTCGTAGATCTCGGGGTATCAAGCCATCAACTGGATGATGCGGGAAGAGGGTTTAGTTTTGGGAGATGGGATTCTTCGGCTTCGCCTCAGAATGACAATAATAATTGTCAGAATGACATACCGCTTGATATGCGGATGGATAGGGAGCAAGATATAAGTGCATACGATGTCATAAATTATTACTCCGAGAGGGAACTCGAGAGGATTATTAGAGAATACGGCGAGGAGCGAAGATTTCGTCAGATTGCTAGAGAGATTGTGATCGCGAGAAAGAAAAAGAAGATAGAAACAACCGGAGAACTTGTGGATATCATAGCAGGTATTATGCCAGGAAAATTGAAGCATGGGCGGAAACATTTCGCTACAAATGTCTTTAGGGCGATAAGAATTGAAGTAAATGATGAACTTGACGCAATATCAACTGCGCTTCCCATAATGATAAACAAACTTGCGCGAGGCGGGGTCTTGATCGTGATATCGTTCCACTCGCTCGAGGATCGAATCGTAAAGAATATGTTTAAGTCTTTTGCTTTGGAATATCCGGCGAGATATCAGATTCTGA
The DNA here is from genome assembly GCA_001776195.1 of Candidatus Berkelbacteria bacterium RIFOXYA2_FULL_43_10. GTDB lineage: Bacteria > Patescibacteriota > UBA1384 > XYA2-FULL-43-10 > XYA2-FULL-43-10 > XYA2-FULL-43-10. The sequence continues at coordinate 9,048 of MEZY01000028.1, forward strand.
CAAAAAAACCTTTAGTCCCATCGGATGCAGAGGTCGAAAGTAATAGAAGAGCAAGGAGCGCAAAGTTGAGGGCGATCACAAGAATGGATGGCGAATTATAACTAATGGCTTATAGCGGATTGCATGCTGTTAAATTGGTGGCTATTTGTGGAACAAAATTGGTGTAGGTTGGGTTCATTGTTTCAGTGTCATAATTTTGCTATAATTGATCTCGTCAAAGCTGAATTCTGCGAGTGTAGTTCAGTGGTAGAACGTGACCTTCCCAAGGTTGAGGCGGGAGTTCGATTCTCCTCACTCGCTCCAAAGCCGATATAGCTCAGTTGGCTAGAGCAGCACTTTCGTAAAGTGAAGGTCGCCAGTTCGACTCTGGCTATCGGCTCCAGGCAATTGGCGGGCAGGTAAAGTTTACCCCGCCCATTCGGGACGGGGTAAAACATGAAAGAACAAATTCAAAAATTTTACAACGATTTCCTAAAGCAGTATTTATCCGATACTGTTATTAAGATTGAACTTTCGATCACGATCGTTCTTGCGATCATCGCGTATATCATCTGGAAGAGCTCAATTTCTGACAATCAGATTTATGTTTTCACGGTTTTAAATTACTATCCGATTCAGATTCTACTTCTAATATTTATTGTTCATCTGGTTTTGTCTATCTACGCATATAAAAATGATAAGAACATATCATATCTTCTTAACGGATCGGTAGTATTTTTTTCGGCATTGATACTTTTAATGGAAGTGTTTTATCTCGCAAACAGATGACAACGCATTGGAAATACAAAAGATTATTCGAAATTTTACCTGCCACGATATCTTGGTCAATATTGATTTTTCCGTTGATTCTCGCCTTTACTTCTCCGAAGGGATTGTCGATAGTTCTTCTAACCTATCTATCATTCTGGCTTCTTCGTGCGATACTGATGTCGTATCATTTGATAGATGGGTACAAACATTACAAAAAAGATATAAATATTAATTGGCTTAGAAAGCTTGAAGAATTGCCGGAAGAGAGTGATTGGAAAAAGCTTTATCATGTTGTTATCGTTCCTGAATACAAAGAACCAATCGAGATTTTACGATCATCCGTTGAGTCCGTTATAGGTTCGAATTATCCAGAGGACAGAATTATTTACGTTCTGGCGACTGAGGAGAGGGATAAGGATAACGCCAGGCGCGACAGCGCGATTCTTATGGGTGAATATCGTCGTAGACTAAAGGATTATTTAGTCTTCGAGCATCCAAAAGATATCCCTGGCGAAATTATCGGTAAAGGTCCGAACATTACAAACGCCGGTAAGGAAATTGAAAAGTATATGAAACAAAAAAAAATCAATCCGGCCGATGTGATAGTAACCACTATGGATGCGGACAATAGAGTCGATAAAAATTATCTGGCCTGTCTTTCATATAAATTTATTACCGATCCGGACCCGATTCACAAAAGTTTCCAGCCGCTTCCGATGTATTTTAACAATATCTGGGATGTGCCGATGGCTATGCGCCTGATTGCGATGGGTTCCTCTTCTTGGCAACTTATTGTTTCGACCAAGCCAACCCGCCTTAGAAATTTTTCTGCCCATGCTCAAAGCCTGGAGGCGTTAATAAGAGTGGGGTATTGGTCGACGCAGTCGATTGTTGAGGACGGACATCAGTTCTGGAGAAGCTTTTTTAAACTCAACGGTCGCCATGCTTGTATCGCACTCTACACTCCCATCTACCAAGACGCGGTTTTGGCAGGAGGTTGGATAAAAACCATCAAAGAACAATATTTGCAAAAAAGACGCTGGTCTTGGGGAGTTTCCGACATTCCCTATGTGATGGAACACACATTTAAGGACAAAAAAATATATTGGCTGGACCGCTATGCGAACGCTTTGCTTTTGTGGGAAGCGCACATATCCTGGGCGACGGCGTCATTGCTTTTGGCCACATCCGCTTGGTTGCCTCTAGTTTTCAGCCCGAACTTTAAGCGAACGATAATGGCTTACAATTTCCCGATAATCTACTCGCGACTTCTAACAATAGCTTGGCTGGGGATGATAATTACTTTGGTGATATCAACACTTTTAGTGCCACCCAGAGGTGAGAAGAAACCGGGAAAGCGGATAGCGCTTGATTGGATTCTGACCCCGATAATGCTTCCCATAACTAACATATTTCTTTCGGGGATACCGGCTCTGGTCTCCCAGACAATGCTTGCATGCGGCAGATATCTCGAGTACAGGACAACGATCAAGTCGGTAAAAAGAAGCAACATAACTACCACAGAATAACGCCACTGAATAGCATAGAAAATTATTCTAATTACTCTTAATTACACTAATTATTCTAATAAACTCGAAATCCGAAATCCGAATATCTAAACAATATCAAATGATCAAAATATTAAATTCTAAACAAAAGTTTCTGTCATTAGAATTTATAATTTAGAATTTGTTTCGTATTTCGTGCTTTGGATTTGATTAGAGCAATTAGGTCAATTAGAAATTAGAGTAATTGTCCCGGTATATTTTGTTAAGGAATTTCTGTATAATTTAGATGAGCATTAAATGAGGGGAGAATATGAAAAAGAGTGAGGGAATGCAAAACATTGTTCAATTTGTAAAGTTTGGTGTTGTCGGTGTCTCGAACACTCTCGTTGACTGGGCTGTTTTTTATTTGCTGACAAACTTTGCTTTTGGAGGTGGTTCAGGAGAGCTAGCATCGAAGGCGGTAGCATTTGCGGTCGCCGTCATAAATTCATTTATTTGGAATAGCGCCTGGACGTTTAAAAAGGAATTCAAGGAGAGTATTGGAAATCGAGACGAAAGAATAAGGCGCGGTGGAGTCGTGTTCCTTAGATTTGTTCTTGTAAGTCTAATCGGCTGGGGAATCAATTATTATACATTTAAGTACACGCGCTTTAGTTTGGGCCAAATTCAGATCGTGTCACTGATAGCTGCATCCGCGGCAGCAACGCTTTGGAATTTTATAATCAACAAGCTATGGACCTATAAGAAATAAAAGGTTATTACTACATAGATCAGTACACAGATGATCATAGATGACTTAAGAGATAAATCTGTGGAATCTATGGGATAATCTATGTGGTAATTTCAAAAAATAGGAGCTTGCGATGCTAAGCACATTGAGCAGTTCTAAGAAAAGATTGATCACAGCAATTTTGGCGGTGGTTTTGTTGGGTGTGATGTTTGTCCTGATGATATTCTCCTCGCTTGGAGACTCGGGAACAATCGACGAAGTTGCGCATATACCATCTGGCTATTCATATGACAAATATCAAGACTTTCGTCTCAATCCGGAGCATCCACCGCTTGCAAAAGCATTGGCCGGCCTCCCTCTCACATTTATTAAATTAAACGGCCTAAAAGCCGATTGGAGTTGGGATAAAATAAATCAGTGGGAGAGTGGCTGGTATTTTATGTACGAAGCGGGAAACGACCCCGGAAATATATTTTTCTGGGCGAGGCTCCCAATGATTCTTTTGACTCTCGGCTTGGGATTACTTCTATTCTTCTGGGCAAAAAGTTTATATGGACGTAAAATCGCCCTTTTTGTTCTGACTTTGTATGCTTTTTACCCGGATCTTTTGGGTCATGGGCACTTGGTAACAACCGATGTCGCAGCCGCTTTTGGGTTTGCAATAACCTTGTTCGCATTTTCAAAATTATTTGAGAAGCCGAGCACAATCAGCATTTTCTGGGCCGGAATTGCTTTTGGAGCGGCACAACTTCTAAAATTTTCATCATTTCTGCTTTTTGGAGTCCTCCTAATCCTTGTTATTTATAAAGCATTCACTGATCGAAAAGAGAAAAACGATTTCTGGCCGCTACTTTGGAAATATTTCAAATACTATATTTTAGTTTGCATCATCTCCCTCGTCTTTGTCTGGCTGATATACATTCCTTTTGTTTGGAATACACCCTCAAGTATTGAACATGAAGTCATAGATATGAACTTAACCTCCGATGCGCGTACCCTGCCTTTGCGAAATTTCTTGCATCTATTTGAGGGAAACCCGATCACCCGCGCTTTGGGGCATTACTTTTTGGGGATAATGCTTGTCGTGGCCAGGGTTGCCGGCGGCAACGCAACTTTTATAATGGGGCATCTTTCCGATAAGTCTATTAGCTGGTTTTTCCCCGTAGCATGGCTTATCAAAACCCCGATCCCCATTATTTTGCTTACGGTTTGGTCGGTGATATCGCTCGTGATTTATCGAGTTAAAAGCAAGGCTCAAACTTGGCAGTATTGGCTCTTTCTGACTCCGGTTGTGGTTTACTGGGCGTTTACGCTGAAGGGTTCGCTCAATATCGGGATAAGGCATCTGATGCCGACGGTTCCTTTTGTCTTGCTTTTTATCGGAATGACATTACATCGATATGTCGAGCGGAAAATTCTACCGACTTTACCGGTTATACTCACCGGCATTATGGTTCTCTGGCTGATCATAAGTACGGTTTCGTACTATCCTCAATACATCGCGTATTTCAACGAGTTTGTACCTCGCGGCGAACGCTATAAATATCTTACCGACTCTTCGTTAGATTGGGGTCAGGATCTCTTGCGCCTCAAGGAGTATGTCGAGACAAACAGCATTGAAAGTATCAAAGTCGACTATTTCGGCGGGTCGGTTCCCGAATACTTTATGTCGCAGGCAAATGAGTGGCACAGCTCTTATGGTCCGACCACCGGTTGGCTTGCTATTTCCGCGACCTATTTCCAATCCTCGAAGCTTTATGGAGAGAAAGAGGGTAAATGGTCGTATCAGTGGCTTGAGGAGTTTGAGCCGGAGGCTGTAGTGGGAGGCTCGATACTGGTTTACCATATTTCAGAGGAGGACCTTGCGCTTCACCCGCCGATATCACCATATAAAATTACTCACATCGACCCACCGGGGAGTTTGAATATTGACAGAGGAACGCCGAGCGCTAACAATTAACCTAATTACACTAATTAACCTAATTATTCTAAATAAATCCCAATACATCAAATCCCAATAAACAATCTGTTGGGCAAAGCAGATATCGCTTAAGCCACTTGGGAATTGGGGTTTGATTAGGTCAATTAGAAATTAGAGCAATTAGAATAATTTAGGAGTTCGATGTCCAAGCCTCATCTAAGTATTGTTATCCCTGCCTACAAAGAGGAGAAGAGAATCCACAAATCGCTAGATGCGATAGAGAAATTTATCAAAACCAAAGAGTATGTGATTGAAGTTTTAGTTGTCCTTGATGGGACGCCGGATGGTACTTTGAGCGCTGTGAAAAAATACGAGAGCAGAATCCCTAATTTAAAAATCATCGATCGAAAAGAGAACAAGGGCAAGGGGTACACGGTGAAACAAGGGATGATCGAGGCGAGCGGGGAGTACAGGCTTTTTTGCGATGCGGACAATTCAACTCCGATAGAACAAGTCGATAAGCTACTCTACTGGGCGAATAAGTATGATCTCGTGATAGGTTCGCGGTATATCGAGGGCGGTAAATTAGCGAGACCGCAGTCTTTCCCTCGGAAGATGGGTGGAAGAGTATTGAACTTATTGATTCGGATGCTGGCGATTCCGGGGATTAAAGATACGCAGTGCGGGTTCAAACTGTTTTCTGAAAAAGCGGCGAAAGAGATATTCCCAAAACAAACTTTCGACAGATGGAGCTTTGATATCGAGCTATTAGCGATTGCGAGGAGATCTGGCTATAAAATAAAAGAGGTCGGCATCACTTGGTACGACGACCCGCACTCGCTCGTGAACCCGATAAAAGACGGTTTAAGGATGGTCAAGGATTCATGGACGGTGAGAAAAAATATTATTGCGAAGAGATACAAGTAGATTTTGAGAAGGAAGCGCCGACCCCATCGGAGTCAGCGCAGGTATCGTCGGACAACGCGTCGGCTGTCAGGCGTGCTCACGGAGGAAACCGTCGATGTATCTCGCGTAGTCGGCAACGCGCTGATTGACAGCCTCTACCAGCGCGTCTTTCGCTTCTGTCGGTTGGATCTCCATTCCGAACGTGACGTATGCTTGGGCATGAATCAGATCCATGAGGTGAATGAAAACCTCCATAACGTTTGGACATTTAGCTGGGTCGGTGGGTGCCGAGAGAAGAACATTCCTAACGTTCATGGCGGGCTCCTTGCAGAGTTGTGGCGATATCTGGCGCATGTAGAATATACCATAGTTTTTGCCAAGCAACAAAAAAACACGAGACATATCTCGTGTTTTTTTGGTAGCCCATTGCGGTATAGTGCTGACTACCTCTCTTATCCTACCTTATTGAGCGTAATTTGGCAACTAAAAATTGTGTGCTTACTCGCTTCAAAACTTTGGGAAACTGCAACAAAACATAATCCGCAAAATTATAGTTTACCAAATAGACGAGTTCATCAAAACCAAAAAACGCATTTTATTAAATACACTATGGATAGTTTATAGAACTATAAATTAAGCAAAAGTTGTATCCGAAACCCGAACTTTTATCCTTGGCGCAAAAACCTTTTGAGATTTATGAGATCTTTCGATAATATCCAATAAAGGTAAGATGGTATCAGGCATATCAACAAGCCGGATATGATTTTTTTGCGAAATTACATAAAGCTCATCAAGAAAGGAACGGGAGCAAGAGACGGCATCTTGAAATGAAATTGCTTCATATTTCTGATTTTCGGCTGTTTGCATAACAAATCGAGCGATATCTCTCGTCGCCAATACAATGCCTAAATCAATTAATTTAAGTTGTTTGTTCGCCATTGTTTTTAACATAATCCCTCCTGTTATATTTAGTATAACATGCATTATAGACCAAAATCCACCTTTATTCAATATACAAAGTGTAATCTATGGGTTTTTGTGTGTTCGGTATGCGGAATGCTACGATAGTGCCGCCCCATCTGGTTGTAATGCTTTGCACTAGCGGATTTTTGCGTTTACTGGCGAATGCTATCGCGTTGCCACTAATCACTACCATTTCGCCAGCGAATCCTTTTGTGATCATTTTTACAAATGTTGGCAAACCGCTCCCTCTGATCTTCTCCGGTTTGGACGATTCACCCTCAAGTGCACTTTTAAGAGAATCCCGGTCGTTGGAGAATATTTTTCCTACTTCTTTGTATTTCCCAGTTATGGTCTTGCCTCTGTCCAATATACATACATCCAAATATTTTTTCTTCGGGTAATACTGAGCATTAATCCAGCCATATCTTGCTCCAGAATGCTCTCCTACGTTCGAAACTATCTCATCGACTACAAGTTCCAGGGCGTTGATAGCACCTTCGGGCGAGCCGATATCCCGCAACATTATTTTCATTAAATTTTTAAGAACGTCTGATTTATTGCACATCTCGGTTTTAGTGCCGTTAACACCTTGAAATTTATAAATTGGGATGTAGTTTGAAGATACAGATTTAAACTGAGTATAACCATTAGGAAAATTAAAATGGTTTAGATATCCAGCGCAATTTGATGAAGCAGGCATTTTATATTTCAGTGACTCCTCAATGATAATTGCAGCCATTGGTAAAAGTTGAATAGGATGCAAAAATCGCATAGCACTCAAATCCACTACTCCGTGAGCGTCTTTCAGGAAAGCTATTAATTGCTTTGTGGGGTTAATTAGTGATTCCATAATCTGTTCAATTGTAGCATTATTTAAAAACAAACAAAAAGGTACATGGCATGCTGTAGAAATATTTTAGTAATGTCCTAATTGAATACAATAGAAATGTCCGCTTTCCTTGGGATAATTGAGATATCTAAAATCTTAATCCAAG
>MEZY01000029.1:0-9299 GCA_001776195.1 Candidatus Berkelbacteria bacterium RIFOXYA2_FULL_43_10
TGCTATGTCCTGGAAACGATAATCTAATGCAACTCGACTTATTTATGAGATAGCTTCTAGTGTATTTTGAAAAGTTTACGAATAAGAAAGAGGCATTTAAAAGGGAATGGCATTTGAAAAATCCGACAGGATATATAGATAAATTGAAAATTATTGAAAATCTGGGCCGTTAGCTTAGTTGGTAGAGCGCCACTTTTGCACAGTGGAGGTCGTCGGTTCGAATCCGACACGGTCCACCACCCCACGCCGCCCTCATCGTAGTAAAACGAAGAGGGGCTATGCGGTGTGTCCTGCGAAGCATTTTGCATCTTTGCAACAACGAAGGTATAATAAAACTATATTGCATCGTCCGTATACAGCCTGATCTAATTGTGGTAGATTGAGGGGTGCTCTCCAAAGGAGCAAAATATGACGCCACTCGAAAAATCAATGGTATATTTGATTAAGCATCAACCGAAATCTCAAATCGGCGTTTTGATGTTGGCAAAATATCTTTATTTATCTGATTATGTTTTTGCTAAAACCTTTGGAAACAAAAAAACCTTCACAGGCGCATATACCAGATTACAAAAGGGTCCTGTCCCAAGTGGATTTTATGATGCTTTAAGCTCTTTGACCACCAAAAAGATAATCAAAAGAGTTGGTCATACAATTTTATTATCGAATAATACAGTCGCCACACCAGATATAAGCAAAGAAGAAAAAGCGTGCTTAGACAAAGTGATAAATGATTTCGCTGGCCGTTCACTGAAAAAAGTTGTTGATGCTGCATACTCAACAGAACCGATGAAAAATCTTATCGCTGAGGAAAGTTCGCTGGGAGGTGAAATTCTACTTTTCCAAAAACTGGATTTTGATAAAATTCAAAAACACTCCCTTCTGGAGAATGACAAATTAGATACAAGTTTTATTGATTCTGAAGAATATAAAAAGTCTGTTAAAGATGAATAAATTTAGAACTATTAAGATAGGCATTTGTTCAAATGGCCCGGTTTTGCTTTCTCGGGCAGTTAAAAAAGAACACAAATTTGTTATTTCAATTTGTAATTTTGATAAGTTCAAAGATGCTTGTTTGATTTGTTGCAAAACTACGAGTAAAACTGATAAAATCTGGCTTGGGGAGTTCATTCTAGACGATTTGTTCGGCAAGGGCAAAACCAAAGTTCAGCCATACAACATTTGCAGGGTTACGGCTGGAGAACTACCAATGTTCAAATATATTGGGATTCTCGACGATGAGCATATGCCGAAATTTGAACTTGGATTGAGGATTGCAATTAAGAAAGAAATTTTGACACCGCTTGAATCTCTAAATGTTATGGATTCTTGGGAACCGTTTTTTACTTAACCACACTCAAAAGATTTAATCTTCATTGTGAGTGTACGAATATACTCGTTTGAGTTCAAAATTATATTTCTTGTCTGCAATATCGCGTTCCGTTAATCAATAAAAAGTATAATCTTGTATCTATTTGAGAACCGTCTCCTGTCACCTTTTTATCCGCCACCTACGAGGTGGCGGTTTGTGGTTAATCGGCTACGATTGAATCAGATAGTAGAACGCGGGGGTGATGACAAGATCTCTTCTTGAAATATTCCGATTTAGATACTCGGTTGCTTTACTGATTGCTTTATCGGTTACTCCACCATTTCGGTATACTTTTTAGGCGTAAAATGGTATGCTGGAGTCAATAATGGTGTAAATTCTCGGGAAATAAATATGGCAAACACAATTGAAGATCTAGAAAAAATTCAAAAGGAATCAGAATCTCAGGAAATTGTTGACCAAAAAGTTATTACTTCACTTTCTTCAAAAATCAGAAAAAGGTTAAATAATCTCCCCGACCCGACTAATGCACCATTGGGGTATGACGAGCATAAAGCATTTGATCGGGTATTTCCCTATTTGAATATTCCAACTCTCCATCCCAAAACGAACGACGACACAGTAATTTTTAATGCTCCAGAATTAGAACCAAACAAACTTTATCTTGGTGATAATTTGGAAGTTTTGAGAACTCTCAAAAGTGAATCAATCGATTTAATTTATATTGACCCGCCATTTTTTAGTGGCCGGAATTATAATGTGATTTGGGGTGACACCAATGAAGTCCGAACTTTTGAAGATATTTGGGAAGGCGGTATAACAAGTTATTTAATTTGGTTAAATGCTCGTTTGTGGGAGATGAAAAGAGTTCTCAAGAAAACCGGTTCAATTTATGTTCACTGTGACTGGCACGCCAGCCACTACATTAAAATAGAGATGGATAGAATTTTCGGATATGATAATTTTAGAAATGAAATTGTTTGGAAGCGGGCAACCCCTATCGGGGGCAAGGTGAAGTCAAAAATGATGCCACATGATTTTGATAGTATCATTTATTATTGCAAAACCAACAAAGCACCATACAACAATCAGTTTCTTGAATATTCAGAAAATTATCTTGTAAATTATTTTAAGTATGTAGATAAGGATGGCCGTCGCTACAGAATACAAACGCTGGGTGACTATTCCGAGGAGTCAAAAGAAAAATTTAGAAAATTGGGAAAAATTTACAAGAGCAAGGAAGGGAAGGAAGCCCTTATCCAGTACTTAGAGGACTCAAAGGGTGTATTGTTAGATGACATTTGGACAGATGTGATAGGTATTCAAAGTAAGGCATTTCAGAAACAATCTTCTGTAGAAAAAATCGGCTATCCTACGCAAAAGCCAGAGGCACTTTTAGAAAGGATCATTAAAGCGTCGTCAAATGAAGGTGATGTTGTGGCGGACTTTTTTGTCGGTGGTGGAACAACATGTGCTGTTGCACAAAGACTGAAAAGAAAATTTGTTGGCTGCGATTCTTCTCGTGTTGCGATTTCGGTCACCTTAGACCGGTTAGTCAAAATCGGTGAAGATATGAGTGGTGTGAAAAGTAATATTAGTACGATTCCAAGATTTAAATTGTTTGGAAAAGAATCATTTCAGCCAAAACTTCAAGTTGCCGGCGCGGTAGAAAAAGTGCCAAATCTTGAAGTCAATTATTTGGGTGTTTATCCGACGGAAAAGTTTAAAGAGTTATCGCAAGATGAATTTAATAAATTTGTTTTAACAAGTTATGGAGCAAGTATTAACACAGCCGAAAGTACTATTTCCGGATATCGGCCACCGGCGCATCAAGAGCCAATTTTAGTTGGTCCATCAAATTCTAAAGAATCTATAGCTCCCAACTTACTCAAAAAGTTTTACGAAGAAATAAAATCTACTTTGGAACCAAACAAGTTGATTAGAGCCAAAATAATTGGTTGGAGATTTTCAAGGCAAGCATTACATTACCTGAAAGTGTTAAATCAATATTCATATAAATATAATTTGCCGCTCGAACTTGAAGCAATTCCGTTAGATTCGAAAGAATTCAGAAGTAGAATTCTGCAAAGAATGCCGGATGTTGAAGAAAATGAATTATTTTTAAGATTTTCAAAGTCACCGGTGATCGGAGAAATAAAAGTTAAAAAAGTGGGGTCGCTGGAATATGAATTTGAAGCGGGCGATGCTCTTTCTTCCAACGAAGATGGCTGGCTGGTGAATTGTCAATGGGATTTTGATTATCAAGAAGGTCATTTTACCGCTGACAAAGAATATATTTTATCGCGTGAAAAGAACAAAGATAAAAAAAGAGGTGAAATTTTTAAAGCAACTTTGAATGCAAAACATGAGTTTGAAAAAGAAGGCGAATATACAATTGCTTGCAAAGTGCAGGATAATTTGGCAGGGGAAACAATCTTTAGCAAGGAGCTATATATTGACTGAATTTTTATTATCTATAATTAAATGGCTAAATCGAAATTCTGGAATAGCAATTATTACAGTAATTTTAATTTTTATATTAGAGAGGATATTTAAATCTCGGTCAAATTATCGCAGCAAAATTAATCTCCTTGAAGCAGTAAAAAAAGAACTTGAATGGAATCAACAATGGATAACGGATTTAGTTGAGGATGAACAAGAAGATTCCACTCGCTACTATGACCCTACAAGAGCAAATTTTAAATGTGGTAATGATATTATTTCTTATGCAGTAACACATGGGCAGTCATTGTTAAGATCTAAAATTGATCTAATTCAAGCATTGGTAATAGTAAATGATGCGATTAAACAGTATAACCAGCAAGTACAGGAACAACATGATTGCCGCTTTAGTTCTCCCGAAATCACCGCAATAGCAACAAGCTTATATCAAAAAAATCCTAATATACTAAAAAATTGGATGTGTGATTCTAAGTCCCGGCCCTCTATCATTGCAGACTTTCTTATTGAGCTGAGATTAAGAAATTGGGCTATTAATACTAGGACAAAAAATTATTTACGACCAGCATTGATAAATGCTTTTAAATTAATAGAAAATGAACTTAATTACCTAGTATTAAATAATAAATGGTGGCACTTTTGGAAGGGTTAAGTTGAATGCAATACTTTTTTAAACAATACGAAGAAAATTTTAAAGAATGGCGAAATTCCAGTTATAAAGGGATTCCTGATTTGGGAATTGACTTCTTGAATCACATTAATTCTAAGCATTTTCAACCAAAACTTGATCTTTGGAACGAAAAACAATGGAAAAAAGTTCAAGTTGAAGCAATTGAAAGATGTATTTATTCTTTCGAAATTTTGGGCGAAAAGGATTTATTAACAAATATTGTAACTGGTGGTGGGAAAACCACAATTATTGGAGCGATGATTGCCTATTTTAGAATTGTTCACGATCAAACAAAATTTCTCGTACTAACTCCCAATACTATTGTTGGGTCGAGGCTTGACAGCGAATTTGATCCGGAATCAGAAACTTATATTTACAACATTTTTCCATTCTTTTTTAATTCATTTGAACCGCTGAAAGATAGATTATCAATGCATTTGATGCAGCCAGGGTCGAGTGCAACAGGCATCCGTTCAGGGAACATTATTCTTGGCAATATTCATCAAATCTATGAAAAAACAGACAATTGGAAAGTTGTTGTTGATAATGTTGATTCGTTGGTTATTTTCAATGACGAAGCACATAACACAAAAGCAGAACAATATAACGATTTAATAAATAAGCTCAAGCCAAAAAGATTTTTTAGACTCGACACTACTGCTACACCGGATAGATTGGACGGACTTCATCCGGATAGTAAAATGATTTATGTTTATGGTATTGCGGAAGCCATGAGAGATAAGATTATTAAAAGAATTGTTGTATTTCACCCCGATGTCTCAAAAGTCAGTTTGACTTATGATGATTTAGAAACCGGCAAGACCATTTCAGCAGAAGAAGTACCGTGGGAAGAAATTGAAAAAAGAAAAATATCAGCAAGGCGGTATATTACCAATGTTAAGCCGATGAGACAACAAATGGCAATCGCATTAGAGTTATTGAAAAAACAAAGACTAGCAACAACTAACTCAAAATATAAACCATTACTGTTCGTTATCGCGGTTTCGATAAATGATGCTAAAAATATTGCAAGAGAATTAGAAAAAATTGGCCCCAAATACGATGTTAATAAAATTCTTGAGGTACATAACGAGTCCGAAGATGAATTAAAAGAAGAAGCAAAAAATTTAAACAAGAATCCAAGACCGGATGTCGATGCAGTTGTTTCGGTCATGATGTTAAGAGAGGGTTGGGATGTTAGGAATATCTGTGTCGAGCTGTTGTTCAGAAAATTTTGCTACAAAACTGTTGAAGATAAAAGGTATTCGGTTTACGGTCCTCAAGTCATAGGTCGAGGTCTTAGGAGAATGAGCAAAAGTGATAAAGAATGGGAATCACTTTATGTCGTCGATCATCCGATTTTGAAACATCAATGGCTTTGGGAAGATTTGAAAGCGACTGAATATCCAGATGATATTGATCCTGCAAATATAATTATTGATGAAGAAAAAATTAAACCGGAGAAAAACGAGGAGCAACTTGAAGAAAAAACTTTAGAGCAAGCCGAAATGGAGAGATTTGATTTATCCAAAATCCCGCCAACGCCAGACCCTGTGGGAGTAGTCGAACCGATCTACGAATGGCAAAAATATCTCGATGAGTGTAAATTTGAATTTAGTAAGATGAATATTTCGCAAGAGATAAGCCAGATTAAAAGTTTAAATTTGGATTCGGAACATGTTTCATTACAAAAAAATGATATTCCGGAAGTGGATGTGCAGATACTTGAAAAAGCCACAAATACTGAGCAATGGGATAAAAAAGAGTTGATAGAACAATTAGAAAAACAAATTTTATCAATAGCGCGAAGTGCTTTACTGGAATACGACAGAAATCCCGATGAAAGACAAATCATCTTAATAAAAATTATTAAAAATCACATTGCAAAAAGGTTTTTATACGGAAAACCCGTCGAAGAAGCCGAGGAAAAACCTTTAAGAATCCTATGGGCGATGATAGACCAAGTCAGAGATATTTTTATGCAGCCAGAATTAATTGAAGGAATTTTGAGTAATAAATGATTTCAAAACGTGGCAAATTAACCAATTTAGAAAAAAATGTCGAGGGTTTCTGCAAATATGATTCCGTTTTGGAACGAGAATATATGGTTGAGTTAGAAAGAGATCCGGCGGTAAAGTCATGGACTAAAAGTCACGGGATAAAAATCCCGTACAACTTTTTAGGATTTAGCAGAAGTTATTTGCCTGATTTTCTTGTTGAATTTCAAGATGGGAGTAAGGAATTACACGAGACCAAAGGACTTCCTTTGTTATTTTGGCTTTCGACTAAATTAAAAGCAGAAAGCGCAGAAGAATACTGTAAAAATCGAGGTTTGAAGTATAAAAGAATAACGAAGGGAAGGCGGGCGTTTTATAGAAAAGTTGATTAAAAGACTGTCAAAATAAACAAATCGATCAAATGGTTTACAAACTTTATGATTTAACTCCAGAAGAAATAAAAATCATCGAGGAGTCAGTTAAATGAATGAGGAAATCCAAATTGATTTAAAAAAGATTATATCCAGCCATTACGAGGCATCGAGAGTGAATGCAGTTGAAGCAAACAAACTTACCGTTGGACTGTCTGCTAGTCTTTTCACAATCTCAGTATTTTTCCTTGGTTTCATCGCTACTTCCTCAAAAATCATTGAGTCAATAGGATTGATGTCTGTAATTTTTATACTTGCATCGCTTTTATCTGGCCTAGTTTCTATACTTAGTGGTATCTACTCTATGCTTTATAGCCGCCTAATGCTTATTAAATCAGCAAACCGTCATTTAGTTTACGCTGATTATGTCCAAAAATGGGTTGTACAAAACAAAAAAAGCATGGTTGAGGAAATTCCCAGTGATTTGCTTTTTGATCAATCTGTTGATGGAGGTGTCATGGCCAAGAAATATGGGAAATTCCAAGCATATACTTTATTTATTCAGATTCTATTTGGTGCTTTGGTTTTTGTCTCGAGTATTGTTGGGGTGAATTTTTATTTGAAGTAAAATTATCAAGAAGTCATTGGTGCAGTTATTTATTCGTCAATTCAATTTCTTTTATAATTCCACGTATTTTTTGCACTCTTGGTTTATTTTTATGGTTTTTAGTCACCTGTTGCAGTGTTGCCAATTTCCCTTTCACCGAATTAAGTTCTTTCTTTGTCGGTAATGGGTTATTCCTCAGGTGATCGAGTTGAGACCGGAATTCTCGGTACCATTTTTTATTTACATTGATTTTTCGTGATATAGAAAGACCAAGAATATCATTTGCATGTTCTCGCGATATCGGGGTAAGCGTCATGCCATCTTTTATTTCATACCTGAAACTTTGGAAGAGAGATTTTATTTTACTGATTAGATTCTCGGCTTCTTCTTTTGTTACATTTTTATCCAGCCCGATGATTATATCATCAACCCATCTGAAACATTTCGTATTTGGAGGAAGTGATTGAATGATCGAATGATCTAGTTCATTAAGAACTAAATTAGCAATGCACAAACTACATGGAGATCCCTGCGGGAGACAGTTGTCGAGTGTAATGGTCTCGGCGAAAAAAACCGCATACTTGTGGGAGAAAGAAAGAGACTGCAATTTTTGAATGATCTTAGATTTTTTAATTGACGGGTAACAATCTTTTATATCTAGCTTTATAATTAAATTACTTTTTCTTATATATTCTGCAGCCTTAACCCTATTTTGTTTTTTGATTCCCCCGCGAGCAATTATTGTATCGACGTAAGGTGAAAGGAATTTTTCGATCTCACTCTGAAATATTTTAAGAGGTTTAGGCGGTGAAATTAAATTTCTGGATCCCCCGGACTTTTTTGGTATTTGCCAGCGTTTATATTTTAATTTTGAGGAAACCAAAATATTTAGGTCATTATCTGTTCTCTCAAAATATTTTTTAAGATCAGCGCTGGATTTGATCATAATATAAAAGCCCCGGGTACCGGGGCGATAAATTATACCTTTGAAGCAAAGATCTGATCTTTCCAATAATTTCGATAATTTTCATTATCATTTCTATTGTAGCCAGCACTTTGCTTCCGAACGTAACGAGCGACCTTAATTTGGCCATGCTTATCACCTCCTTTCTGTCTGCAACGAAAATCAGTGATGCTCGCTAGGCTCAAGGTGAACATTTTGTTGTCAAGAACTTCAAGTGGTTTATGGGGGGTAAATAGGAGTAATCAACCTTAACATTCAAATACCGGAAGAATTTTTTGACAGAAAGGATTTTGTTGTGAAAGAGCACTGATTTTAGTGCGAATCGCACTACTTGCTAAGCAAGTGTTAATATTATAACATTGGGGAAACGTAGAAGTCAATAGGTCATTGGCGGGCTGTTTCCGCTTTTCAACGGCCGGTAAATTTAAAAACGATTAATCTGGAATAAGTTGATAAATATCCCAATTTTTGAGAATATAGAAGTGTTCGATACAATTTAGTTGGCGCCTAAACCTCGTTTTGAGGCATGGTGGAAAAACACGTAAGCAATAAAGACGGTTTCTCGTCTGGTATGCTTACGTGTCTATGCTCGAAAGAGCATAGGGTGCTCGCAAGAGTACCGCCAGCGAGGAACCCTTTTTGTATTAGTAAATGGAGAATTATGAAACTGAAGTATTTGTCTATTTTGTTTTATTCGGCGGTAGCCACTTTTTTGCTGGTTTTGGTTGTTGTTGTATTTGGTTGCAAAAAATACGATAGTAGATTGTCGGATTTGGATAATAGAATTGTGGAACTCGAAAATGATTTGCGCAATACCAAAGAGGTTTTAGACAGTCACGGTGTTGAAGATCTGAATTTATAGATCTCTGCCTCGAGAGCGACCGCCGCCTGCCGTATAAGTTC
>MEZY01000029.1:9339-9619 GCA_001776195.1 Candidatus Berkelbacteria bacterium RIFOXYA2_FULL_43_10
TGTCTTTTCCCGGGGGTCATTAATTAAATGCAATTTTTTTTATCAGGTTTGCCGCTATTTTATAGGTCTGATCCGTGCCTGAAGGATAGGTCAATCCTGCCCTGCGGGGGTCGATTTCACAGATATCCATTCCTGCCAGGCGAATGGAACCGGACAGGACCTGTCTCACCATTCCGGCTATTTTATAGATCTGTGATTCGTCCAGACCTTTCCAGTTGCGAAACCTGACGCCTTCCAGGGCATTGCCTGCGCCGATATCCATATCAACGGAAACATAGAC
>MEZY01000030.1 GCA_001776195.1 Candidatus Berkelbacteria bacterium RIFOXYA2_FULL_43_10
AGAAGGCAGATTAAGGCAAAGATTGCCCTTCTGAAGAGAACTCTAAAGTAAGATTATTTCATTAGCTAATACGTATATATCGTTATGACAATAATGCGGTCGCACAAAAAGTCGCAGTTTCTGAATGTCTCTCCGCCAGCCGGCGGACATGAGGCGTTCGTTGGGTTGACGTTACTTAACCAATAACCGCCACCTACGAGGTGGCGGTTACGAGGTGGCGGTTATTGGTTGTTTATGGATGCTAGACAGGTTGATAACAATATGATAATGTTATGGCAACGTAGGCATCAACACGAAATTGGAGGCGTCGGTGTGAGCATCACAGTCAAGCTTAGCGCCGGTTTCTCCCGAGGGATCGAACGAACAATACCTGATGGAACCAGACCGACGGTGGGAACATTGCTCCTTCCTGAGCCGCTGGAGGCGTACGGGATAGATGGCTTCAAGATCGAGGTGAACGGACAACGCGCAGACTATAACACAGAGTTGCGCGAAAGCGACCATGTAGAGCTGATTACTCCGCGAAAGGAGGCATCGGGCGATGTCGGTAACGACGGGCGGTGTAATCGTTGACTGTGTAGACCCAGCTGGCGTGTGCAACCTTCGACCAACTGCGTGCCCGACCTGTCTATGGGGTGGAGGCAGGTGCCCCCAAAATGGACCTCGCAAAGGTCGCGAGATCATCACTCCAGAGCAACACCCGACGGGGTGCCCATACCCGGCCGAAGAGTGCGTCGGATGTGCGGACACCCGCGATCCTTCGCAGACGCTGATTGCGGGGTGGGAATAAGTCGAGTAGCATCAAGCAGGGGAGAACCGTGAAAGGTCTGTCGTTGCCGGCAGACCTTTTGCGATTCAACAACACAGATTTATCACAGAATTATTGTAATATTACCACCACCCCACTCCGCTAAAGCTTCGAGGGGCAAGCAGATCTGTGCCACAGATTTTCACAGATACAGCAAGCTGAAGCTTGGGCTACGGGATAGAGTTAGAAAGCTTATAAAGTTGAAAGTTCATAAAGTATAAGACGAGCTGAAGCCCTGCCTGCCGGTCTTCAACTCCGAGGCTCAGACTCGAGGAGCAGGCAGGTACTAATAGTGGATCCCCGTTTTCACGGGGATGACACCATGTGCGTAAGTCGCAAAAGCTAAGAAGCTAAAAAGCTATAACCTAATAAGCTAACACCTAATCCCTAATGAAGTACCGATCCCTGTCCTTCGTGCGGGTCGGGAGGTTGGGTTTTAAGTATTGGAAGAGTAAAGTAAAAAGTTGTTCCTTTGCCGACCACGGAGTCGAACCAAACCTTGCCTTTGTGCATCTTAACAAAATTTTTGACGATATATAAACCCAAACCGGTGCCTTTGACCTCATCTTTCAAAATATCGGCTTGAGTAAATTTTTCGAAAACCTTATCTTTCTTATCGGCAGGGATTCCCTTGCCGTTGTCGGCTATCGAAACCATTAAATTATCATCTTGCATCTCAACCGAAACATCAACCTTACCACCCTCCGGAGTGTACTTGGCAGCATTGCCGATAATGTTGATCACAACCTCTGTTATTCTAGGTACATCATAAAAGCTTTTTGGCATCGCGGTTTTTGGCTTGTGGAAAGTGAGCGAATGCTTGAATTTATCAATCTCCGGTTTGATCTCGGCGATCGCTTGTTCGATGGTATCCTCAATCTGCCCTTCAGAGTAGATAATGTGGATTCGTCCGGATTCGATTCTCGAAACATTCAAAAGATCGGAGACCAATCCGGAAAGTCGCTTTGCCGAAGAGTATACACGCTCCAGATATTTCTTTGTTGTAGAGCCCAACTTTTCGCCAATTCCTTCATCGATAATCATCGATAGATATCCCTCTATGGCGGCGATGGGGGTATTTAACTCATGCGAAGCCATCGACAAAAAATCATCTTTGGCTTTATCCAAAACCTTGAGCTCTTCATTAGCTTTTCTCAAATCTTTTGCCAATTTTTCAATCTGCTCGCGCTGGCCGATCTCGCGCTTAACCGACTTAATCAAAAGCCATCCACCGTAAGTGGCTACAAGCCAAATAATTGCGCCAACTGCTTGTTCAGTCGCATTTGATGATGTAAATATCTGGATAAAGAGGAAAAGAGAAAGAAATACTACGATTGCTTCTGTGGCAACGACCTTGATGTCGAAAAGCTGATGTCTGACAATCGCATAGGCAGTAAAGGCGAGAAATATCAGATACGAATAATCGCCAACCCAATATAAGTTAAGATTCGGGTATAGATAGGGGAGTATTATATTGAATACACCGTTCAAGACGACAACAACAATTCCTCCAAATATAATCAGTGATACCCTGGGACGATATTTGTGTTCAGTATTGATTAATTTGTGTACTAGTAGCGCAAAAATGGCGATGGCAACAAATACAGCATAAATGTAAAAGGGAGATTCCAAAAATCCAAATTCCCAATTTAAATGAGCGCTCAACTTTCTAATGTCTGAGACGACGTGGGGGGTAAAAGCCGAAACGGTGGAAAAAATAATTCCGAGCATCACAATCAGGACATCTACTGCAGAAGTTGCCTTTTGCTCTTCTGGGAAATTGCGTATAAACATATAAACTGAAAACAACCAAATTGCCACAAATGAGAAATTAAATCTTGCGATTTGCGTCAAGAAGCCTTCTACCGGTGGGTAATAAACGAAATATCCGCTCAACGCCCAAAATGCAGTTGCCAAGGAGGCCATAAAAAAGTAGCGATTTCTTGCGGACCGATGATTCGAGCCTAAAACTATCGCTCCGAGTAAGATTTCGAAAGAAACCACTGCAACGAGTAAAATCTTTTGTAGAAACTGAAGATCAAAATATTGCGACATATTTTGTAAAAATTAATATTACTACAAACCAAAGAAAATACTCAGAATCGACAATATATGGCGAATAATTTCGGCTTGCCTTTGCCCAGCCGAAAAGTGATATCATGATCACAACTGGGATTATTAGCGCCAAAGAAAGCGAAGGCAGGTCTCCGAAAATTACTCCCAAAATAAGAATCCCGACCGATAACAGATTTATAACCTGTAGGATCTTGAATGTCGAATTACTGCCGCTTTCAACCGCAACGGTTTTAAGCCCCCGATATTTGTCGGAAATAAGGTCTTTCAGATCACAAAATGAAACATTAACAAAATCCCGGCTTAAGACAAAAAGCAGAAAAATCGAAGCGGCAATACTGAAATTGTAAGAGTGGAAGAGGAAAAAAAGAGCCGGCATTAATGTCCAGCCAAGGGCGACATAAAGGTCTTTGAAGGCTGGTAAATATTTTGTGAGGGATTTTGTGACAGGATCGTATATTAAGCCATAAATTAATAACGCTCCTGCGAAAATAATGCTTGGTATATTACCATAAATAATTATTAGAGCCGCAAAGAAAAGAGCGAGTGATAAGGGAAGTATATACAGCGGCCTGAATTTTTCTTTGTAGGATTCTGATTCCGAAGATGAAGGGACTTTACTTTCGCGGAGGAAATCGAATAAATATATAGAAATAGACCCCGAAATTAATATCAGAATAAATACCGGAGAAACTGCCAATCCAAAAAGCAAAGCTATGGCATAAATTTCCGCGACTGCACCTGCCGCCGTAAAAATTCCCCTGATGATGTCGTTTGCGATTTCACGATTAGATTTTATTTTGTTTTGAGTATCCATATTTAAAAAATCCGTAGAGGGCAACGAACAGGGCGGGGACATTTAAACAGCCCAATAAAATAATCGGCCACTCCGAAAGCGCATAGCCGTAGTTGAGCCAAGCGAACTCGTTGATTACGAGTGCAATTAGCAGTACAAGGCTAAAATCTTTCGCACTCTTCGTCGCAAAAATTTTCCATACTTGGGCGTAGAACCCGGCGGTTATGACTACGCTGGCGACAATTGTTAAATACCGGCTGATGTCTAAGTAATTCATTCCCTCCTCATGGTTAATTCTAAGTCAATAAACTCGTTCCAAACCAATTTTAGAACTTTTTGTATCCAGCTAACATTTTACAGCAAATTAATTGTCTCGGATAGTAGCTGGTCGGTCTGGATAATTGATGATTTGAAAAAGTTGATATATACGAGTAGAATGGACATATATATAAGGTAAAGGATCGGATGAGAAAGAAACTTTTTTACAACACAGATTCTAAAAATCAAGTTATTCCCATAACATCAGATATCGAAAAAGTTGTTGAGTCGAGCAAGGTAAAAAACGGTATGCTGATTGCCTACTCAATGCATACGACATTGGGGCTGATAATTCAGGAGACGATAGAGCCACATTTGTGTGAGGATATCATCGATCAACTTGCGCGTATCGTTGAAGACGACGGGACAATATATCATCACAGATGTGCTGACAATCCGAAAGCAGTTTGCAAAACCGATGCGGTAAATGGGCCGAGCCATATCAGACAGATGTTAATAAATCAGAATCTTGTAATCGATATTGAAAAGGGGAAACTGAACCTCGGCACTTTCCAGGATATCGGAATTGTAGAGCTGGATGGCCCACGGAAAAATCGAAAAGTATTAATAAAAATCATTGAGGAGTAAATGGTTTCTGCAAAAACTGTCTTGTCTTTATACAAGGAAAAAATAGATATTGAGCTTCGAAAATATTTAAGTCGGAAAATAAAGGAAGCAGATAAAATATCTCCATATGCCGGTGAGGTTATTGAACATGTAGCCGATTTAACCTTGAGGGGCGGTAAAAGGATCAGGCCGGCTCTTTTTTATTATAGTTTTCTGGCGCATGGCGGAAAAGATAGGAAAAGAGCGGTTCTCGCCTCGCTGGCGATAGAGATGTCGGAAACTTATCTTCTGATTCACGACGACATTATGGATGACGACGAGCTGCGTCGAGGGGGCGTGACAATTCACGAAAGCTACAGCCGGATTGCTGATGAAAAGTTTAAAACCAAATCAAACCCGCGACTTTTCGGAAGTTCGATGGCAATAAACGCCGGCGATATCGCATGTGCCATGAGCAACGAAATCTTGGTCAATTCCGGTTTCAAAGCCGATTTGATAGTTAAAGCGATTAATGAATTGAACAAGACATACATCAAGGAATGTTACGGGCAAACCTTGGATGTCTATTCTCAATTACGCGATGATGTCGAGCCCGATGATGTGATTTTGGTCCATGAACTTAAAACTGTGCCTTACACATTTGACGGACCACTGAAAATCGGCGCAATACTAGCGGGAGCGAACGAGAAGGATCTTAAAAAACTTTCAGATTTCGCAGTTCCGCTGGGCACCGCTTTCCAGATTCAAGACGATATTTTGGGAATGTTTAGCTCGGAAGAAAAATTAGGAAAGCCGGTGACTTCGGATCTCAAGGAGGGCAAAAAGACGCTCCTAATACTTGATGCGCTAAAAGTTGCGGATAAGAAGCAAAAAGAGATAATTGAATCTAATCTGGGCAACAAAAATGTATCTCTCACCGGTCTTAGGGCGGTGCGCCGAGTTGTCGAGGAAACCGGTTCGCTCGAAAGATCAAAAAAGTTGGCAGAAAAATTGGTTTCTAAAGCAATGAAGGCGCTCGATTCTCTAAAATTGGAAAAAGAAGGGAAGGAGTTTTTGCTTGGGATTGCCGACTATATGATAAAGAGAGATTATTAGAAGCGGAAGGTCGCAAAGCACACGCGGGGTAACGCGAAAAAACACATGGAAGAAGTTGTATTGGTTGATGAAAAAGATAAGGTGCTGGGCATGATGGAGAAGATTGAAGCTCACGAAAAAGGCCTTCTGCACAGGGCCTTTTCGATATTGATATTTAACAAAAAAGGGGAGCTTTTACTACAGAAAAGAGCTCAAGAAAAATACCACTGTGGAGGTTTATGGACAAATACGGTCTGTAGCCATCCGAGAGCCGGCGAGAGCTACGAGGATGGAGCACGTAGGAGACTTAAAGAGGAGATGGGATTCGGTAGCTCTCTTAAAAAGAAATATTGTTTTATTTACAAAAAGAAATTTGATAACGGCTTAACCGAGCACGAATACGATTGCGTCTTTGAAGGTATTCACGACGGAGAAATCAATTTTGATTTAAAAGAAATTGATAAAATACGATGGGTTAAGATAACTGATTTAACCAAAGATATTGCAAAAAATCCGAAGAGTTATACCGAGTGGTTCAAGCAGATAATCGAAAAATATTGATCCGAACTGAAGTATCAGCCGTGAGTTGGTTAAGGAACGGTTGACAACTATCAGGGGAGCGGAGCGGGAATCGCAAACATCAAGTTGAGACATTGTAAGATTGACATCGGAGAATATGGACGTACGTCCATATTCTCCGATGTGCATTATATTGTGTATTATATATCGTATGGTTGGAATTAGATGAGGAGGTGAGGCGTATGGTTAATCCGAGAAAAAATCAAAAGGTTGCAATATCAATTGCCGAGAAAGTGCTCGGGATACTGTTAGATAAGGCATCGGAATTTGGAGATAAGATTTCTAATGAGAAGTTGATTGATTGCATAGACGAAGAGGACTGCCACATTGGACGAGAAAAAATCCCGAAGATTTTATATGATTTTAAACGAATGGATTATATTAGACGGGAGGGCGATTCTGTAGTTTTAACCGACAAAGCGAAGATGAGGGTTGTGGATAAAATTACTAAGAAAATTCCGGCATCAAAGAAAAATCACTTAGTCTCATTTGATATTCCAGAAGGAATGCGGAGAAACAGAAATCAATTCAGAAGAACTTTAAAGCGGATTGGATTTATTCAAATACAAAAAAGTCTCTGGGCGATAAGAAAGGATGTTGGAGTGTTGGTAGATGCCGCCGCGAGAGAATATAAAATTAGCGATTATGTCGCTTATTTTATATCCGAAAAATCGAATATTGATAAGTTTATTGGTAAGAAAATTGAAAAAGAATGAGAAGCGGGCACATCGGAGAATATGGACGTACGTCCATATTCTCCGATGTTAAATACAAGAGTGTCGAACAATTTTAGACAGATAATTTGAGACTAAATGCAAGACCAGGCGGAGAGAATAGAAAGTGTGAACTGACATGCGGAGTAAACGATAGTGCCCTATTTTGACACTTTTACCTTTGCCGGGCGGATGGTGGTGTCATTCAATTTATAACCGGGGAGAACTTCCTCGACAATAGTTCCGTGGGGTTTGTCGGACTCGACTTCTTCGATCGCTTCGTGAAGATTGGGATCAAACTTTGTGTCGAGAGACTCGATTCGTTCCAAACCGTTCTCCCGTAAAATATTTTCGAATTGCTTCTCTATCTGAGAAATGCCTTGTGCCCAATTATCGCCCTCGAGTTCTTTCGGGATATGTTTTGCGGCAAGAGAGAAATTATCCAATATCGGTAGAAGTTCATAAATCAAATCACTATTCGCTCTCTCGATAAGCTCAACTCGTTCTTTTGCTATCTGATTTTTGAAATTGATAAAATCGGCCTGGGTTCTCTGCCAACCGGCGGTCAATTCGGTAATCTTCGCCTCGAGCCCTTTAATTTTTTCATTTTGTTTTTTCATTCGCTCCTTCGTCGCTCCCCCTACCAATTTACCCGTGCTTCGCGCAAGGCTACGCAGGGCTCGGCGAATAACTTCTCGAAATTACGAATCAATATTTGAAATTACATTTCTACATTGCATATATTATCGCAATCGATAAAAGGAATCAAGTATAATAATAAATATGAAGCAGAAAACACCAAAGTATATTCTATTTCGATATTTTGCGATCGCAATAATTTTGGGGATTGCGATCGCATCCTTTGTGGAACTTGATTGGCAAAGATCAGGTTTAATATTAGTGATTATCATGTGTGAATTGCTAACGCTCGCAACTCTTTTGGTAATTTTTAGAATCAAATATCTACCGGCAATCATCATTCTCTTACTATTTATGGCGCTCGGGGGAGCCAGATATTATTCAAATCAGGATAAAATAATAAATGCGAGCAAACAGATCATAAATGGAGATTCAGTGCTTGAAGGAGTGGTTGTAAATAATCCGGAGATAAATTCTAATCGCCAGACAATAATTCTTAAGATAGAAACACAATCTGGTGAGTCAGCCGATGAAAATATCAAAATCGATAAAAAAGTTTTAGCGATATCGTATATCGAGCCCTACCCCGAATTTCGATACGGTGATAGGCTCTCGGTTGAGGGTTGTGTCAATGACCCGAAGATCACTCCGACATTCAACCAAGAAAATTATCTTAAACCAAAGGGGGTAACAAAAGTAATTGAATGTTTTCCGAAAGCGGAAAAGCTGGGCGGAGAGAGCGGCATCAAATTTCAATTATTCGGCGGTCTATATTCAATAAGCAAAAACATCGACAAAAGTTTGCGAAAATCTTACTCCGAGCCCTACGCCTCGTTGGCATCGGGCTTGATATTGGGCGGGAGCAAAAAGCTTCCGGAAAACATCAAAGAGTCACTTTCGAGAACAAGTTTGACCCACATCGTGGCCCTCTCCGGCTACAATGTAACGATAATCATTACCGCATTGACTTTTCTTCTTTCAACCAAAGCCGGACCGAAAAGGTCGTTTTATCTCGGAAGCATACTGGTTGTGATATTTATTCTAATGACCGGAGCCGCTTCGAGCGTAATACGCGCCGGCATATTTTCGCTTCTTATAATTTTTGGAAGAACGATAGGGCGGAAAGGGAATCAGGGCAATATATTGCTTTTAGCGGCGCTTGTGATGTTGATCATCAATCCGTATGCCTTGCGATACGATCTCGGCTTTCAACTTTCCTTCATGGCCTTTTTGGGTTTGGTTTATCTATCCCCAGTTTTGAGGACTCTCGCCGGTAGAATATTAAGGAGAGAAATTCCGGAAGGATTTGGAATTCTTTGGGATACTTTGGCGGCGCAGACGATGGTCTTGCCGATCATCTTATATAATTTCGGAACGATTTCATATATTGCACCTTTGGCCAATGTGGCGGTTTTGTGGGCGGTGCCGCTTGCGATGGGTGTATCTGCTTTGACTGCGTTTGTCGGGTTGGTGTTCTCGCCGGCGGGGCGTGTCTTTGCCTATATAACTCAAATAGTGTTGGAATATATTATTTTTATGGTCGAGCGGTTCTCAAATTTCAAATATGCCGCTTCCGAGATTTCAATAAAGAATATATTCTTTCCAGTAACGATTTATATTATTATTGTTGCGGTTGTCGCATATATTAAGTATAAAAAAACCGGAATCAAAAAAATGGCTCTAAGATTGTCAAATTATATTGTGGAGAGATATGAGAAAATGGATATCTAAAGCGATCCTAGTTTTGATGGCCTTGACCGCAAT
>MEZY01000031.1 GCA_001776195.1 Candidatus Berkelbacteria bacterium RIFOXYA2_FULL_43_10
AAACAAAACCTATTTTTGATGGTTGCTTAAACCAGTTTGTAATTTATATTTCGTAATTCAAGGTTATTAGGTTGTCATTGCGAGGTATTCCGAAGCAATCTAGATTGCCGCGCCTCTTGCTTCGCCCGATGACTCGCAATGACAGGTGAGCAGTTACCGTAATTCAGTAGGGATATATGGATGAGGACATAGTCGAGAATATTGAACTTGAAGAAAACGATCCTGAAGAGGAGCGGTTTTTGAATGATCTGCGACCGAAAACCGTTAAAGATTACATTGGCCAAGAACATGTGGTCGGAAATATTATCATAGGGTTAGAAGCTGCCAAGAAGCGATCCGAACCGATAGAACATACCATACTGCATGGACCTCCCGGTTTAGGGAAAACTACCCTCGCTCATATTATCGCCAATGAAATGGGGACTCAAATTCGGGTTACTTCCGGTCCGGCCATTGAGCGGGCGGGTGATTTGGCATCAATTTTGACCAATCTCGAAGAAGGCGGTATTTTATTCATCGACGAAATCCATCGCCTAAACAGAAATATCGAAGAAGTGCTTTATCCGGCGATGGAAGATTTTGCCATCGACTTGATTCTCGGCAAAGGGCCGTCGGCGAAAACGATGCGGATAGATTTGCCTCGTTTTACTTTGATTGGCGCGACAACTAGAGTCGGCTCTCTTTCTTCACCGCTTCGTGACCGATTTGGGCTTGCATTTAGACTCGATTATTATGCAGAAAAAGATTTGGAAAAAATTATCAAACGATCGGCAAAGACTCTAAAAATTCAGGTTGATGAGGATGCCGTTTCGGAGATCGCAAAAAGAGCGAGAAAAACTCCACGAATCGCGAATAAAATATTGAAGCGAGTCCGGGATTATGCCCAGGTTAAGCATCAAGGGAAAATCAGCAAAAAGATCGCGAAGGAGGCCTTAAGTTCGCTTGAAATCGACGAGCTTGGATTGGACAGAGTTGACAGAGAGTATCTCTCAACGATTATCGAAAAATTCTCCGGCGGACCGGTCGGGGTGGAAACGATATCGGCTGCGATCTCGGAGGACAGAGAAACGATAGAGGATGTGATAGAGCCATACTTGATCCAGATTGGATTTCTCAATCGCACCAGACAGGGAAGAGTAGCGACGGAAGCGGCGTGTGGGCATATGGGAATGGAGACGAAGGGGCAGGATCAAAAATTGCTCTAATTACTCCTAATTATTCTAAGTGCTCGTAAATTCCCAAGATACAATAATCAATCACCAGTTAAATTCCAATATTCAATAATCAATTTCCAGTAAGCGCCTGTTTGGTTATTGAGATTTGGTTATTAACTGATTATTGTTACTTGGTCATTGGTTATTTAAGCGTTGGGATTTGATTAGAATAATTAGAGCAATTAGGTTAACTAGAGCAATTTATAAACTCAAGCTGTTTACCATAAGGTAGTCATGGCATCTTCCGATCAAAAGGAAAATGAAGATCGAAAAAAATTATTATTTCACATCTGCTGTGCTGCTTGCTTAAGTTATGTTCATAAAATCATAAACCCCGAAAAATATGAAATTATGGGCTACTTCTATAATCCTCAAGTCCATGGCAGAACTGAATACAACAAGCGTCTTTCCGATGTCCGGAAGTATTGCGATGAAAATAAGATAGATCTCACCGTGCCGGAGTACCAAATTCAAGAGTTTTTTGATCCGATAATGCCCTACCAAGATAAAAATTCTATTAAATATATTAAGGATAAAAAACGATGGAGAACAAAACGCTGTCAGCTTTGTCACTCGCAAGTTCTTGGAAAAACCGCCGATGAAGCAAAGAAAATGAAAGCGAATATGTTTTCGACAACGATGCTCACTTCGCCCTACAAGGATCACGACGAAATTTGGAATATTGGTCTTGAAATCGAAAGGGAGAAAAAAATACCATTTTTCTATACTGATTTTCGTAAGGGTTATTGGTATGGTAGAAATTATGCACGCAACCATTCGATGTTAATTCCAACTTACTGCGGCTGTTCATATTCAGCAGAAGAAGCTATACTGGAATAAGTTTGAATAAATAGTAGTATCACCACCACAGATTCACATCACAGATAGACACAGATGACGAAAATGAATAAAAACGGAGATTATCCAGATAAAGTTTATCGATTATTTGGAATCAGAAAATACCAAGAGTAGGATTACTTGTAGTTATTGCTAGAGATGGCATTAAGATTATAAGATTAATCAATTGATATCTGTGCAAATCTGTGGCGCAGATCTGTGGCGGTAATAAGTCAGATTAAAATGATTTTTTTGTTAATAATTTACTTCATTTTCTTAATCTTCTTCGCGGTTTATAGCATCGTGGGTATTTACCACCTATGGCGTTTTGGCTATGTCGGAGATCTTACCAAACCGTTTATTTTCGCATACATTTTGATTTCTGTAATTATTGTGGTTATTACATTGATATTTATATTAACCAGACAGTGGCCGATAGGATTATCGATATAACTAAAAGCTGAAATAATTGGTAGTATTACCACCACGGAAAGATATCACGGAATATCACAGAAAGAATTATTCTAATTACGCCTAATTGCTCTAATTATTCTAATCAATATCCAATTAATATCAAATCCCAAATACCAAAGAAATCATCTGACAAAGCTGCGAATATTGATTCGTAATTTCGCGAAGTTATTCGTAAATTGGTAGGAGGAGCGACCAAAGGAAGCGAAATGACTATTCGAGGCAAATTATTTCCAAGTCAGGGCGCAGAAGAGAAAGTGTTTTTGGTGTTGCGCCGGCATTGGTTCACTTACTTAGCGTTTTTGATCATTGCTTTTATCATGGCATTGCCTTTATTTATCGCTCTAAGCTATATGCTAACCACGCCGGAAGTTTTTAGTGGCGCTTTTGGGAATGCGGTTATTTTGATCGGTGGGGCGTACAGTCTGTTTATTGCTGGCCTAATGCTTTACGGATTCGTTGACTATTATCTCGACGTATACATCGTCACAGATGAACGTATCGTTGATATCATTCAAAGCGGTTTTTTCAAAAGGTCAATTTCGGAGCTTCATCTTCACCAGGTACAAGATGTCAGTGCCAGGGTGGACGGATTTTTTGCGACAATGATGCACTACGGCCAAATCGAGATACAAACTGCCGGTGAGCGTCCGAACTTTGTGTTTCGGGCAGTCCCCAATCCGTACAGAGTGTCAAAAATAATTGTCGATCTTCACGAAGCCCAGATAGAAAATTATGCCAGAGAAGGAATCGCGGAAGAAAGCAGGGATACCAGACTGAAACATCATATGGGTGGTTTCGGCGAGGGGGATTTTGAGATGATGAGTGGACTCTCCGGTAGAACTTTAAGTTCAGCCAGAAAGAGGACGAAAGAGATTTTGCAAGATAAGTCGGTCACCGATGAGGAGCTAAGAAATGAAACCGAAGATGAGATAGAAAGCGCAAGTCACAGGGCGATGTTGAAACACATAGAAAGCGAAAAGATGAGCGAGGGATCTAGTTCTCGCTCTACTATCGAGAAAAATGGAAGCGTAGAAGGTTCCAATGCGGATGACGATTTAAACAAAATAGATGATAATAAATCAGAATTATCTGGAGAATCGGAAACCTTGTCGCTGGACGAAAACGAAGAAAAAATTCTGTGAGATGAAACTATCCGACTTCGACTACAAACTGCCACATGGGCTTATCGCTCAAAAACCGGAAAAGAGAAGAGACCAGTCGAGACTTTTGGTTTTGGGGCGGGGGACAGGGAATATCTGCTATAAACATTTTTACGATATTTTGGATTACCTGAAAAGCGGCGATGTTCTAGTTTTGAATAATTCAAAAGTGATAGCGGCGAGACTTGAGGGTAGCAAAGAGATAACTGGCGGTAAAGTCGAAGTATTACTCGATACACCCGTGAGCGATTATAGGTGGTTGGTTTTGGGCAGAGGTTTGACTTCTGGTTCTCGTATTAAATTTAGCAATTCTATTTTGACTTGTGCTGTTGAGAAAAAAGTAGGCGATCGGTACCAAGCACTATTCAACATCTCGAGCGAAGAATTTGATTGTGAAATCGATAGAATAGGCGGAGTCCCATTGCCACAGTATATCAAGGAAGTTAAAAGTGAAAAGTTAAAAGTGAAAAGTATTGGTGACTATTTAAAAGAGAGATATCAAACAGTCTATGCGAGAGAAAGAGGGAGTGTGGCGGCGCCGACGGCCGGTTTGCACTTTACGGAAGAATTGCTGAAGAAAATCAAATCGAGAGGGGTCGAAATTAAGCATTTGACACTTCATGTCGGATCGGGGACATTTTTACCAGTCAAAAATGACAAAATTGAAGATCATAAAATGCACAGAGAGCATTTTTCGATAGATGCCAAAACGTATGAGGATATCATATTGGCCAAAAAAGAAGGAAGAAGGATAATCGCTGTTGGCACGACAAGCGCACGAGTGCTTGAAACAGTAGTTTCAAACCCTTCACGAAAGTATCCGCCCTTCGGGCGAGACCTCGCTTCGCCTATACGGCGAGCGGGCGAACCTAACGAAAGTACGAAATTACGAATAAACAGTGGCATTACGGGAATAGACACTAAAAAGCTAAAAAGCTACAACCTAAAACCTAGCGATGTGATTTCCGGTTGGACTGATATATTTATCTATCCCGGCTATGAATTTAAGGTCGTCGATGGCTTGATTACAAATTTTCATCTGCCGAAATCGACACTACTGATGTTGATTTCGGCATTTACCGGTAGAGAAAATGTTACGAATGCATACAAGGAAGCTATCAAGAAAAAATATCGTTTTTACTCATTCGGCGACGCGATGCTAATCATATAGAATTGGGGATTAAGTATCATGTATCATGTATTAAGTATCAACCCATGATGCGCGATTATTCCCGAGAAAAAATTTGTCGTTTCGAGCCATCCTGCGAAGCAATTGCGCAAAGTGGGAGGCGAGAAATCTATCTCATATAATAAATTACAATAATTTGTGTATCTCTCGTCGTGGGACTACATACGATGTCGAGATGACCGCTATGGAAATCACAAATTGATTACACATCACACATAAGTATTAAACAAAAAAACCATGATGAGGGGAACAAAAATTATCACAATATTACTGTATTGCGCTCTTGCTGCCGGAGCATCGTTAATGCTCCCCAGAGTTGCTGATGCCGAAGAACTTCCGAAGATCGTGATTTCCGAAGTTTATTATGATTCTGTGACAGCTGGCGACCCTGACGAATTTGTTGAACTATATAATTTCGGAACTTCAGATATCGATATATTCGGTTACAAATTGCTATCTGATAAAGACGCGGGTTACCTCATTCCCGGTGGCACAATAATAAGTGCGGGGCAGTTTCTAGTTATCACAGAAAATTACGATTCGTTCGTTGCTAGCTTCCCGTCGGCTACCCCTGATTTAGTTTGGGAGAAAATATCGTTATCAAACAGTGGAGATTATATTGCTCTTGTGGATGGTAGTAATACGGACATAGACGCAGTTTCGTGGGAGGGGGTTGCATACGACAGTACAATCTTTCATCACGGAGTTGTAGATGCATCATTAGAACGTAAATTCGGCGATATTTCACCGGTCGATACCAATAACTGCGATAATGATTTCATCATACAACCGATTCCCACTCAAGGGAAGAAATACGAAAAAGCAATTTATTCCAACAAGATTATTATCTCCGAAATCGTGCCTACTCCTCTTAATGGCGCCGATAATGAATATATCGAACTGTATAACGAGGGAAGCGAAAGCGTTGATCTTGGTGGATGGATATTGGATGACGATGATGGTGGAAGTTCGGGTTATGTTATCCTCAAAGGTGTATCAATACCGCCTTATTCGTATCTGGTTTTTAGAAAAGGCGCGACTGGGATCGCATTAAACGATAGCGGAGACAAAGCGCGGCTGATCTTACCAGATAATTTAATCCGAAGTGAAGTTACATATTTTGGCTCAAAAAGAGGGGAGAGCTACTCAAAGTTTTCGGATGGTTGGAAGTGGAGTTTGAGCTTAACACCGGATTCTGAAAATATTTTTACTGCGGAGATTGCAGAGATTGAGTATGAAAATCCCGGCGCAGAGGAATCTATAAAAACGGCGAGAGAAAAAAATAATGGCGATATCGTAAGCGTGAGCGGAGCCGTTACCGTAGTACCCGGAGTGCTTTCGAGTCAATATTTCTATATCTTTGACGGCTCGTTTGGGATTCAAGTTTATTGTTACAAAAAGGATTTTCCCAATTTGAAAACTGGAGATGTAGTTCTTGTTAGCGGTGAAATTGCTGAATATTATAACGAAAAACGGATTAAAATTGTGTCCGCTTCAGATATTGTAGTTCTCTCCAGCCGCGATCCGCCACAACCGAAAGTGGTTAAAATCGATGATATTGGCGAAGAGTTGGAAGGTCAAATAGTTACCGTCGAAGGAGTAGTTGAGAGTACTTCTGGCGACACTTTTTACATTCACGGAAGTGGATCTATCAGGATAGTGATACGAGAGACAACCAACATCAAGAAGCCAAAAATGCGGAAAGGTGACAAAGTCAGAGTCACAGGCATGCTCTCGCAGTACAAAGATTCGTATAGGATCTTGCCCTTGGACCAAGATGATGTTATATTATTATCTTCAGGGACGCTTCCTAAGGCGGGCCAAGAAATCGTCTCCTATTTAGTGTTATCAATTTTTATTAGTCAAATATGGATCAGCATATTACTAAAAATCAAAAAGAAACGAAAGCCCTGGCGGCAAAATTTGCAGAAAATTTATCCGGCGGAGGAAGTTTTGTGTTAAGCGGCGATCTGGGTAGCGGAAAGACCACTTTTATGCAGGGCGTGGCCCACGGACTTGGGATAAAAGATAGCATTACCTCTCCGACTTTTGTTCTGGCGAAAGAGTATAAAATCAGAAATCGCGCTGGAGTTAATAAATTGATTCACGCAGACGCTTATCGCCTCTCGGCTCCGGAGGATTTTTTGGAGCTTGGCGGATTTGATCATAAAGATGACTCGTCATTGGTATTTGTTGAATGGGGAGAAAAGGTCCTTGGGGCAATGACGGATGATGCGAGAGTGATTCGGCTTGAGGTTTTGGCCGATGAAAAGAGGAAGATCATTTTTGAATAAAGTGGATAAAAAATTTGTATTATACATTGACACCGCCGGTTCGAGAATCAAGATTGCGGTATTTGATTACGATTTACGCGCTTGGCGTCATCCCCGTGAAAACGGGGATCCACTAATAGTAGATTCCCGCCTGCGCGGGAATGACAAAGATGCGAATCGCGTAAGTCGTAATTATGACAAGCTAAGATTGGCGGCGGAGGATGAATGGGAATCTGACCAAAATGAGACGGAAGTTTTGCTTTTTAGGATCGATAAACTCGTGAAGAAAGCGAATATTGGTATCGCAAAAGTAAGAATGATTTTGGCCGCTTCCGGCCCGGGGCAGTACACCACGCTTAGAATCGGAGTTGCAACCGCGAATGCCCTCGCTTTTTCGCTCAATATTCCAGTTAATCAGCTGAAAGAGGGAGAAGATCTCAAAACCGTGATCAAATCTTATGGATCTTCTCATTCTGATGTTTTTGACAAACCGGTTAAGCCAAAATACTTAAGGCCGCCTCATATCACAAAAAAGAGGGGCTAGACCGAAAGCGTTACTCTTGGTAGAATATCAATATAGCGATATAGCAAATGTTTAAATTTCTTAGAAAAAAACAAAAAGAAGTTGCTGGAGAGAAAAGTTCACCTAAATCAAAGAGGGGATGGCGGATTTTTTTTATTGCGCTTGCAGCGATCCTGGTTCTGGTTATTAGCTACGGTGCCTACATATTTGCTTCCGGTAAGA
This sequence comes from Candidatus Berkelbacteria bacterium RIFOXYA2_FULL_43_10, assembly GCA_001776195.1. Classification (GTDB taxonomy): domain Bacteria; phylum Patescibacteriota; class UBA1384; order XYA2-FULL-43-10; family XYA2-FULL-43-10; genus XYA2-FULL-43-10. The sequence goes on from MEZY01000031.1 coordinate 7,893, forward strand.
GGGTTTTTGACACAAACAATCTGACCGGTTCGCCTTTACTCAAATCCTTGCTTGGTAAGGAGGTTGATCTAAAGGGGGAGGGCGATGGTAGAATCAACATCCTCGTGATGGGAAAAGGCGGGGAGGGTCATCCGGGCGGGACACTCACAGATAGTATAATGGTTGTAAGCATTGATCCTAATGAAAAAACTTATGCTATGCTTTCGATTCCACGCGATCTTTATGTCCCCATATCCGGAAGTAAGAGTTACTCAAAAATCAACGAGATTTATCAGATCGGAGAAAACGAGAAGAAGGGCGGAGGAGCTGACCTTGCGAAAAAAACCGTCGGCGCCATCTTAGATCTGCCGATACACTACTACTTAACACTTGATTTTTACGGTTTTAAACAATTCATCGACAAGATCGGTGGAGTGGATGTGAATGTCGAGAAAGCAATATACGACCCACTTTATCCGGCTGGCGATATGAAAAATTATCAAACTTTCTCCATCAAGGCCGGAGAGCAGCATTTAAACGGAGAAGTAGCTTTGAAATACGCCAGGTCACGTGAAACTTCCTCAGATTTTGATAGAGCGGCAAGACAGCAAAAGCTTGTAGACGCCATAAGAAGTAAATTGCTCAAAACTTCGACATTGGCCAATCCAAAGACGATTTTGAATATCATAAATATTATAGGCGATCACGCAAGAACCGATTTTACTCCTACTGAAATATTGGCTTTGACAAAAATTATAGCCGATCTTGACGGTTCAAAGAGCGTTTCCTATGTCCTTACAAACGGTACAGATGGTGAGCTTGTTTCCGATTCTTCCTCCGGAACCTACACTTTACGGCCAAAGAGTGGGAGCTGGACTGAAATACAAAAGATTGCTCATGAGATATTTTCTGATCCGGATTTGCAAGAGGAAGACGCGAAGATCGAGGTTTTGAATGGAACATCGACCACAGGTTTAGCGACCGAACTTAGCGAGACATTAAAAAGTTATAACTACAATGTGGTGAGCGTGAGTAACGCTACGGACCGTTATGCCAAAACCGTGATTTATGATTATTCGAAGGGGTCGAAGAGCACTACTCTGCAATTTCTAAAGAGCAGACTTGGTGCGGAGATTATTGAAAAAAGTTTAATCTCGGGCGATGTGGATATAACGGTTGTAATTGGTGATAATTATTTGGGATTTGCAAAAAACCCTTAGGATAAAAGGAGATTACTACATAGATCTGTACATAGATAATCATAGATATCAAAGGAAACTGATTACTACACCGATTACTACATAGATCTGTACATAGATAAT
>MEZY01000032.1 GCA_001776195.1 Candidatus Berkelbacteria bacterium RIFOXYA2_FULL_43_10
CTAAAATGCTCCACTGTATAATACGACAATGTCGTATTTTTATCTTTCCAAGCATCCGGCGGAAGCCCTGCCTTACGGGAGAGGGACTCCAGGAAAGTTATTTTATCGGGCACCTCCCCCCAAACCTGTGGAAGGAATGTTGCTTTACCTGAACCGCTTTCAAGGATTACTCCATGATTATTGGGTATAATCTGATCTAGCAGACCTTCTGAAGTATCAGATCGACGATAGCGCGTACTTTTTCCCAGCATTGAGATCTCAATATTAACGATAGGTAATTCGGTCTCATTAAGCGGCAAAAACCGGTTATCATCAAAAGCCGCGGAGAGAGTGTTGTCGATTACGCTTTGATAAAGCGGCCGTCTCGCCTCAAGCTCTCCGACACATCCTCGAAGTTTCCCATCGGTTGTAAGTGTTACGAAAGTGGCAACTGGTTTTAGGAGCATTTGATCGATTTTCGATTTATTGATCGCGTGCTTTTTTTGATCTTTAAAATAAACCTCAAGCGTTTTCCGAGCCAAGCCCAGTAAAATTTCTTTTTGTTTAGAAGTAAGTAGCATTACAAATATCAATCCTATAAATATCAGCGTCTAGACATAATAATAAGACATACTATAACACACTAGAAGCTATCTCATAAATAAGTCGAGTTGCATTAGATTATCGTTTCCAGGACATAGCAATAGTTGATCTGTCATGCTGAATTTGTTTCAGCATCTCAATGGGATTCTGAAACAAGTTCAGAATGACACGGCTTATGATGAATCATGAGATAGCTGCTAGTGTGTTATAGTAAGAGTTCTTGTAAAGTATATTTCCAGATGATGTTAATAAATTATTAAATGCCTAAAATTAAATCTAAACATTACCAATATAAATATTTATTAGACCTGCTTTACGACCGATGTCGCGGGCAAGTTCGAGGGATTGAATTTCGGTCATCTCGAGGTCGTCCATCTTATGATGTGGAAAGAAGCGAGAGATGTGCCAGGGGATATTTTTATCCAGCTTCACAATGTATCGAGCGATATCTAATAGATTTTTTTCATTGTCATTCTCTTCGGGAACAATCAAGGTGGTGAGTTCTATATGAACACCGTTTGCGAAAAAGTCCTCGATAGTTTCGAGTACCGGTTTAAGTTTGGCGCCACAGATTCTTTGGTAAAAATCCTCATCAAGCGATTTTAGGTCGATATTGGCGGCATCCAAGTAGGGGAGTATATACTTTCTGGATTCTAGGGTAAGATATCCGTTTGTAACATAGACATTTTTGATCCCTTCTTTCTGCGCCAAAACGGCAATATCGTGAGCGTATTCGGAAAATACCGCAGGTTCGTTGTAAGTATATGCCACAGAGGGAATTTTGTATTTTTTAGCTATTGCGACCACTTCTTCCGGTGGAAGATCGGAGCCGATGATTTTTTTGCCGACCCCCTTCGAGGCTTGAGAAATTTGCCAATTTTGACAAAAATCGCATTTAAAATTGCAACCGACAGTTCCCAGCGAAAGGATTTTTGTCCCCGGCAAAAAATGGTTGAGCGGTTTTTTTTCGATAGGGTCAATATTAAAAGCAGAAGCCTTGCCGTAGACTAAAAGGTAGAGCTCCCCACTCACATTTTCGCGTACTCCGCAGATACCACGATCTCCGGGAGCAATCTTGCATCGGTGAGCACATGCACAGCATCGGACAATATTCTTTTCCAATTTTTCAAACAGAGTTGCTTTGTGAGACATTTGATATTAGAATACAGTATACAGTATACAGTATACAGTACATAGTATACAGTAGACAGGAATTAATCTCATAACCCAATAAGCTAAAAAGCTAAGAAGCTATAACCTAAATTATGAAACTTTTTTTCGACATCGAGACTTTGCCGGTTGGCGGTGAGCAGATAAACCTCATTAAAAAATTTTGGGAAGAGGCCAAGACCCAGAGCAAGAAACGGGGCAGAGAAGTATCGAGCTTTGATGATTATATGCGCAATACCTCTTTTCAGGGCGAATTTGGACGGATATTTTGTATCGCTTATGCAAAAGACGACGAGCCCGTAAAGTGTCTTACGGGAGATGAGACGAGGATGCTGGAAGATTTCTGGGCTAACGCTCGCAGCGCAGATCTATTTATCGGCCACAATGTGATGGATTTTGATTTTCGCTTTATATACAAAAGATCAGTAATACATGGAGTTAGACCCTCGCGAGAGCTTTCATTTGCGCGTTATCGTTCGGACCCAATATTTGATACGATGCGCGAGTGGGAAAAATGGGGAGCGCAGGGAGTGGGATTGCATAAATTATGTTTAGCGTTGGGGCTTGTCTCGCCGAAAGATGAAGGAATAGATGGAAGCCAAGTTTACGACTATTTTTTGGCAGGAAAGGGCGATGAAATCGTTGAGTATTGCAAACGCGATGTAGAAGCGGTGAGAAATGTGTATAATAGAATGACATTCCGAGCTTCGTGACAAGCAGAAACTACACTGAAAATTAAAAATCCGAATATCGAATACCCGCTCCGCTCTCGCTAGAGCGAGGCGAGTCGAAATTCGAAACAATATCGAAATTCGAATATTAAAAACGTTTAGAGTTTGTAAATTATTGATTGTTTAGGATTTAGAATTTGCTTCGGATTTCGTGCTTCGGATTTCGAGTTTTATTAATGAGTGGAGGTCTTATGTGGTTGGGAATTGCGATTATTATCATCGGAGTAATCCTGCTTCTGCAGAATCTGGGTTATGTCAGCGGAACCGTCTGGGGTGTGATTTTACCGGTATTTATTGTGGCGGTAGGGCTTTCGATGATTTTTAGCGGCCAGAAGAAACAAAAGTCTGAAGATACGAGCGATAAAGACAAATAGAGTATCGAATATTGCACCATGTCAAAAAAGAGCCAAGCATTGTTTATTTTGATTGTTCTCGCCTTAGCGGTTTCCTTATCCGTAGTTTATCTCTATGGAAGAATCTCCGCAGACGAAAGTGTCCCAGGTGGCAAAATTGTTTCATCGAAAACTACTCAATCGGAGCTAAACGGCGATGGCAGGGCGGAACAGATTGAGATAAATAAATATCAAAACGGAGAGCGATATGATTTTTATCTACTGATCAAAAAACCGTTTTATGGTTATGAGACCCAAAGATTGAGTGGCTTTGAGGAGGAAATTGATTTTTGCGAAAATCCCACGGTCGGCATCGGAAACAATATGAGTTTACTCTGCCTTACTGGTTATGTTGGCGTTCACAGCCAAAATATTCAGTTAATAGGTTATGATAGCAGTATCAAAATTATCCCTTTTAGAAAGAACGATAAAGCGCTTTTGTCGGTATATTCCGATGCTCCGAAATTCGAAATATCTGATCAGGATTCGAATCAGCCGGCAAAGGTTTGTCTTATGAACCGCAACTATGATTTAGATCCGCTAGTTGACACAACGCAGGATTGCTACTATTTTAGTGAAGAGAGGTTCATTTATCAGGAGGATTGAAAGGCTACATATGGAAAAAAGAAAAACGATGCTTTTCGTGGGTGTGGCGGTGATTGTGGTACTGGCTGGCTTGGCAGTGGTGTTTTATGGTGAAAAGAAGGCAGGTGATAACGGGAAGAGCACATCCCAGAGCGAAGAGGGAAGCGTGGCCGGGACGTCTACGAGCGAGGACGACGCATACAAAGAAGCTTTGGCCAAGGACTTGGCTGCTAAAGGCATGGTGATGTACGGAGCCTACTGGTGTACGCATTGCAATAACCAAAAAGAGACGTTTGGTGATGCTTTCCAGTATATCGATTATGTGGAGTGTGATCCTAAAGGCGAAAATGCCAATCCGGATGAATGTGCAGCGCAGGGGGTTGATGGTTACCCGACATGGATTTATCAGGGTGTGAAGTATTCCGGTGAACAAAGCTTGGAAAAGCTGGCGCAGATAGTCGGGTTCGAGTACCAGACGCGGAACAACGCGGACTAGACGCGGAACAACGCTGAATTCACGCGGAAGAACGCGGAAAGCATAAAACCCGATCGGATACTAATCTAACATACATTTATTGAAGCATTCGTAATTTCGTACTTTCGGGAAATTATTTGTAATTTAGTAAAGGGGAGCCAGCTGGAAGCTGGCGGGGCTGGGGACAACGGATAAAAGTAGAAAGTTGAAAGTAAAAAGTTATAAAGTCGCTCCAAGATCAGACAAGGCATTTATTTGGCTCTGGGAGAAGATTAATCCGCTTTCTCACTTTATAAACTTTCTAACTTTATAAACTTTGAACTCGTTTGCGCTTGACAGGAGCTAAGTAGCCACATACAATTAGTAATGTATCGATAAACTACTATGGAAGGAGGTGAGATAAATGGCACAAGCATACTGTGTAAAATGCCGAGCGAAAGTTGAAATGGCCAACCCAGAGCAAATTACCATGAAAAATGGTAAGCCAGCAACAAGAGGCGTCTGCCCAAAATGTGGCACGAAGGTTTTCAGAATCGGAAAAGCTGCTTAAGGCGGAACCTAGAATTTTTTGTTTTTAATACCAAAACACCTTGAAATCAGCGATGATTGAGAGGTGTTTTTGGCTTGATCTATCATCAGTCGTTGCGAACGGAATGAAATGAAGTGTGGCAATCTGTTCAATAGATTGCTTCGTCGCACACTCCTCGCAATGACGATCAATATTTTAGATATGAGAGAAAACGAAGAACCGACGCGAGTAAACGCATCGGTCGGTTCTTTTTCATCTGAGTAGTCCATCGCGACTAGGCGCCGTTGTTCTAGAGCTTGTGGATTCGGTTACGGGGCATGAGCTGTCCGACGCCGTAGACAGAGGTAAGCTGGTCAGCGGTAAGATCACACACAACCCAAACACCGGGAGCGCCAGGATGCGGATCGGTGACGATTGCAGCAAGCTCGAAATCTGCCATCACCTTTTGTCCTGGCGAAAGGTCGTTCGCGGTTATCCATGAGTCGGGGTCGTTCCGCTGGTCAACGCGCTCTCTCAGGATAGCGCGTCCCTCACGCAACTCCGCCAACTGACCGAGCGAACAAGCGAGTCGTACTCTGTGGCCGCCCTTGATGTCGCCGACAGAATAGGGATCAGGCGTCGTGTCGAGACCGTGCTCGATCACGACTCCTGGGAGGCGGAAGAGCACGAAGCTTTTGTCCATATTTTTTCACCCCTGATCCAACGTGGAGCGGTTGGGAGCCTGTAACCAAGCCGGCCCAACTCGCCTCGTCCCGATATATCGGGACGGAGTTTTCTTCAGTCGGATCATCTCTTATATATCAAATAGCATTGGTTATGTCAATCTGAAACTTGATAAAATCGGTTAAATTGGATACAATTAGCATTGGTAACAGTAATTGGTAATGAATACGAGGAGACTTTGAAAAAGGTTGAGCTTTTGTTTACGGCCATATTGGTTCCTGTTGACATTGCGATGATTGTCGTCTCTTTTTTAGTTGCCTATCTCTTGCGCCAAAATATCGAGACAAGCCAGGTTTTTGGGGGCACCGGGATGCTGGAATATTTTAAGTATCTTGCCTATCTTTTACCTCTCTGGATTCTGATTTTTGCTCTAAACGGTCTCTATGAGATCAAGCCGAACAAGGGCTTTTTCAACCAAGCTTTTAAAATCTTCATTTCGAACTCGGTGGCGATGCTATTTTTGGTCCTCTTAATCTTTTTCTCTAAAGTTCTTTTCTTTTCTCGCTTGATTCTAGCGTTTACTTGGCTGTTCACAATCATCGCCGTAATAGCTGGTAGATTTATGATAAGAGAGCTAAAAATTTATCTTTACAAATATTCAATAGGGATCAGGGCGGTACTTATTATCGGTTCAAACGAGGTCGGTGAATTCTTGGCGATGGAGATTGAAAATAATCCGGGGCTTGGCTACCAACTGCTCGGGATTATCAATGGCAAAGCGGATGAGGGGAAAGCGGTCAAAAGTATTGGAACTGTTGAAGAGTTTGACCGGGTTATTGAAAAACACGGAGTGCACGAAGTGGTTTTGGCGCAAACCAATCTCTCGAAATCAAAAGTGGCACAAATTATAAACAAATGTATTGAGAATAAAATATCCTTCAAATTTGTTCCGGATATTTTAGCCTCATACTCGTTAAATGTACGCACGGGCGCGTTGGGTTCGATGCCGATTTTTGAATTAAAAACTATTGCGCTCGACGGTTGGGGACGAATCATCAAACGAATTTTTGATATGGTTTTTTCAATATTAATTTTGATTATCACTTCTCCGCTGACGCTTCTTTCTGCGCTTTTCGTTAAGCTTTCAAGCAAGGGGCCAATCTTCTACACTCATGAGAGAATAGGGCGTGACGGTAATAAATTTAGAATCTATAAATTCCGATCTATGTACCTAAACGCCGAGAAGAAGACAAAAACTTTTTGGACAAAGAAAGACGACCCAAGAGTGACCCCAATTGGAAAGATATTGCGGAAAAGCAATATCGATGAGTTGCCTCAACTTTTCAATATCCTAAGAGGCGATATGAGTCTTGTGGGGCCTCGACCAGAGCAACCGAGATTTGTCTCCGAATTCGAAAAGGAGATTCCGGATTATGTGAAGCGACACAGAGTGAAGTCCGGTTTAACCGGCTGGGCGCAGGTAAATGGGCTCAAAGGTGACACATCAATTTCCGAGCGAGTACGATACGATATGTTCTATATCGAAAACTGGTCGCTGTTCTTTGACATCAAAATAATTTTGCGCACAATTTGGCTGATATTTTACGAAATATTTATAGGCAAGTATGAATATCGCACTGGTTCATGATTGGTTGACCAACGTTGCCGGAGCGGAGAGGGTCCTTTTAACTCTCCATGAGATCTATCCAGAGGCCCCGATATATACCTCTGTTTTTGATCCCAAAAAAGCCAAACCATTCGCCGATTTGAATATTAAAACATCAGTTTTACAAAAATTCCCGCTACTTAAAAAACATCGCGAACTACTGGTTCCACTGACACCATTTGCTTTTGAAAACATCAATTTGTCAAAGTATGATGTCGTCATATCTTCTACCACTTTTGCTGCTAAAGGTGTCATTACAAAACCAGAAACAGTTCATATCTGTTATTGCCATACGCCAACTAGATACCTTTGGATGCCGGAACTTGATCCAAGATCTGATTCGGGGAATTTTTCGTGGCTTAGAAAAAAAATCAGGCCAAAGCTTCTTGAGTGGGACAAAGCGGCGGCGCAAAGGGTGGACTATTACATCTCGAACTCCGACTACACCGGGAGAAGAATCAAAAAATTTTACAATCGAAATTCGGTCACGGTCTATCCTCCGGTTGATGTAAATCGATTCAAAATCGCAGGAGCCGATCGAGTTAAGGACCATTACCTTTTTGTGTCTCGGCTGGTAGGGTACAAAAGATGTGATATCGTAGTTGAAGCTTTTAACAAACTCGGGCTTCCTTTGAAAATTATCGGTTCCGGACCGGAGAAAAAGCGACTGCAAAAAATAGCGAAGAGTAACATTGAATTTCTCGGCTTTTTGTCGGATGATGAACTTAGAAAGTATTATGAGGAAGCAAAAGCTTTTATTTTTGCTGCCGAGGAAGATTTCGGGATCGTCCCGGTTGAAGCGATGTCAGCTGGCCGACCGGTAATAGCCTTCGGGCGGGGTGGAGCGAAAGAAACGGTTGTGCCGGGTATCACGGGTGAATTTTTTGAAAATCAAAGCTGGGAGTCTCTGGCCGAGGTGGTAAAAACATTTAATCCCGATAAATACAATCCGGAGACAATTAGGAAACATGCAAAACAATTTTCCGAAGAAAGATTCAAAAAGGAATTCAGAGCTACGGTTGAGAAGATGGTTGAAGAGTACAACAAGGATTAAGTAAACAGTAAACGGTAAACAGTGAGCGGTAAACAGTGAGCGGCTATAACCTAAAAAGCTAAAAAGCTGAATTCGGAGGGTGATGAAACGTTTTTATGACGTTGTTCCAAAAAAGAAGAGTGCGAAGCGAGCTCAACCTCAAGATGTTCAAGGGGAGAATTTCTTTTGGGGGAAAGAGACAGAGATCGCTCAAGAAAAATCTCCTTCATTTTTCGAGAGCAAAAGATTCAAAACCGCGTTTCACAGATCAGCACTGGTACTAATACTACTTGTCTCTCTTCTTGCCTTTTCATATGCCAAAGCGGTTTTGGCGCAGAACGAGATAGAAAAGTTGAATTCAAATGTCAAGGATGAACTCGAGGCAATATTAAACAGTGTCGAGCGAGGTGATTTAAAAGGAGCGATAGTAAGTTCAGAGCAGCTAAAGTGGAGTGTCTCTGAAATCAAATTGAAGCTTCAATCATTGGGCCAGGATAGCGGCTATTTTTCACTCATTGCGCCGAGTGATTCGAAGTTTGCCAATATCGAAAGAATGTACGATGCGGTTAACCTGACTATGGAAGCGATGGCGGAGATTCAAAATATCTCTGGAAATTCGTTGTCCCTCGAAACCGAGGGGAACAAGGACTATTTATTCGATGGATCCAGGGTTGCCGATACGCTAAATTTGAATTTAGAAAAAGCCGGATCTAAATTAGAAAAAGCGTCAAAACTACTTTCAAGTATCAAGCCGGAAGCGATAGGACAAAAACTCGAGGACATAGAAAATGCCCGCAATTCTCTGGAGAAGATGAGGTCGAATCTCGAAGAGCTTAGGAATTTTTCCAAGACTGGACTAGGTTGGCTTTTTGAGAAGAGTAGCGAGAGAAAAATATTGATAATATTTCAAAATAACGCCGAGTTACGCGGAGGGAGCGGCGGTTCATTAGGCTCATTTGGTGTCGCCAAGATTTCTGATGGAAAGATCACAGATATCGATTTTGGAAAGAATATTTACAAGCTTGATCATGAATTCGAAGTCAAAGAGAATATTAAACCACCTGAGGACCTTAGCTGGGTCGTCTCCGACAGCAGTTGGACGCTAAAAGATTCCGGCTGGGCAGTCGACGGCCTGGAGGCAATGAAGAAGATAGAGTGGTTTTACGAAAAAGAATCGGGTGAAGAAGTAGACGGAGTCTTTATCGTGGACACAACTGCAGTCGTAAATTTAATGGATATTACAGGTTCGATAGAGCTTAAGGTGTATGACAAGGTAATAACAAAGGAGAATTTTAGGAGTGAAATCGAGCAGGAAGTGCACAAAGATTATTTTACAAGCGCTAATAATTTGGTAGAAAACGAGCCAAAGAAAATAATATCGGAGATGATGCCGATCTTTCTCAATAAGTTGATGGGGTCGCTGGGCGATCGAGACAAGATTTTTAATCTTATTTCAATATTGCAAAGAAATATGGCCGAGAAAGAGATCTTGATTTATATGGAGAATGATGATTTTCAGAGATACCTAAGCCGAAAAAATCTATCAGGAGAGGTTGATCAGAATAAAAGCAGTTACATATATATTAATAATTCAAATATCGATGGCTTGAAATCAAGCTTAAGCATAGACGAGAGCATCAAAATTAAATCGGAAATTACTAGCGATGGAATAGTAATTAATAAATTAAACCTGAGACGTGAACATAAAGGCATAAATCTCTGGCCGGATGGAACGAACAGGAATCTGGTCAGAATGCTTTTGCCAAACGGTGCCAATATCACGAACTTTGAGATGGTCTCCGGCGATTTTGAGCAGTATCGCGACGACGGATACAAAGATGAAAAACCGTATTGGATAACAGAAGAAGCCGGAAGATCGGAGCTTCGTTTTTGGATGACAACGGAGCCAGGGGAGATAAGCGAGGTTAATATAGAATATACTGCTGATGTATTACAATCAAACGGTGATGAGGTGCTGCTACCGTTAATCTTTCAGAAACAACCAGGAGCGAACGCCGACAAGGTCGAATACGAGCTTACTTTCCCTGAAAATTGGACTCCAACAAACATTGCAAACTTCGACTCCCAGAGCCGAACCATCAAATTCTCTTTCATACTAGACAAAGACAAACGTTTCCTAATCAAGTTTTCGAAACCCCACCTCTAAAGTACACCTCGTAGGTGTACTTTAGAGGTGGATCAACATGGTTAAAATGCAATACAGAAAAGATCCGCTAATTAGTCGGCAGGTATATCATATATATAGCAGAAGCATTGCTGGTTTCGTCGTGTTTAATAATGCTACCGATTATTCAAGAATGTGGCAGATGATTAAACTATACCAGTTAAAAGATTTTAGATATCGATTCTCGAAATTTCTTGAGCTAGATAAAATGACACAGATCGAAATAACCAATAATCTTTTCAATACCTCAGAGCGTTTAATAAATGTCGTTGCCTGTTGTCTCATGCCCACTCATATACATTTTACGATGGAACAGATTTCGGATAACGGAATATCCAAATTCATGTCAAAAATATTAAATAGCTATGCTAGGTATTTCAACCGTAAATACAAAAGAAACGGCCCGCTTTGGGCTGGAAGATTTAAAAGTGAGTTGGTCAAAGATGATGATCAATTATTGCATTTAACCCGCTATATACATCTTAATCCAACTTCAGCGAAATTGGTAAAGAATCCAGAAGATTGGATGTATTCGTCATATTGTGAATACTTGGGAATAGATAGTCAACAGAATACAGTTTGTGTTTTTGACAAATTTATTGAAGTTGTGCCGGAAGATTATAAGAAATTCGTTATGGATAGAAAAGATTATCAGGCTAAATTATCAGCAATAAAACAACTATCTATAGAGGATTGTACCAGCTAAAGTACACCTACGAGGTGTACTTTAGGGGTGAATCAGATTTGAAATTTAGGAAAAAGAAAAGCCACGGCGTAGGTACGACGTGGCAGGGCTCAAGATACATTTTTAGAGATATCTCATACGTTTGCGAGGGAGCGATGACGCTCCCTCCGGACAATTGCGATCCCCAGAGGGGATGGGTACGCGGACCCACTCGTTTTTTGCGACCTCCCAAGGAGATTGAGGGTACGGCTTACGACTGCAAGCGTCCTTAACCCCCCGATGTTTCGGGGCTTCGCCTTTTTTGCACCGCGCGAAGTTATAAGGATTCGGCGCCTTTGTCGTCCGATTGCTCGGATCTAGCTATGGGTCCCTGGCATCGTCTTTCTGCCAGAGTCGTCGTCTATACCCAAAGCGGCTATCAGCGGGCGGGTCATCTCCAGACCCAACGCCCGACGATCTCGCTTGCTCCACTCCTGGAGACATTTACTTCGGTATACTCACAGGGCAAGTGGATTTCCCCGTTTTCACCACCCGGTCGTACCTGCGGGAAGAAGCCGCAAGATTTTAGACGCCGGGATTTAACGCCTCACCAGATGTAGCCTATCTTCTCTCCCTCGACGAGGATCATGTGATCCTCGTCGGAGTCGTCTAGATCGCGGTAATCTCTCGATGCAGTCCGAGCCGCGACCTCGGACTCGAATCGCGTCGCATCCGCGAGCGATCCAAATCCTTGGGGACCCAAGTACAAGCCCCCCGCACAATTCTTGACCAGCCACTTTTTCATTATTGTCTCTTTTGCGGCTTCGGACTCTATGTCCATAAGCCGCGAGGGATACCGCCGCGGAAGCGGCGGAGTTTGACTGCTTCGACACGTCAGTCGGGACCTAACAGTGGCTAGATCCCTACCGACATGCCGAATATTGAGTTGTTAAAGAACTGGGCCGTGTGATCGAAGTACACCTACGAGGTGTACTTTATGGGGTTAATCAAGGTTATGCCCTAGGGGCTGGGTCGATGTAGATTCGATCCAATCCTTAGAGTCAGTTTAGGTTAGGTAAACCCGCCCGCGATTCGCCGTCGAACCGAAGAGAACTACGCATCTCTCTTCGGTATCGAAGCCGAGCACCTGATTATGGACCCAATCGTTCGGGGTCCAATCAGGCATGTGCACGATAGTCCTCTCAGGTGTCAAGGAGAGGACCTGACGAATTATCCGCCTGAAGCGGATCTCGTCCGCCGGCGACATCTCGCCGAGGAAAGCGACGACGCCGGGGAACTCCCGGTAGAACGTCTCGACATTCAACTTGGTAGCCTTCACTGAAGGCCACTTCCTGTCGCGAGCACGATGCCCGCTTCGATCGCGGCTTCGGTCGCTCACTTTTGTATCCCAGTTCGCCTCTGGGCACTCGCAAACTTCTTGCGAATGATTTCGTCCCTTTCTCCGCCGCAGGAGAAAAAGGGGTTAGGTTGTAACGCACCAGAACCTTCTGCTTTCGCATCAGGCCCTAAGGAGTGGATTCGGGTGAAATGCACTCCTTAGAGTCCGTGTGTGATGGAATCCTGAAACAAGTTCAGGATGACACATTATTGCTAGATTAAGCTTGGACTACGGAATCGAGTCGAATATGTTTACAGCATAGCATATCTATTACAAAATGTCAAGCGCACGGCGCACCACCACTGATTTTTAGCACTGAAAGTCACTGAATGCATTATTGGAAAGAATATCCGAAAAGGCTGTCAAACTTTTTTAGAAATGTCCGGTTTCTAATCTTTTAGAAATGTCCGGTTTTGTTAATGTAATGTTAAAGCACTTGG
>MEZY01000033.1:0-1007 GCA_001776195.1 Candidatus Berkelbacteria bacterium RIFOXYA2_FULL_43_10
CGTTAAAGTACAAACAGATTTAAACAAAACCTATTTTTGATGGTTGCTTAAACCAGTTTGTAATTTATATTTCGTAATTCAAGGTTATTAGTCTCTAGTTGTTAGTTACTAGAAAATAATATTATTACCCAATCGAAGGCACAGCTGAATCGATTGTTTAAGCCACCTGACAACTAATAACTAGCAACTAAAAACTAATGCTCATACTTCGTAATACTTTCTTAAATATCAATACAGGACTAACAAAAACTCTGGCGTCTTTAATGGCGGAGGGTGAAAAGCATTGACATAAAATGCTCAAAAAGATACAATGTTATAATCATTTAAAATATCAGCAGATATATTTGGCACATTGAAAAGTTCATACAAGTTCATACGGAGGGAAAATAATAGCTTATTAGCTTGTACCTGCCTGCCGGCAGGCAGGGCTTTCAGCTTATTAGGCAAATGCATCCTTCCGGGATGTATTTTTTGTAGATTGAATCCTCGATGCGTAGATCAAACTTTAGTTTGAAAAGCACGCTAAAGCGTGGGCTACAGGCAGAAGAGTCGAAGTATTTGTGAGAGTGAGATGGGAAAAGGAGGGACTGCTCCCGCCCGCCTTTCAGGAAGATGAGATCATATCCAAAAATTTTGCGATATACCTCATCTTCCTCCCAGCTCACTCTTACCAAATTACACAGAAAGAGACACAGAAATACACAGAAAATCAGAGTACATTGAAAAAAAGGTAAGAGATACCCAAAAAAGCTTAAAATCTAAATTAGTTATGAGAATAATTGATCATAATGAAATAGATAAAAAAAGCAAAAAGGGTAAAAAACAAAACGAGGGATGAAGGTCAGAGTGTCTTTTGTCTTCCATAGGGAGATAAGGGATGCCACAACGACCCGATCAGCCATTGCGGTACCCCTCATGGGCGTGACGAAGTGACCGGGCAATAATTTAAAAATATTTGTTCCCGATAAGCTCACCTCTTGTTGCGCCCTATCAAAAAAGCATTACTT
>MEZY01000033.1:1024-1728 GCA_001776195.1 Candidatus Berkelbacteria bacterium RIFOXYA2_FULL_43_10
GCCTCCCCGATCAATCGGGGCAGTCGAATGTTCGCTACGACGGGCACAGTAAGCTCACCTCTTGTTGCGCCCAATTAAAAAAACATTACAGAAGTAGTGTTTTGATTTAACACGATAAATCGTGGTCTACATAACCGTAGCTCAAGCTTCAGCTTGGGGGAACAACCTAAAGGTTGGTCTACGGTGGGGAAGTAGTTCAAGCTTCAGCTTGTTACGCAACACGATAAATCGTGGCCTACAGAAACGAACACCCCGCCTGCCGAATGGGCAGACGGGGGTACGGATCGTGGGTCGTAGCGACGCTTACTCCTCGCGTGTCTCTCGCCACTTGATGCTGTCGGGCTTGATGTTCAAGGGGATATCCCAGCTATAGCCGGAGTACTGCCCCTTGCCACACCATGTGAAGGTCTCCGGGATCTCGAGGTCTTGGAAATCGATTGTGTATCCATCCTTGTCCGGCACAGCGACAGCCACCGGCCACAGCTGGCGCAGTGGGTAGTGGCTCGTGCCGGCGCCGATTGCGGGAAGCCCGCGCTCGATGGTCGAAGTGTCGCTGTAGCTCGGGTAGTCGTAGGGAGTGTGGACTGTCATGTCCTTTGTGTTGATATCCCATACTGAGTCAGTCTCGATCGGCGTGTACGACGCCGTGCTCTTGAAGACGATGGAACAGGCCTTGCTCTTGGCCTGTCCGACAATGGTCCCGG
>MEZY01000033.1:1746-10573 GCA_001776195.1 Candidatus Berkelbacteria bacterium RIFOXYA2_FULL_43_10
CAGCATCTGCCGCTCTGTAGGCCTGACTGCTCGTAAAGTGGAGCCAGAGCCCCCCGACCACAATGATCACGATAGCCAATGAGATCAACGCCTCTACGAGTGTAAAACCATGGCGTTTCACGGTGGGCCACCATCCTATTTCGGAGTGAACAACAGCTCCAAAATAGCAGATGCGAAGAGGTCTGTCAAGGCAGACAGGCGGTGGTAACCACTCACTGTCATTGCGAGCCATCGAGTGAAGCGAGAGGCGTGGCAATCCTTTCCCGAATAGATTGCTTCGGAGTACCTCGCAATGACGACTATTAGTGGATCCCCGACTAAATCGGGGATGACAAGAATGAGTGACCGGTTACGGTTGGTCTTTTGGGGTCGAGCTGGTAGAATATTAAAGTTATGAATATACTGGACGAACTTAATTCGCAACAAAAAGAGGTCCCACTTCGCTCGCCGAATCGGCTAGCTACGAGGGACTGCGCACAAGAATCGGGAATCTTATGTTAGACATATTAAAAGATCTAAATGAACAACAGAGGCAAGCTGTAATATGTACAGAAGGCCCGATTCTTGTGCTTGCAGGAGCGGGGAGTGGGAAGACTAGGGCGCTGACACATCGCATTGCTTATTTGATAAGAGAGAAAAAGATCTCTCCTTTTAATGTTCTGGCGGTGACTTTTACCAATAAAGCAGCACAAGAGATGGCGAGTAGAGTCGCCGATCTCTTGAGAACCGAAGAACCGAAGAACCGAAGAACGGAAGAACAAAAGGTCGATGGGATCCTTCGTTCCGCTCAGGAGGACATCAAGGGTGTTCAGAACGACTCTATTGTAGATTCCCGCCGGAGTTTATCCCGTGCCCCGACACGGGGCGGGAATGACAGATCGGAAAAGCTAACAGCTGAAAGCTATAAGCTAGAAGCTATCCGCTTGCCTTGGCTTGGAACTTTCCACTCAATTTGTGTGCGGATTTTGCGGAGAGAAGCAGAGCATTTGGGGTTCTCGCGCAGTTTTGTAATTTACGATGAAACCGACGCCAAGTCGGTTATCAAAAAAATACTCAAAGATCTTAAGCTTGACCCGAAAGATTATAAACCGGAGGTGATAAAATACTTTATCTCCGGAGCGAAAAATGAACTGATTGGTCCCAAAGAGTATCGAAAGTACATCAACTCCCCCATAGAAGAAGTGACCTATAAAGTTTATGAGCGATATCAAAAGTATCTCAAAGAGGCGAATGCTTTTGATTTCGACGATCTGATAATGCAATGCGTTGTTCTCTTCGAGGAAAATCCGAATATTCTTGAACATTATCAAAATATGTTCAAATATATTTTGATAGATGAGTATCAGGACACAAACCAGGCACAATATATGTGGACGAAGATGCTTGCGAAGAAACACAAAAATATTATGGTAGTCGGCGATGATTATCAGGCGATTTACGGCTGGAGGGGGGCGAATTTTCGCAATATCTTGAATTTTGAGAAGAATTTTCCGGGAGCGAAAGTTATTAAATTGGAGCAAAACTATCGTTCGACAGAGACGATCTTAAATGCCGCCAACGAGGTTATTAAATTCAACCGCAACAAAACCGACAAAGCACTTTGGACCGAGGGAGGAGAGGGCCGACCGATAACGCTTTATCAGGCTCTAAACGAGAAAGATGAGGCGGAGTTTATCTGTCAGGAGATCAGATCTCTTGGCAGACCGAATAAAGAAAAACGGATAATGAACATCGAGGGTTTGAGCATAAAAGAACAGCTTGAGACCGATCCAGATTACTCAAAGTTTGCAGTTTTGTACAGGACAAATGCGCAGTCGAGGGCGCTTGAGGAAGCTTGCATGAGGTTTGATATCCCCTATAGGATTGTCGGCGGTATCCAATTCTATCAGCGCAAAGAGATCAAAGATATTGTTTCTTACTTGCGCTTGATCCAAAACCCGCGAGATTTCGAGGCGCTGGAGAGGGCGGCAAAAGCATCACCGACTGGTCTTGGAGAAAAGACGCTAGAAAAAATCCGAAATTCGAATATCGAAATTCGAAACAATACAGAAATTCTAAATTCTAAGGCTCAAAACTTTTTTAGAATCATCGAAGAGCTAAGGGAGCAGGCGCGGGATATAAGATTGGATGATCTTATAAAAATGGTGGCTATAAAGTCCGGATATAAAGCATGGGTTTTGGATGGGTCTATCGAAGGTGAGGGAAGATGGGAAAATGTACTTGAACTTGCAACGGTAGCATCGCAAGTTCAAGAAATTTCTAATGACGAATTTCTAATTTCTAACCCGTCTCGCCAAAGCGAAGCCGAGGCGGATCAAAACTCAAATCCCAATGACCAAATGGAAAAATTGACGACCTTTCTGGAACGTGTTGCATTGGTTCAAGACACGGACTCGATCAAAGATGACAATGCCTTGACTTTGATGACATTGCACTCGGCTAAAGGGCTTGAATTTGAGACGGTATTCATCGTCGGTATGGAGGAGGGGATTTTTCCGCACTCAAGATCGCTCGACGACGAGCATCAGTTGGAGGAAGAAAGAAGATTGTGTTACGTGGGGATTACACGAGCAAAAAAGAATTTATATATGCTATACGCATTTGAGCGCAATCTCTATGGACGTTTTCAGTCAAATCCAGTCTCGAGGTTTGTTGACCATATACCGGAGGGGCTTTTGGACAAAATATAAGGAACACTACATCCACAGATCTCTTTCACAGTTCGCCTGATCGGCGAGGACACAGATCTTGTTTGTGAATCGGTGCCCATTCGGTGTAAAAAATCGGTGTGTTATGTGGTAAAATGTACTTTGTGGCGTTGCCATCAGAATGAAATTAACTGTAATTATTTTATCTCTAATAATTATTCCGGTGTTTTTGGTCATCGGATATTCATCTGCGAAATCTAACGATCCGGTAGTGCCCCTGCCGGATAAGAGCTTTGCCTATTTTGTGGATGAGATTACACCGAGCGGAGATCAAATATCACATAGCGGATTTAGCGGTGCTACCAAAATTGATGAAGTAATATCGAATTTGGGGATTAAGAAATATGCGGAGGACAAAACATCAATTTTCCCGGATGCAGGGCTTCAGATTGGTGGCAAGATCACTCTGTTGCGCGCACCGGTGTTCAATATTGTAGATGGCAAGAAAAAATATCAAGTTCGCTCGTGGCAGGAGAGCGTGGGAGGGCTATTGACCGAAAAAAATATCGCCTTGGGAGAGGAAGACAAGATCAATTTCTCGAAAGAGACGGAAATTTTTGACGGGATGACGATAAAAATTATCCGCGTTGCGAGAACTCGGGTCTTTGAATATGAAGATATCGATTATAAAACTATTGAGAAGAAAGATCCGGAGCTGGAAAAGGGGAAAACAAGAGTGGAGAGGGCAGGAGTAAAGGGCGAGAAAAAGTACACCTACGAGGTGGTACGGGAGGATGGCGAGGAAGTTTCAAAAACCTTGGTAGGGACAGAGGTCACGAAAGAGCCGACGGATAAAATATTAATTGTTGGGACGAAGATTGTATCTTACGGAACGGGAGTTGCGACCTGGTATACGAGTAGTTCAGAAATGATTGCGGCATGCAATATTGTACCCAAGGGGACTTATGTGCGTGTAGTCAATTTGAGCAACGGGCGTGAGGTAACAGTGCGCGTGGTCGGAGGGGGGTTGAGGAGCGATAGAATTATTGATCTTTCTACTGCTGCTTTTCAAGCCCTCGGCGCTTCTTTGGGACAAGGGGTGATTGGTAGCGTGAGGCTGGAGAAGGTGTACTAAACAATCAAAAGTACGCTTTGTTGTCATGCTGAACTTGTTTCAGCATCTCGGCTCTATGGCGGGGGATCCTGAAATAAATTCAGGATGACATATCAATAAATTCAGAATGACGTATCAATAAGTCCAGAGTGGCAATGATCGAATGAAAGAAGAACAATACTACACATATATCGCAACGAATAAAATTGATACTGTTTTTTATATCGGTGTTACAAATGATTTAGAAAGAAGAGCATACGAACATAAAAATAAGTTAGTCAAAGGTTTTACCGATAAATATAATGTGAATAAAATTGTTTACTTCGAGATGACTCCGGACGTAAAGAGCGCGATCGCCAGAGAGAAGCAGCTTAAGAGATGGCACAGAGAATGGAAGATTAACTTGATCAAGAAGAATAATCCAAATTTTGATGATTTATTGGGAGACCCTGAAACACTCGCCTCGTCTTCGACAAGTCGAAGCGGGAGTTCAGGGTGACAAACTGCAATGATGGATTTAACAGATAAAAGTCAACTGATCGGGTATCTTAAATCCCACGGACTCTATACCAAAAAGTCCTTAGGGCAGAATTTTTTGATTGATAAAAATGTTTTAGCGGAAATCATCAAAGCGGGAGAATTGAAGCCGACCGATACGGTAGTCGAGATTGGGCCGGGGTTGGGGACTTTGACCAATGAGTTGCTTAAGCATTGCAAGAAAGTGATCGCGGTTGAGAAGGATGAGAAGCTGGCAGAGATATTAAAATTGAATATTACACACACAGATTTTATACACCGAAAGGACACAGATAATGGAAAATACGAATCTCGAAATCCGAAATCCCTGCCCAGCCGGCAGGCAGGCGGTACAAATATTATAAACGATGATATTTTGAATATTAATCCGAATGAGCTAACAGCTAACAGCTATAAGTTAATAGCAAACATTCCCTACTACATCACCTCCAAAATTCTACGGCATTTTTTGGAAAGTGAGAATAAGCCGGAACTTATTGTGATGATGACGCAGAAAGAGGTGGCAGAGCGTATTTGCGCCAAGCCCGGTGACATGTCTCTGCTTTCAGTATCAGTCCAATATTATGGTGAGCCGGAGATCATTAAAACTGTAAAAGCGGAGTCATTTTTTCCAAAACCGGAAGTGGAGAGCGCAATCCTACGGATTGCGAGTAGAAAGTATAAAGTAGAAAGTATAAAGGGGATTGAGGAAGAGTATTTTTTTAAGATTGTTAGAGCCGGGTTTATGGCGAGGAGGAAGACGTTGCTCAATAATTTAAAAACCGGGACAGAGTTACAAAGAGACGAGATATTGGATATAATGAAGAGGATCGGATTGAAAGAAAATGCCAGAGCTCAAGAACTGTCAATAAATAAGTGGGGGCAAATTTGTCAAGAAATACAGAAGATCAACAAAACAATAAGGAAGTAACTTCACGGATTGATCTCACGGCTGGGGACACGGGTCAAGATAAAACCCGTAAATTTTTTAGTGTCTCGGAGTTAAGACACGAGCTGGGATTGCCACTAGTGGTTATCCGCCGATTGATGATCTGGGGGGAAATCGCAGTAACAAAAACGGTTGATGGTACGCTTCAAGTCTCGGAGTCGGAGATTATACGAGTAAAAGATCTTATAAAAAATCCCTGGACAAAAGCCAGATTGTTTTTAAGAACTTTGGGCCCGGGCCTCATTACCGGAGCTTCCGATGACGATCCGAGCGGGATTGCCACATACTCATCTGTCGGAGCGCAGTTTGGCTATGCCCTTTTGTGGATGGCGGTTTGGATACTGCCCCTCATGCTTGCGGTTCAGGAGAGCTGTGCTCGTATCGGGATAGTCACCAACAAGGGATTAGCCAAGGTTTTGACAAAGCATTATCGAAAAGATTTGGTCGGGATTATTGTTTTTCTTTTGGTCATTGCCAATGTAGTCAATATCGGTGCAGACTTGGGTGCGATGGCGGCGTCATTAAAGCTATTAGTCCCGATCGAATTCACGGTTGCCGCTTTGTTCTTCGCCCTACTTGTTATCGTCGTCGAACTTTTCATCCCCTATCGGTTTTACGTTTCTATTCTAAAATGGTTGACCCTAGCAGTTTTCGCCTATGTCATAACCGGATTTGTAATTAAACCGGATTGGATCACGGTGCTTCGGGAAGCGGTGACACCGGAAGTGAGATTTCAAAAGGAGTACATATTCGCCATGGTGGCGGTTTTGGGAACAACAATAACCCCGTATCTCTTCTTCTGGCAAACTTCGGAGGAGGTTGAAGATGAAAAAATCGAGCTTGATGAGAATAAGAAACCGCCAAAGATACTCGAGCGGATTGCCAGAATGAGAACGGATGTTTCTACGGGAATGATACTTGCCAATGTGGTATTTTTCTTTGTGATAATGACCACAGCCTCTGTATTATTCAAGAATGGAATAACCTCGATCGACTCGGCGGAGGAAGCCGCGCAAGCACTGCGTCCACTCGCCGGAGATCGTGCCTATCTTTTATTTAGCCTTGGAATTATCGGGACAGGTCTTTTGGCGGTACCGATCTTGGCCGGATCCGGAGCTTACGCCCTCTCGGAGCTGATGCATTGGAGGGAAGGATTGGGTGAAAAAATAAAACGAGCGCGGGCTTTCTACGTGGTAATAGTTTTATCGATTTTATTCGGATTGATGCTGAACTTTGTCGGGATAAATCCGATTAAAGCTTTGTATTATTCCGCATTTTTAAATGGGGTGATAGCGGTACCTCTGCTTTTTGTGATTATGATCGTCGGAAATGATCAACGGATCATGGGTGCGGAAACCCATCCTTTATGGGTGAAGATCTTTGGCTGGCTCGCCGTCGCTTTTATGGCGGTGGCAGTCACGGTCTCAATAATACTTCAGTTCTAAACGAGTGAAGCCCCCGATGGTACCGGGGGCTTCACGACTCTGCGCTTTGGTTTTGTGGCGTGAGAAGGGCTGCTCCTCTTACCACGATTCCGATTGGGTGACTGTAGTTTGGGTGGTTGAGATGAAGGGGGTACAGATCGAGATGTGCGTCCTCGAGTGCCCGCTTGATGATTATCTCCGCCACCGTCCTGCTCTCCGCTTCGAGTCCAGTCGCCGGCGCTATGTGCAGGGTCGAGATTGTTCCAACGTCACTGCATACGACCACCTCGACCAGAGCCGATCCGATGCACTCGTTTTGGACCTCCGGGATCAGCATCATATCCACAGAGACTAAGATCAAGTCTCCGTCCAACGTACCGCGGACATAGATTCCGTCGGCGTCAAACACTGAGTCCCTCCTTTCTCAAGCGCAAGATTAGAATAGCATATTGTCCGAAAATATGCTAGCATATTTTCGGACTGATAATGTAGAAACTACGCTGATTGATCCCGCCGATTGAACGCTGATGAATATTCGTAATTTCGTAGGAGAGATATGGGAACTTTGTTTATTGTTGCGACGCCGATCGGAAATATCGGTGATATAACAAAGCGGGCGATTGAGACACTTCAAAATGTTGATGTTGTCGCTTGCGAAGATTCGAGGAACACTGGCAAGTTGCTCAAACTTTTGGATATTCCAAAAAAGCAGCTGGTCTCTTTGCATCAACATTCAAATGATGAAGTCATAGAAAGATTAATTGGTCGGTTACATAGTGGGGAAAATATTGCCTATGTCACGGACGGTGGAACGCCAAATATTTCAGACCCAGGTCTGAAATTAATTCAAAATGCAAAACTTAAAAGTCAAAATTATAATTTAAAAATAAAAATAATCCCGATTCCCGGGCCGTCGGCGGTTGCGAGTGCGGTTTCGGTTTCGGGGATGGTGGAAAAAGAATTTTACTTTGCCGGATTTTTACCGAAAAAGAATGGGCGACAGACAAAGTTTAGAGAATTATCAGCATTAAATGTACCGATTGTGATCTACGAATCTGCTTTACGCCTTCCACGAACATTGAATGACATTAAGGAATATTTTGGGGATGATACGGAAGTATTTATCGCCCGTGAAATGACGAAGATGTTTGAGGAGTATTGGGGCGGGAGCATCATCGACATCATAAATGATCTTAAAAGTCATAAATTGAAAGGCGAAGTTACACTCATCGTTAAAAAATTATTCTAATTGCTCTAATTATTTTAATTAACCTAAGCAAATCTCAATGAAAAAAGTCCCAAGGATCAAAATTGAGATGCCGGTAAGTGAGAAAGATTTTAGGGAAGCATCGGATCTTTGTGACAAAAATGTTGTTTTCGATGTCGACTTGGGGGTGGATTATTACAAAAATTTTTCGGTAGGCGAGATATTGATTGTAAAAGATAAAGGCAGAGTGATCGCAATGCTTGTGCACAGAAGACCGGGGAGGATTTTTGACGAGATTCCTGATAAGCATTTTAGCTTGGACAAATATGAGGCGGAGAAAAAGGATATCGGATATATTTATATAATCGCAACTGATCCGAAATATCAAAAAAGAGGAATCGGGAAAATGTTAGTCGCAGAGGCGTTAAAATATCAAAAAGTATTCGGATCAAGAGCGATAAGCGTCCATTGTATGCAAAGCTCATCAGGCAATGCCTCGGAGAAATTGTTTACCAAGATGGGATTTGCACCGCTAAAAATGCATAAAAGACCTTGGTACAAGCATTCAGTAAGGGTAGGACCGAAGGGCTACGTCTGCGCTAATTGCGGAAATCCATGTGTATGCGATGATCTAGAGATGATGTATATATTAAAATAATTTGATGCAATTTGTGCGTACTAAAGATCTATCTAAATAACACAGTAGAATCATACTATAACACACTTGTGTGTTATAGTATGGCAAAAAGTGTTGTAATAATTTATGTAGAACAAGAGAACTGAATTACATTGAAAAATCAGGTGAAATCAGATTGTTTGAGCCTATGGGTATATGATATTTAAGCGATCGTGTATATATCATATAGTGGATATTACGCGTGATGTGCAATTATTCTCGAGTAAAAATAGAATAAAATTGTCATTTCGAGCCATCCCGCGAAGCGATTAGCCGAAGTGGGAGGCGAGAAA
>MEZY01000034.1:0-8382 GCA_001776195.1 Candidatus Berkelbacteria bacterium RIFOXYA2_FULL_43_10
ACAAAACCGGACATTTCTAAAAGATTAGAAACCGGACATTTCTAAAAAAGTTTGACAGAAAACGACAACTCCGGCCACTAAATCGGGACCGGAGTCGGTGCGCGTTCGGCAAGCAACGCGTCTCGTGCCTGCCGGTATTGCTCGCCCAGCAGTCCAGAGAAGCCGACGGAGGCTTTGTCTTTCTCCATCATGAATGCCACTTCAAGATCGCTAGCGATCCTGTCGATCGCCCGTAGAAGACTGACAGGGTCTTCGAAAGCGAACTCCCAGATGTGGAATTCATATTGCCTCATGTGGCTCTCGACGATCTGGTAGGACATGCCTGTGTGCCCTACTGCCAGCTCCGCCAGCTGGCGGGTAACCGGAGCGATGTCCGGGCTAGAGCGTCTTGGCTTCCCCTTTTGGCTCATGATGAACTTAAGCGATACTACTAGGATCATCGCGATCACCTCGGTGTGTGATGGTGGAGCTTACCTAATCTATCAATTATGTCATAGATTTACAAGCTTATCTGTGCTAATATCTGATTTATCATGCAGGGAAAACCGATAAAAATTCTTGCTGTTGAAACAAGTTGTGATGAGACAGCGGCCGCCATAATAGGAGAAAAAGCTTCACAAGCTTCTGAAGCTTCAGCAGCTTCTGGGCGGGAAGCTGTAGTTCTGTCGAGCGTTGTGAGTTCGCAGATAGATCTGCATGCGAAAACGGGTGGGATTGTGCCGGAGGTGGCGAGCAGAGCACATGTTGAATCAATCATACCTGTAATAGAAGAAGCTCTGCTACAAGCCAATAACCAAGAAACAAGATACAATAACCAGTTAAATTCCAATATCCAATATCAAACACCTAAGAAGCTAACAGCTGACAGCTCTAAGCTGAAAGCTGATTTGCTTGGGCAGATCACCCATCTTGCAGTTACGGCTGGGCCGGGGCTCATTGGCTCGTTGTTGGTCGGGTTTAACACGGCAAAGGCGATGGCGTATGCGCTTGATATTCCGATAGTTCCCATCAACCACATAGAAGGACACATATACTCCGCACTAAGCGGAGAAAATTCCAAGATACAAGAAACAATAACCAAACAAATTCGAAATCCCAATGACCAAAATCCAGAGCCCAGAAAGCTAATGAAGCTAGAAGCTAGCCAAGCTCTGGAAGCTGGGATAAAATTTCCAATTTTATCCCTGACAGTATCGGGGGGGCATACTTCGCTGACTTTGATGCGCGATCACGGAGTTTATGAAAATATTGGTTCGACCAGAGATGATGCGGCGGGAGAGGCATTTGACAAAGTGGCACAGCTTTTGGGATTGGGTTTCCCGGGAGGACCAGCCATTTCTAAACTTGCAGAAAAGTTTAGAAATGGAAATTCCAAGATACAAGCAACAAGATACAAACAAAACTCAAATCCCAAAAATCAAAATGAGATCCCTCGACCCATCAACTACGCTCATGGCAAGCAAGCTCGGGATGACGACCCTAAGAAGCTAAAAAGCTACCTGCCCGAAGTTGCTTCGCATCATGCGATGCAGGCGGGTGACCTAACAACTAGCAACCTGCGGTTGCCCCGTCCGATGATTGACGAGCCGAATTTTGATTTTTCATTCTCCGGGCTAAAAACCGCAGTATTAATGGAAGTGAAAAAGCTAACAGCTAATAGCTTACAGCTGTCAGCTTCTCAAAAAGAAGAAATCGCATACGCTTTTGAAGAAGCGGCGGTTGATGTGCTGGTTACAAAAACGATGCGTGCGGCGAAGAGATATAAGCCGAAAGCAGTGATATTGGCGGGAGGAGTAGCGGCCAATAAGCGGCTTCGAGCAGAGCTCGAAAAACGCTTATTGGCAAATTCCAAGATACAAGAAACAATAACCAAACAATATTCAACGACAAATCACCAAAACGGGATCCTGAATCAAGTTCAGGATGACAATTCTAAAAAGCTAACAGCTAACAGCTATAACCTAAAAGCTCCAGAGCTTTTGATAGCGCCAATGGAGCTCTGCGGTGACAATGCGGCGATGATTGGGCTTGCCGCCTTTTATCACATCGTAAAGGGCGATACAAGAAAGTGGGATGAGATAGAGGTGAATTCTAATATGAAGCTGTAATTGATGGGTGGGATGTGATAATCTTGATATAACACACACCGAAAATATTCACCGAAAGGGCACAGAAACAGATGAATAAAGAAATATTTAGCAAAACCCGGTCAACTACACGCCTGCCTGCCGCAGGCAGGGATCTTGCACACGGATAGACACGGATAAATTATGGAAAATATTTTTAGTAAAACTTGGGATGCTAAAGGGAACGAGGAGAAAATCTACTCGACTTGGGAGAAAGCGGGATATTTTCGACCTGAAATTAAGTTCAGCAAACAGTACACAGTAAACGGTAAACAGTATACAGAGGAGGATTATTCCGAAGATAAGAATGGTAAGCCGTTTGTAATTCCTATACCTCCACCCAATGTTACCGGCAAACTCCACATCGGCCACGCCATGTTCGTAACACTGGAAGATATAATGACTCGCTACCATCGGCTTCTGGGCGAGCCGACTCTTTGGATCCCCGGGACGGACCATGCTGGAATTGCCACGCAGTCGGTAGTTGACAGGGATCTTAGGAAAAAGGGCATCAAAAAAAACGAAATTGGACGGGAGAAATTTTTGGAAAAAGTTTGGGAGTGGAAAGAAAAGTACGGAGGGAAGATCACCCGGCAAATTCGCCGTCTTGGAGCCAGCTGTGACTGGTCGAGAGAAAGATTTACTTTAGATGATGGACTATCAAGCTCGGTAAACGAAGCATTTTCTCTGCTTTACAAAAAAGGCCTCATCTATCGAGGCAACTACATTGTCAACTGGTGTCCACGGTGCGGAAGTGCTATTTCGGATGACGAGGTTGAGCACAGAGCGCAAAAAGCAAAACTATATTATTTTAAATACGATAAATCTTTCCCAATAACTATCGCTTCGACCAGACCGGAGACAAAACTTGGCGATACGGCGGTGGCGGTAAACCCGAAAGACGAGCGATACAAAGAGTTTATCGGCAAGGAATATCGAATAGAACTGGATGGGGTAAAACGAACTGTTAAAATCATCGCCGACAGAGCGGTTGATAAAGAGTTTGGAACCGGTGCTCTCGGTGTTACTCCGGCTCATTCACCTATTGACTGGAAGATGGCGGAGGAGAATGGTTTGGAGGTGATCAAGATCATCGGCGAAGACGGGAAGATGACCGCGCAAGCGGGTGAGAAATATAAAGGATTATCCGTTAAAGATGCACGAGAAAAGATCATCTCTTATTTAAATAATGCGGGGTTGATGGAGAAGGAAGAGGAGATAGAAAATAACCTTGCTGTGTGTTACAGATGCGAAACTCCGATAGAGCCTTTGCCCTCCTTGCAGTGGTTTGTTTCGATGAAACCATTGGCCGAAAAAGCCAAGAAAGCGGTTGAGTCAGGCGATGTCAAGATAATACCGAAGCGATTTGAGAAAGAGTACTTCCACTGGATGGACAACATCCGCGATTGGTGTATTTCGAGGCAGCTGTGGTGGGGACATCGCATACCCGTTTGGTACAAACGGGATGCGAAGTTGAAAGTTGAAAGTGAAAAGTTAAAAGTTGATCAAAAAGCTTCTGGAGCTAGTGAAGCTCTCGAAGCTTCTGAAGCTGGCAACGTCTATGTTGGGGAAAATCCTCCGAAGGGGTGGACGCAGGATCCGGATGTCTTGGACACTTGGTTTTCATCGGCCCTGTGGCCGTTTTCGACTCTCGGTTGGCCCCACTTCGCTGAAGACAAAGTGGGAAATCCGAAATCCGAATATCGAAATCCGAAACAAATTAGAAATTCGAATGACCAAAAGCTAGAAGCTAACAGCTGGCAGCTGAAAGCTGATAGTGATTCATTGGGTTTTACGCCTTACGACTATCAATATTTCTATCCCGCAAGTGTTTTGGAGACAGGTTACGATATTCTTTTTTTCTGGGTGGCGAGGATGATAATGATGGGAATTGAGCTTACCGGAAAGCCGCCGTTTCACACGGTTTATCTGCACGGGCTTGTAAGGGACGAGCATAATAGAAAAATGTCCAAGTCGCTGGGCAATGTGCTAGACCCACTCGATATTATTGACGAATATGGCACAGATGCTCTGCGAATGGGGCTTGTTGTCGGGGCAACCCCGGGGCAGGATGTCGCAGTTGGAAAATCAAAAATAAAAGGTTACAGAAATTTCTCCAACAAGATCTGGAACGCTTCGAGGTTTGTGGCTCTTCGTGTATCAGACGGGGATCTTGTAAGTGGCGAGATCGGGAGTAGTAAAATCGAAGATCTGGATATTGACGAGAACATTCTAACTGATGCAGACAGAGAAGTTCTTAAAGTTCATAAGCTCACTAAGTCGAAAGTTAAAGAGCATTTGGATAAGTTTCAATTCTCGCTTGCGGGAGAAGCGCTTTACGACTATTTCTGGCACACTTTCGCCGATGTCTATATCGAGGAAGCCAAAGAACAGCTTCTCGGTGAAAATCCGAAATACGAAGCACGAAATCCGACTCGCCTCGCTTACGCGAGAGCGAAGCGGGAACAAATAATAAATTCAAATGATCAAAACGGGATCCTGAATCAAGTTCAGGATGACGATCCTAAGAAGCTAAAAAGCTACCTGCCCGAAGATGCTACCCGCCAACAATCAAGTAGTTTGGGCGGGTTGCAGGCGGGCAACCTACACCCTGTTTCTGATAATACAAAGAAAATATTATTGAAGATCTTGTCGGAAACTCTAATTATGCTTCATCCCTTTGTTCCGTTTGTGACGGAAGCAGTCTGGCAGGAACTAAGAGAGATATATCCAAAACTTTCAGAATCGATAATGATCGCAGAATGGCCATTGACCACCACTTCAACTACACGGATCCATCGCACGGATTAAGCACGGATAAGCATATCAAATCCCAAAGGATCGGGTTTGCTGAAAATCACTGAAAAAAGCAATGTGCAAAAAATGCACATTGCGATGTCAAGGTATTTCCAAAATGGAAAAGACTGAAAATAAAATTGTAATTTATTCATCGGGTAGAGTGAATGTAAAGATTAAGCTTGACGATGAAACTATATGGATGACGCAAAAGCAAATTGCGGAGCTTTTTGATATTAATAGAACAGTTGTTGGTAAGCACATGAAGGCGATATTCGACACTGAAGAGTTAAAAGAAAATTCAGTTAGTGCAAAAATTGCACATACTGCCGCTGACGGAAAAACCTATCAAACATTATTCTATAATCTTGATGCTGTAATTTCCGTTGGTTACAGAGTTAACTCTAAAAAAGCAACGCAATTTCGTATATGGGCGACGAATACACTGAAAAGACATCTGGTAGATGGCTACACAGTTAACGAAAAGAGATTGATAGAACAAAAACAAAGGTTTCAGGAGATCAAAGAGACAATTTTAATGATCGGAGAGAAAGCGAAGTTTACGGAGCTAACTGGCCACGAAAAGGATCTTTTGGAAGTGATCGCCGAGTACGCGAAGACTTGGGATCTGCTGAACAAGTTTGACAAAGAGAAACTTGGGATCGGGCGAGTCCACAAATATGTAAAGTTTGATTTTTCTTACGAAAATTACGAGAGTATCATCGGACAAGTGCGCAAAAACGCATCTAAAATTGAAAAGGGAAATGCATTACTCGGGGTTGAAAACGGCGAGAAAATGAAAGGAATTGTCGGTGCCATATCGCAAACTTTTGGCGGAGAGGAACTTTATCCGAGCATTGAGGAGAAGGCGGCTCATATCTTATACTTTACGATCAAAGACCACCCATTTATCGACGGCAACAAACGAATCGCTTCGCTCTTATTTCTCTATTATCTCGAGAAAAATAATCATATGAATCGAGGAGACGAGCGGAAATTGAATGACAATGCTATCGTCGCCCTGGCGCTTTTGGTTGCAACCTCGAACCCGAGAGAGAAGGATAACATTGTCAAATTAATAATAAATCTCATCAACTAAGCAGATGAATAAGATAAAAATATTGCCCAGCATAGTCACAACTCATGAGTGCGATTATATGGGAAGGGCCGAAGAGGCCCTGGATCTTGGCATGAAAGAAGTAGCCTTTTTCCCAACCACCATTGAACGCGCCGAGCGGGGCAAAATCTACGAAATGCTCGAAGGTAAAATCACTTTTCCGCATGTTCATTTGCGCCACGATATGGATGCCTTGGAGCTTGATTATCTGATAAATGCTTTCAAGACAAAACTGTTTAATATTCATCCTATTTACGCAACAGAGTTCTTGCGTTTTGGAGCAAAGTATACGAAACAGATGTATGTCGAGAATTATGGAATATTGACCGAAGATTTCTTGGATATTCTGAGTAAATTCGACGGTCTATGTCTAGATACTTCTCACTTTGAAGACGAATGGTACGGACAGAGCAGAGCTGACAATCGTGTGTTGGCGGATAATATTGATAAAATTAAGATCGGGTGTTGTCATATTGGACCGGTGATTTGGGATATTTCACTTGGCGTAAACCGAAAGTATCGTAGCGCTCATAGATTCAGTACACTTTCCGAATTTGATTATTTAAGCAAATTTATAGATTTACTTCCGCCGATTGTAAGCATAGAAGTTGAAAATACCATTTCCGAACAGTTGCAAGCGCGAGATTATGTTGATAAGATGATTAGTGCTTGCGAAAATCGGTAAAATGTTGACAATCAGACATTAATAAATTAGAATGACACAAATGGTAATAAACAGCAACCAAAATCTACGTCATCACAGAGTTCAAGCTTTCTTGGGTTGCTTTCTTGGTTTTTAAACTATTGATCTAAATATAGATACTAAACAGCAGCCCGAGAGGGCTGTTTTTCGTTGAATCCAGACTCTGGAGGCGAAGCGATGCAAAGCGGAATTATCATCGAGCCGATCTCTGATGAGACGTTGAGGGCGACGGCACGACTCTACTGTGATGTATGGCGAGAGCCGCCATGGCTGGAAACAGATTGGCGAGTGGGCGAAGTGGCGAAGATGCTGGACAGCATACGCGAGGAGCGATCTGGTCAGGTGCTAGTCGCCGTTAATGGAAGCGTCGTCGGGCTGTCCGGAGGCTACCCGATCTCTCGCGAAGATTTGTACGAGAAGTCGGGGATCAAGTTTGCCAATTTCTTCCCGCAGGCCACCGCGAGGGTGCTCTACATTGCCGAACTGGCGACCGCGATCGACTACAGGGGACAGGGGGTCGGCCGGAAGCTCACGGAGGGGTTGATCGGATGGGCGAATGGGGTCGGAATAACGCGCTACGTGCTTCGGACTCATGTCGAGGCACACGCCCCCCGCCATCTCTACGCATCACTGGGCTTCACCGAGACCAAGATTGCGGACGCAGATTATCCGGAGCGCACCTACTGGGTGCGTGTTGACCGGTAAGATCGGGGGCGGCGTAGTCGCCGCCCCGTCATTTGCGCAATATGGATACTGAAATATTAAACAATTTAATTTCATTTAACACATCCGGAGATAACTCAAATTTCGGATTGATTGAATATGTGCAAAATTGTCTAAAACCCCTCGGATTTATCATTAAAATCATAAAAGTCGGCGATCAATCCAATCTATTTGCATACAAAAATTGTCTTAGCCCCCGAATCATCCTTGCCGCACATACTGATACCGTTGCAGTGGGCGATGGATGGAAATCGGACCTATTGCTGGCAAAAATCGATCGCAATAAAATATTTGGTTTGGGAAGTTGCGATACAAAATCATTTATATCAATGATGCTGGAAGTTGCGAGGAGATATCAAAAAAAGAAAAATCTCGCTCTGCTTCTGACATTTGGGGAGGAGAATGATTTCGGCGGGGCAAAATTGATCGGGAAGAGCATCATCAGGCCCAAGGATATGGTTATTGTTGGTGAACCGACAGATTGTCAGGTGGTGACATCGGCAAAGGGTGTAGCGGCTTATAGTGTTGAATTTACAGGGAAAGAGGCTCACGGGAGTGAACCGAGCAAAGGAGTTTCAGCGATAAAGTCAACCGCGGAATTTATTGAAAGCTTGAAAGGTACATCAATGTTTATCAATTTCGGGAAGATTAAAGGCGGTACAGCTTCGAATGTAGTTCCGAAAAATTGCACTTTAGGAATGGAGATTAGATATTCAAATTCAAACGAGATAGTTGATATTGAAAATAGAATGAAAGCGGTTGCGCTAGAGTCTAGTTCCAGAGTAAGAATTAAAAAATTATTCGATATTCCTGCATTTGATGCGGGCGATGAGGTGAATTCTATCATTTGTTATCGTAACGTCGATCAAGGTTCAAAGGTCTCATTTTGTTCGGAGGCAAATTTGTACTCGAAACTA
>MEZY01000034.1:8478-8620 GCA_001776195.1 Candidatus Berkelbacteria bacterium RIFOXYA2_FULL_43_10
ATGTCATGGCTTGGCAATAGAGCTTGTAAGCTTTGAACAAAAATATAAAGATGTCTTCTCGTATATATTCTCAGATACTCTGGTAGTTGATAATATTGATACTGCGAGGAGGCTTGGCATAGGCACTGCAAGGATGGTAACC
>MEZY01000034.1:8649-8791 GCA_001776195.1 Candidatus Berkelbacteria bacterium RIFOXYA2_FULL_43_10
TGTTATGCAGGGGGGTTACAGGGAACGCAGAAAACAGAGAATGGGATTTAAGGAGAAGGAACTTAATGAGAACCTTAATGATATTGAGAATACAAAGCACGAGATGGAAACTATGGTCGTGACTTTGGAGATAAAGAGAAAG
>MEZY01000035.1 GCA_001776195.1 Candidatus Berkelbacteria bacterium RIFOXYA2_FULL_43_10
CTCTATGTCAAATAATGTGATAGAAGCAGACTGATTGGTAGAAATGCCAGCATGGCTTTCCTAATGTAGTTGTCAATATTTCTGAAACCATATGATAATCTCTTGATAGTTTTTAGTTTGGTGTTTACCCCCTCGGTATAGCCGTTGGTGGTGAAGTTATCAAAATAAGCAAGTATTTCTTTGCGCCAGCGCATTAAAGTTCTAAGCCAATGCTTAACACTTTCGTGCTTTGACAACTTCATCCTTTTAGCCATTGAGCTGAAACTGATTTCAGCAAGTGTGTTGTTGGGTATCTTGTAGATTCTTCTTAATTCCTCCTTGAATCTCCATAGCCCTAAGAGTTCCGGATAAGCTCTATTGATCTCGTTAAGCGATACTCGCTCGTTTGGTTTCAAATGTTCTTTTGGTTTATCGAAGAGTCTTTTGGGCAAACTGACTTTATCCCTTTTCTGGATAGCTGTCCTTAACTCGGTAATCCTTCTGTTGGCATCAGCAATGACATGAAAAGCATCAACTACGATCTTGGCTTGTGGCAACTCTCTAGTTATGGTTTGAAAGTAATCTCTGCTCATATCAATACAAACCTCTGTGATCTTTCCCTTTTTATCGGCAGGTATGTTTTTCAGAAATCTCTCTACGGTAGTTCTCCTGTCATCCGGTAATATGGAGATCAACCTATGGTTAGTCAAGTCGGTAATTGTCGGTAGCATTTTCATGCCGGAGAAGCTGTGGCAGTCTAACCCGATAGCCACGATCGTTTCTTCCGGCCAGACACCAATAAAGGGATCTATTCTCTCGCTTAGTAGCTTACTGATGGTAGCAAAGCTTGATTCAGCCAGCTCTTGTTGGGTTTTAAAACTGGTAGAACCTAAACCTTTCATAATCTGATCAGCATAAACTAGTGAGTAGTTTCTGTGCGGAGGGACGCTTTTCAAGCGGTCAATGGTGATGTGGCGGCGTCTATCTTTCTTCTGACATTGCCAGCAGAAAAATGCCCTGGTTTTGATAGACAGCATAATTAAATTTCCTTGCCAAAACATATGTTTTACCTTTCTTGGTTTGGGATAGCGGTTGACAGTAGTAATGTATTTACCACAATCCTTACATCTGACCCCATTGGTTTTTGGTCTGACGGTAATGATCATAATTTTACCTTCGAGTTTGCTATCTTCAACGTGAAACTCTTGCAGTTGAAACAATTTAATGAAACAATTATTCATGGGTAGACTCCTTGTAGTTAAGTGATATTTCCTACAATCAGTCTACCTACTTTTGTTTTATGAACAAAATGTAGCTAAAAGTAACACACTATTTAGTATAGAGCCTCTTTTTTACACTTAGACTATATCAATATATACTTAAGATATGATTATCGATGTTTTGGTCGCCGTAAAAACAAAAGGAGAGAACGATACTTTTAGCTATCTTGTTCCGAAAGAGCTTGAGGCCAAGATTTT
This sequence comes from Candidatus Berkelbacteria bacterium RIFOXYA2_FULL_43_10, assembly GCA_001776195.1. Taxonomy (GTDB): domain Bacteria; phylum Patescibacteriota; class UBA1384; order XYA2-FULL-43-10; family XYA2-FULL-43-10; genus XYA2-FULL-43-10. The sequence goes on from MEZY01000035.1 coordinate 1,458, forward strand.
AGTTGGATCAATTGTTAAAGTGCCGTTTGGGAAGAGGAAGGAGAGAGGCGCGGTAGCGCAAGTTAAAAGTCTAAAGCTTGCCCCGAGTAAGCCCGAGGGGTTAAAAGTGAAAAATTCAAGTTATAAATTAAAATTAATTACTTCAATTTCCAAATTCATTATTCCTACTTCCTACTTCCCCGTCATCGATTGGATATCGGAGCACTATTTTTGCACTCGGGGCGAGGCGCTGGAGATGTTTTTACCACCAAAGATCACGCATTTGCGTGATAAATCCGAAATCCGAAATCTGAAATCTGAAACAAATTCTAAATTCAAAAAATTAAATAATGATCAAAACAAGATATTTGAATCATTAAAGAAAAATCTGAAGATAAAGAACAGGAAGCCGGCATTAATTTACGGAGTTACAGGTTCCGGAAAGACGGAGATATATTTGCATTTGGCGAAAGAGACGCTCAAGCTTGGAAAGCAAGTCGTTATTCTTGTTCCGGAGATAATACTCACACCGCAAACGATAGAGCGCTTCGAAGAAGTTTTTGGCGATAAAATAACTCTCATGCACTCCAAACTTAACAAAAGCCAGCGTATGAGGTGTTATGATGATTTCTCAACTGGCGCCAAGCCGATCATTGTCGGCCCCCGCTCCGCTCTCTTGGTTCCATCAACGAATATTGGTTTGATAATTGTCGACGAGGAACAGGAAGATTCCTATAAACAGGAACAAAATCCTCGCTATCACGCAACCCACTTGGCAGAAAAGATTGCCGAGTCCAATAATTCCCTGCTCGTTCTAGGCACAGCCACCCCGCGAATCGAAACCTATTATAAAGCGAAATCCGGCAGATACGATTTATTTGAAATCAAAAACCGATATAACAAGTTGATGCTTCCTCCGGCAGAAATTGTTGATTTAAGAGAGGAGATCAAAAAAGATAATCGCTCGCTAATTTCAGAAAGATTAAAAGAGGAGATCGTAAGAACGCTCAAAGTCAAAAAACAAGTTCTACTTTTTTTGAATCGCCGTGGCTCTTCGACTTTTATTTCTTGCAGAGAGTGCGGATATGTGATGAAATGCCCCAAATGCGATATTCCATTAATTCATCATACTTCCTCATACAGTTTGGCCAGATGCCATCACTGCGATTATAAAACAAATTTGATGAGTATCTGTCCAGATTGCAAAAGCATTAATATCAAATTCTTCGGTGCCGGTGTGGAAAAAGTTGAGCATCAGATTCATGAACTCTTTCCCAGAGCCAGAGTTGTTCGAGTGGATGCCGGAACAATAACTTCGAAATCGGATTATCAAAAATTGTACAGAGATATCAAAGATAAAATAATTGATATCATCCTTGGAACCCAAATGCTCGCCAAGGGCCATGATTTTCCGGATATTGATCTGGTGGGAATAATCTCTGCCGATACCGGGCTTCACCTCCCCTATTTTAGAGCAAGTGAAAAGACTTTTGGGATAATTACTCAAGTTTCCGGACGCTCCGGAAGAATCCACAATATTGGAAAAACCATAATTCAAACTTATTGGCCAAAATCGCGAGCGATTTTGGCCGCCGCAAGGCATGATTTCGAGTATTTTTATGAAGAGGAAATGAAACATCGAAAAGAATCGGGCTATCCACCATTTTCCAATTTAATCAGAGTAGTCTCGGAGGACAAAAATATCGAAAAAGCACGAATGGGAATTGAGGCGACGGTAAACGACTTGCGGTCAACGGACATCGAATTCATCGGTCCGGGCCTTTGCTTTTTCCAACGAATCCGCGACCGCTGGCGCTTCCACATCATCATCAAGCTATCAGCTAATAGCTGTCAGCTGTCAGCTTCCTTGAAGAATGATCAGACTCCAACCGATCAGCACTCTTTACTTAGAACAATATATCTCAACCATCAAGATCTAACATGGGATGTCGATCCGGTAGATCTGCTTTAATGGATATGATCTAATTAGCTATGATCGGGCATCTCGCATTTTTCGCTAACATCAATAGCGATATTGTCGCGACCGCGACTATATCGCCACAACATCAGAGTAAACTATCAGTTTCTTACTAAATGCTCCTCCGGGGTCGGGTGCTACTCATATCCTGTTAGTTGCATTGGAACGCCTCAGATTAGTAGTTTGGTCGCACGATTTCAATAGTAAGATAAATTTTGGTATGATTGAAGTAACGGACGTTTAATGATAATTTGTAGATTTCTCGTTTTCACTCGAAATGACAATTAAATATATCCGCACTGTCTCTGTGAGGCCAGATTCGTATTTTCGTTAAATTCGTAATTTAGTAGGGATAGCAAGGAACTTGTTATGAAAATTTTAGTCACTGGAGGGGCAGGTTATATCGGTTCAATTACAGTGAGAGAACTTGTCAAACAAAAATACGATGTTGTCGTATTGGACAGTTTAGAGTCGGGAAATCGTGAAGCGGTTGATCCAGAAGCGAAACTCGAGGTATGCGATCTTAAAGACGAGAAAGCAGTCACGAAAGTATTTGATAAATACAATCCCGATGCGGTTATTGATTTCGCCGCCTATCTTGCCGTTGGCGAATCGATGGAAGACCCGGAAAAATATTTGCAAAACAATGTTGTTAATTTTGTGAATCTACTCGATATCATGACAGAAAAAAAATGCAAATACATTATTAAATCTTCTACCGCCGCTACTTACGGTAACCCTCTCGACGAAAAAAAAGACATTCCCCTTAAAGAAGAATATCTGGAAGATTACAAACCGGAGAAATCTTGTCTTCTCTCTGGCGAGTGGAATGGTAGAGAGACTGAAGGTGAAAATTTTCTACAGATGTTTCTGGATAGATATATCGAAATATTTCCTAAAAGACCGGAACTTAAACTTGCAGAGGATGAAATTACAAAATTGCGAATTCCTACATCAATCTACGGAATTACCAAACTTCTTGACGAAATTCTTATGAGGAAGTATGATGAATTGCACGAAATTAAATCTATCGCTTTGCGATATTTCAATGTCTGCGGCGCAGATCCTTCTGGCGAAATCGGCGAAGCGAAGCCGAAAGCTACGACACTAATGTCAGTTGCCATCGATCAAATACTTGGCAAAGTCAAAATTGTAAATATTTTAGGCCGAGACTATCCAACTCCGGATGGGACGGGAATTAGAGACTACATACATCCGTGCGACCTGGCTATCGGACATCTTGATGCTTTGGAGTACTTGATTGAGAATAATAAATCAGATGCTTTTAACCTAGGAACCGGCAAAGGCTCATCTGTTCTTGAGGTTATCGATGCGGTCGAGAGAGCAAGCAAAAAAAAGGTGAAAACTGCTGATGCGCCGAGAAGAAACGGCGACCCGGTACTGTCGATAGCCGATCCGTCTAAAGCGGGAAAAGTACTGAATTGGAAAGCAAAATATAATTTGACCGACATGGCAGAGACGGCCTGGAAATGGCATAGTTCACACCCTAACGGTTACGTAAATTTCAAGTTACAAGAGACAAGATACAAACAATAATCAAGTCTCAATAACCAAATATTTAAAAATATAATTTGAATATTATTAATTGTGATTTGTTTGGAAGTTGTTTCTTGTGTCTTGATTATTTGGCTAGAGACAATTTCTGTGACCCTTCTGTGTATTAATTCTGTGTGTGTTTATGAAGCTTGAAATCCTAACCGATCCAAATCCGATACTTAGAAAGCCGACTGAAGAGGTGGCTCGTTTTGATATGGAATTGCAAACACTTATAGACGATATGGTGGAGACAATGAGAGCCAACGATGGCATCGGTCTGGCCGCACCTCAAGTCGGAGTTTCTAAAAAAATAGTCGTTTGCGAATTCGAGCCGACCTCAAAAAACGACTACCCCGGTTTCCCGCTCACTGTTATCTGTAATCCGAAAATTAAAACAAAGTCGAATAAAGAGTGCAAAATGGTCGAAGGCTGTCTTTCTTTTCCCGGGATTGGGATTATGGTCAAACGCCCGAAAGATGTGCAAGTTGTGGGTCTTGACCGTTATGGGAAGCCGATAGAGATAGAGGCGGATAAGCTCTTCTCCAGAGTGATGCAGCACGAAATTGATCATCTCAACTCAACTTTAATGATCGACCACATAGAAGCCGCCGATATCGTATTTTTTTCAACCGGCAAATTCGGTCTAAAAACTTTGGAAGCACTCAACTCCGACCCACAATATCGTATCCGCGCCGTAGTTACCGATTCGAAAAAACTCAAATGTCGAGGCAAAAATATTGAATCAAGCCCCGTCAAAGAGTTGGCAAAAAAGCTGGGCTTGAATGTTGTTGAGATAACTTCGCTTGACGAAGAATTTACTAAAAAATTGAAAAAACTAAAGCCGGATTTGGGAGTGGTAATAGATTTTGGATATATTATTCCGAAATATCTTTTTGAAATTCCCAAGTTTGGTATAGTCAATGTTCATCCCTCTTTACTTCCAAAATATCGCGGACCAACTCCGATTCAATCGTCGATATTGGATGGTGCCAAAAAGACAGGAGTGACAATCATTAAAATCGACGAAGGTGTAGACTCCGGTCCTATTCTTTCGCAAGCGGAAGCCAGACTGACCAAGAGCGCTAACTTTGAGATCCTTTACGACTATCTAGCCGAAGCTGGCGCCGGCTTGCTCCTGGACACTTTGCCCTATTATCTTACGCACGAGCTCAAACCAACGAACCAAAATGAGGCTAAAGCTTCTTATTCCAAAATGTTTACAAAAAAAGATGGCGAGGTGACACTACAAACTCCTGCTGTTGAAGTTGAGAGAAAAATAAAAGCGTTTTATCCATGGCCGGGAGTATACATTAATCTGAATAATCTGACAATTCAGATCACCGCCGCGCACTTCGACAGAGAGAAGAATTTGGTTATTGATAGGGTCAAGCCGGCAGGTAAAGGAGAGATGAATTACGATGATTTTAAACGCGGTCACAAAATTCTGTTGACTTTCCCCAACTCTTAGTGTAGAATTTCACTTATATAATGTTAAGTATACGATGAGTGATCAGCGAGCCAATGTTGTTTGACGACGGTCTGCAAGTGCGAGCGAAGCGGAAACGCCTAGGAAAACAATATTGGCGAGCAGAGAAGTAATTGATATCCAGGAATTCCAATGGTTGTAATCAGATTAACTCGGGTCGGCAAGAAAAACAGTCCTGCCTACCGCGTGGTCGTGGCCGAAAAACGGCGCGCAGTTAAGAGAAAATTTATCGAGATTATTGGACACTATAACCCAATTTTAAAGCCCAAAGAGATTGTCATCGACAAAGATCGGGCTCTTTTTTGGATGAAATCCGGCGCACAACCTTCCGATACGGTTAGAAATTTAATGGCCGATTTGGGCATAATCCCTAAAAAAGATAAGGTTAATATTAAATATGCAAGAGATAAAAAGAAGAAAGAAATTGCAAACGATAAGGCAGAGACAGCCAGCGCAAAGCCAGCTCCTGACATTAAAGATGGAGAAAACACCGACGGCGATAAAGCCGAGGTCACCGAAGTCGCAGATACAGAAGCTGAATCAAAGAGCGATAAAGTAAGTGCCAAGGGCGAAGAAAAACCGGAAACGAACGATTCTGTATCAGAACCAGATAGCGGCACCGATGAAGAAGTAAAAAAGTCCGATGAAGTGAAAGAGAGTACCGAATCTGCTACGCCTAATGCTGCGGAAGCTAAATCTGACAGCGCAAAGGAACCAAAAGAAAAAACTGAATAAGAAAATCCTGCATTCTTAAGGCTTAAGAGTTAGGACTTAAGACTTAAAACTAAGTTGGCGAGATATCTCGCAGAAAGGAAAAGTTATGGAACATGATCAGAAATTCGTCGAGGATGTGGTAAAAGAGATCGTTGATAATCCGGACAAGGTGAAAACCGATCGCCGAGTGGACGAAATGGGCGTTTTGATAGAGCTTACCGTTGACCCATCCGATATGGGTAAAATCATCGGCAAGGACGGCCGCACCGCTAAAGCGGTTAGAACATTACTTAGAGTCTTGGGAGCTAAAAACAACTCTCGCATTAACCTAAAAATTATGGAACCGGAGGGATCGGAACGACCGCCAAGAAAAGATTACTCTGAAGAGCCGGAAGAGGAGAAGAAAGAAGTCGCCGAAAAGAAAGATGAGAAATCCGAAGATGTCATGGAAGATGTGCCGGAAGACGTCCTAGAGTAGACGCGGAAGGGCGCTGACTAAACGCAGAACAACGCTGAATTAATATACGACTCATGCGCTTGGTGTCATCCCCGTGAAAACGGGGATCCACTAATAGTAGATTCCCGCCTGCGCGGGAATGACAAAGAAGTGAAACGCGCAAGTCCTGATAATATATTAAAAGCCACAACCCCGTTTTGCTGTGGCTTTTTAGTTATATCTAGATCATAATGTATGAGTATTGATTCCTGATTTCTTCCGCGTCTAGTCCGCATTAGTCCGCGATTTTTTTCCGCATTAGTCCGCGTCTTTATATGAAATTTGATATTATAACACTATTCCCAAAAATGTTTGAAGGCCCTTTTTCAGAGAGCATAATTTTGCGTGCACAGGATAAAGGGTTACTTGAAATTGATATTCATAATTTACGAGACTTTGCTTCTGATAAGCACAAGACGGTTGACGATACTCCCTATGGCGGAGGTGCAGGAATGGTGCTGAAAGTGGCTGTTGTTGACGACTCCCTACAACATGTCATCTCGAGCAATCCAAATATCAAGAATAAAGATGCGAGAGATCCCAACGCTAAAGGGATTCTCTGTTACTCTCAGAATGACAAGAACAAATTGAAAATAATCTTGTTGACTCCAACGGGACAAATATTCAATCAACAAAAAGCGATTGAGCTCTCTAAGTATGATAACGTAATACTTATCGCCGGGCATTATGAGGGGTTCGACCAAAGAATTCATGAACACTTGGTTGATGAAGAACTCTCGGTAGGAGAATATGTTCTAACCGGCGGTGAACTTCCGGCAATGGT
>MEZY01000036.1 GCA_001776195.1 Candidatus Berkelbacteria bacterium RIFOXYA2_FULL_43_10
AAGAATCTTGATAGCTTAGCAGATTTCGGTAAGATTGTTAACTATCTAACGAATCTCATTTCGGTAAGATTTTTCGTTATCTAATTCGCTGTCTTTTTTTAAAAGTATTTTCTTGCTATACTAAAATTAGATCAAATCAAACTTTGTAGATCACGCTTCAGCGTGCGCATAACAAGCTAAAGTTTGGACTACGAGTTATGGGGGTAAGTTGCGAAAGATTACCAAATTCAACATTATTCTTGCGGTGGGTGTTTTTGGGGTGTTTTTAGCCGCGGGTTACTTTTTGTTGCCCTCGGTTTTGGGAGATACGGTTTACCCACTCAAATACGCCGACTTTATCAGCAAATATTCGATGCAGGAAGGTGTCGATCCGGCGTTGGTGGCGGGGATTATTATGCAAGAGAGTCGTTTTAACCCAAACGCAGTCTCCTCTGTCGGAGCCAAGGGACTTTCACAATTTATGGATGGCACGGCAAGGACGATGGCCAAGCGCTATAACTTAACAAGCTACGATATTTTTAATCCGGAAACGGCGGTAATGTTCTGCGCCGGACATGTCAAAGATCTTCTCATCAACTACAACGGCGACGTCGATGCGGCGCTCTCCGCCTATAACGCTGGCGGCGGCAATGTAAATGTTTGGTACAAACTCGGAATGCCCCAAAATTATCCATCTCGCGGCTATATAAATAGCGTAAAAAAATATCGTGATGTTTACGCCTCTCTTTATCCGAACGAATTGGGGATCACAAATTCAAAGTACGATACGACCGTAGAGATCAAGACGGAGAAAAAGCCAGTTTTCAGTGCCTTTTGGGGTTCAATATTCCAAAGATTCAGCATACCAGAGAGCGACAAGTAGACACACACAGATTTTATACACCGAAAGGGCACAGATATTGATCGCATAGTCCTTCGTTAATCGGTAACGAAGCCCGTATCGTTAGACGTCAGACGTTTTGCGACCCGGGCATTGTAACCGTAAGACGAAAAACGAGTGTTCGATGATTTGTTTTTTCGTGAAGGGATAGATGATGACTTCAAATCAACTAAGGAAAAAATTTATCAAATTCTTTGAAGAGCGGGGTCACAAAGTGATCCCTTCTGCTTCTTTGGTCCCGGATTCTGAATATGAGTCCGATAAGACTCTCTTTACTACTGCTGGAATGCAGCAATTTAAACGTTATTACGCTAATCCAAGCGATGCTCCCTACACGAACGCCGTCTCTTGTCAAAAGTGCTTGCGCACAGGCGATATCGACGAAGTTGGCGACGAATCACACCTGACTTTTTTCGAGATGCTCGGCAACTTCTCTTTCGGTTATCCAGATAAAAAAGAGTCGTATTTCAAAGAGAAAGCGATTGCTTATGCCTGGGAATTTCTGACCAAAAAGCTTGGAATTTCCGAAGATGACATCACGGCAACATACTACGGGGATGAAGGGTTGGCGCTAACACCGGACAACGAGTCAAAAACAATTTTGTTGAAATATCTCGATGAGGATCGGGTACGAGAAGGTGAACGATTTGATAATTTTTGGTCGTTAGGTGTTGAAGGGTCACCCGGAGGGAGAACTGTAGAATTTTATATCAACGGGATTGAAGTTTGGAACATTGTTTTTAACGAAGCTGTATTAAGAGATGGGAAATACGAATTAACTGAATTAAAAGGCATTGATACCGGTATGGGTCTTGAGCGTCTTATGGCAGTTATGCAGAGCAAGTGTGATGTTTATGAGACCGATTTATTTGGGACGCAAATTAAAAAAATCGAAGAATTGTCCGGTAAAAAATATCAAGGTAACGAAAAGGCAATGCGGATAATTGCCGATCATATTAAGGCGGCGACAATGGCTATTTCTGATGGGGTCTTACCATCGAACAAAGACGCGGGCTACATTGTACGCCGTCTGATCCGTCGAGCGATCGTCAAAGGGAAACAACTCGGAATTGAAAACAATTTTACTTCGGATCTAGCAGAGAAGGTATTCGAAATATACAACGGGATCTATTTCAATAGTCATTCTGAATCAGCAGATAGTCATCCCCGACCTGATCGGGGATCCAAAAATAGTGGCGATCTATTAGTAGATTCCCGCCTACGCGGGAATGACAGGGTGGATGGTCGGGTTGACATCAGAAAGGAATTGGATAAAGAAGAAGAGAAATTCAGAAAAACTCTCGATAAGGCGCTAAAGAAACTTGAGATAATTTCGAATATGAAAATTGGTACACAATGGAGCCATGGTAAGATTGATTGGAAAAATATTGAAATTTTTGCTGATGATCTTTTCGATCTTTTTCAGACTGACGGCATGCCTCTCGAAGTGAGTTTAGAAGAGGCTAGGGATATGGGGATTATCATAGCTGATAAAGCGTTTCAAAAAGCCGAAATAATGCGAAAAATCAATGAAGAATTTGATATTAAGCTCCGAGCACATCAAGAACTATCTCGTACCGCTTCGGCGGGGATGTTTAAGGGGGGATTGGCGGATGCGGGGGAAGAGACGAAAAAGCTACATACTGCGGCGCATTTGCTTCTGGCGGCGTTACGAGAAGTTTTGGGCGATCATATTACTCAAAAAGGATCAAATATTACAGCGGAGCGACTGCGCTTTGATTTTTCGCATCCGGAGAAGCTGACCGATGACGAGAAATCCAAAATTGAAAATATTGTGAACGAGATCATCAAGAAAGATCTGCCGGTAACGGTCGAAGAGATGACACTTCTCGAGGCAAAAGCGGCAGGGGCGATGGGCGTCTTTGAACACAAATATGGAGAAAAGGTAAAAGTTTATACTATCGGATCTAGCGACGAAGTATTCTCCCGCGAAATCTGCGGTGGTCCGCACGTAAACCACACCGGCGAACTTGGCAAGTTTAGGATCAAAAAAGAAGAGTCCTCTTCATCAGGAGTCCGAAGGATCAAGGCGATATTAGAATAATTGAATTTGGATTATAACACGCAAGATGTTATAATTGAGACAGTAGTTTCCATGGAGGGAAATGGTTTTCGGGTTCAAAAGAAAAAAGAAACATTATGCGCTCGCGCTTGATATCGGGACTGAGTTTGTAAAGGTCCTTGTTTTTCGAGTTGAAGACAACAGGGCGAACGTTATTGGCGTCGGAAAACAGAGGCAAAAATTGACAGACATGCAGGGCGGCAAGGTGACCGATATTTCTGCGGTGATCGCAAACTGCGAAAAAGCGATAGATCAGGCGGTGGAGATGGCAGATGTTGCCCCGAGGCAGTGCATCATCGGGATTGCAGGAGAGTTGGTAAAGGGAACCACCACTACGGTTCATTTTCGCCGCGAAAATCCCGAAGAAAAAATCACCGTTAAGGAAATCCGCGAAATTATTGATGAAGTTCAGAAAAAGACTTTTGACAAAGCCCGCTCCAGTCTAGCTTGGGAGACCGGCTATTCGGAAATTGATGTTAAGCTGGTTAATTCTGCAGTTGTTGATGTAAAAATTGACGGCTACAAAGTTACAAACCCAATAGGTTTTCAAGGTCGCGATGTGGCGATAGGAATATTTAACGCTTTTGCGCCGATAGTTCATTTGGGTGCTTTGCAAACAATCGCATCAGGATTAGGATTGGATTTACTCGCGATAACATCAGAACCTTATGCAGTAGCGCGCTCTGTAGGGCTCGAGGAGCTTTCCGATTTTTCATCAATCTTTATCGATGTCGGTGGCGGAACAACGGATATCGCAGTAGTGCGATCTGGAGGAGTCGAAGGAACGAGGATGTTTGCTATCGGCGGGCGAGTTTTTACTAAATCAATCGCCGATGTCTTGGAGGTGGATTTCGAGGAAGCGGAAAAGATCAAATTAAAATATTCAAAAGGCGAGCTGGAGAAGGACGAAGAGCTTTGTGCCAAGATCGCACAAGCTCTCAAAAATGACTGCGAGGTCTGGCTGGCCGGAGTGGAGCTTGCGCTCGAAGAGTTCACCAATATCGATCTTTTGCCATCGAGAATAATGCTTTGCGGTGGAGGTTCGTTGCTTCCGGAAATCAAAGATTATCTAACGCAGACCGCTTGGGTCAAGAGACTTCCTTTTGCAAAACAGCCGAAAGTCGAATATATAAATCCGAGCCAGGTGCCGACGGTCAAGGATGAGACGAAAAAACTGATCGATGCGCAAGATATAACGCCGATGGCGATGGCGAATTTGGCGATAGATTTAGCGGGGGAAGAGAAACTGCTCGATGGAATTTTGAGCAAAGTGGCGGATGGATTAAGATCATAATAACCAAGAAACAAGATACAAGATACAAACAATATTCAATAAATTAAATCATCAAATTCATAAAACTATTTATATTTAATATTTGAATGTTGTAATTTGTTTGGTTATTGTTTCTTGTCGCTTGTATCTTTAACGAAGATGATTGTTGGCGAAATTGATGATAAAATAAAGCTAGTAGTTAGAAGCTGAAAGCTAACAGCTAAAATTATGGAAATTATATACATTGAACCGGATGATGATGTAGCGGCTGTGATCGGCCGAGTTAAGAAAGCCCCCGGCAACTTGGTCTCTTTGGCGTTACCCCGTGGAAGTGGCTTGGCGCAAAGTATCATCAACCTAAAAATATTGGATCGGGAGGCGAAAAAAGCCGAGAGACAGGTTTCGCTAATCACAACCGATAAAATATCCAAAAACCTGGCATCGCAAGTGGGAATCACTGTATACCAGACGGTGAGTGAAGCAAAATCGGCAAGGCCACCAGCCGCTACGGACGCTATGATTCCTGCCGGAGCTTCGGGTGCTACTGATCCGAATATAAAAATCAACCAATACCAAAGAGAAGATGAAATATCCGATCAAGAGCCCCTGGAATTATCGCCGGTGGCGGAGGACGATGGCGGTGTCGAGGTGGACGAGCCGGGGAATATCGAACCGGAGAGAAAAACTGCGGAGGAGAAGCCGATGAAGAAAAAGAATCTTAATTCCAGACGCAAGCCGATCATAATTATCTCGTCAATATTTCTGGTATTGGTCCTTGTCGCCGCATACTTCACCATTCCCCAAGCGACGGCGACAATGATTCTAAAAACGGAGGATCTGAATTCGAAAGAAAGCGTTACCGTTCAAAAAGATGCCGAGAGTGCCAATGCCGAAAGTGCGAGTCCGGAAAAACTTATTGTAACAGGACGCGAAATTGTATCCGAGCAGGAGCTTTCGAAAGATTTTGAGGCGACCGGCAAGAAAAACATCGGGACCAAGTCATCGGGAGAGATAACATTTTACAACGGTTGGGACACGGGGCCGCAAAAGATCTCTGCCGGCGCCGTCTTAACTGCTCAAGGTAAAAAATTTGTGGTTGATAGCGAAGTCACGATCCCGGGAGCGACGACTTCGCTAGTGGGTGGCGAGATAAAAATAAATCCCGGAAGCATCAAGGGCAGAGTCACCGCCCAAAGTCCGGGAGATGACTATAATATTGGAGCGGCGACATTTACGGTGGATGCATTCTCGTCGGAGAAAAAGGAGAAAATATACGGTCAGTCGTCGGTAGCTTTGAGCGGCGGGACAACAAAGGAGGTCAAAGTTGTAACTGATGGCGACATTGCTTCTGCTAAGTCATCGGTCTTGCAAGAAGCGACGAGTACGGCGATCGCCGATATGAACCAGCAAGCCGGAGATAATAAAATTATTACTTCGACTGTAAAAACAGCGGAAATATCATTTGAAACATCAAAAAAGGTCAATGATGAAGTCGATACATTTAGCGCGAAAATCGTCATCAAATCAACCGGCATTGCTTTTTCGGAGGGAGATATCAGAAATTTGATTATCGAAAAAAATGTTACAGCCATAGGCCCGGATCAGATGTTAATCAACCCGGAGGGCGCGACTCTGGCTTGGAGTGTCACCGGTTACGATGAAGCGACAGGGGAGATAAAACTCGACGTCAATTTCGAAGCCAAAGTCGGTAAGAAGTTGAATGAAGGGGAGATCAGAGATAAAATATCCAACAAGAAGTACGGAACGGCCAAAGAAATTTTGGAAAATACAGAAGGGGTGGAAAGCGTCGAACTGAATGTAACGCCGACAATTCTCTCCAGAGTCCCGCTCATAAAATCGAGAATTAAAGTCGTGTTTAGCTACCAATAATAGCTTCTTAGGCTATAGCTTCTTAGCTTATTAGCCTAAAAAGCTACAACCTAACACCTATAACCTGATTATGTATTTAGCGATTGATTACGGCAAAAAGCGAATTGGGCTTGCCTTGGGAGAGGCGATCCCATATGGAGCGGGGGTTTTGGACAATTCAAAACCTCTTGGTTTTTTGTTGGGAGAGATAAGAAAGATTTGCATCAAAAATCAAGTTTCTAAAATCATAATCGGAATGCCAATCGGATCCGATGGGAGCGAAGGAAAATTGGGTGAAGATATCCGTCGTTTCGCAATAAACATCAAATCAAACTTAAACATCGAGACCGAGTTCGAAGAGGAGAGTTTCACTTCTTCGGAAGCGGAATCAATACTGAAGGATCAAGGCGCCAGCATCAAAGAAAGTAAATCCAAAGTCGACGAACTGGCGGCGGTTTTGATACTCGAGCAGTATCTGAATCAAAAATCAAATATCAAAGATCAAAATGACAGATAAAAATGTAAAAAGGAATCATATTGTTAAAGAGCGTCACTCTTAAAATAATATCAATCGTCATAATTATATTTGTTCTCGCAGGAGTTGGGATCGCTTTTTATTATTGGCAGAAGGTGAGCAAGATTGCATCGAGTAATTCGGAAAAAACGGTATTTGAGATAAAGGAAGGGGAATCAACATTAGAAATTGCCGAAGGATTGGAGGAGGATGGATATATTCGCTCCGCTTGGTATTTCGCAACCCTAGTAAAATACCGTCATCATATTTTGCAACCCGGAGCTTATCTGATTTCGCCGAATATGAAAGTGAGTGAAATCATCAACAAAATTTCAAGCGGTGAGACATCACTCATCAAAATCACGATCCCGGAGGGTTGGAGGAGAGAACAAATCGCCCAATACCTCGACGGGCAAGGTAGTATCGAATATCAATCCTTTATTACTGCCGCGGAGGGTTTTGACGGCAAGCTCTTTCCCGATACATTTTATGTCACTCTCGAGACAACGGCAGAAGATGCGGTGAAGCTGATGAACGAGGATTATATCGAAAGGATCGATGGGCTGGAAGTATCCGACAATGATCTTGTCTTGGCTTCAATTGTTGAACGCGAGGCAAAGAACAATGGCGAGAGGGCGGCTATCGCCGGTGTTTATAAGAACAGATTAAATATCGATATGAAGCTGGAAGCCGACCCGACGGTAATTTACGGGTCAGATAATATTGAACTTGATAAACTCTCATCGGATGCGCGGAAAGAGTATAAATTTTGGAAATCAATTTCCTCTTTGGGGTACAAGAACTCTCAAAATCCCTACAATACCTATCTCTTCAA
>MEZY01000037.1 GCA_001776195.1 Candidatus Berkelbacteria bacterium RIFOXYA2_FULL_43_10
AATACAAACGAGCGAGAAATAACAGATAAGAGCCGGCTAAAAAATTTCGGTATACCAACTGCCAGATTTTTCAGTTTTGCCGCAATTGCAAATCTCAATCTCCGCTTCTCAACAAGATTGCGGTAAAGCCGCTCATACTGATATTTATATCCCTCGGCCAGCTTTCGGTTCAATCCCAGCTGATCAAGCATTTGTTTGGCAATGTCCGCATCAACCGTTCTGCGCATTATCTCCTTGCTCTCCCTCTGCGACAAGATATTCAAGCTTCCGTCCCAGAGTACCTCCCGATCGATTATTGCCGCCTTGGCATGAATATATCCGGGCATATGAACAATGCAAGCGCCGAGCTCTTCATAATCGGCGAGAGCCGCCTTGATTTCGCTTCTCGAAAAGTATTCATGCTCTTCGAGCGGACGGGTAAAGATAAAGACAGCGATGTTCCTGTGCTTGAGTTTTTCGAGAGTGCGTCTGAAAAACTCCGATCTGTATTTGGAGATAAAGGGGCAGTAAATGACGGCTTCTTTTTTGGCCCCAAGCAAATCCCTAACGAAAGCGCGGTAGAAGGACTTCTCATCGTACAAATCGAGAGCCCGTGATTCCCGATACTTCTGCGCATCCTGCTCGTTTTCCCTGTTTTCCAGATATCTTTTATATGACGGCGACAAAGTTTTCATCTTCCTCCTTTTATTTATGATATAAATTGTGGATTTTTAAGATTGAAAGTGATATATTCTTGGTATGACAGCAAAACATAGCGGGGACATTTTCAGGGGTCTCGGCGGCAAGCTCAAGAAGTATCGTGAGGAAGCCGAGATGACGCAATCGCAGGTAGCCAAATTTGCGGGTATCCATGTTAACTATTACGCGAGGATGGAAAGGGGCGAGGAAAATCCTACTTTGGAAATTTTGCACAAGCTTAAGAAAGTATTGAAAATAAAATCAGACCTGGTCTAACCCCGGTTGATCGTAAATCTGTTTCAGCTGATCAGCCCAATTGAGAGAAATCTCAAAAAAGGTGTTCCAAAACGCCAGGTCCGGGTCCACCACGCTTAGCGTGGTGAAAGCGACGCTTAGCGTCGCACCAGAACATGTGGTGAAAGCGACGCTTATAAAGCTTAGCATTATTTTCAAAACGCTTAGCGTTTTAGCGTCGGACCACAAAAAAAATAAATTAGACGCTTAGCGTCTTTCTTAATATAATTTAAGTATGTACAACATTTATGTTCTAATAAGTCTATCGGATTTTCGATTGTATATCGGTATTTCTGAAGATGTTGATAAACGATTGAATCAACATAATTCGGGCTATGTTTTAGCTACAAAAAACCGAAGACCATTTAAATTGCTATATTATGAGTGCTATTCTGAATTGTCTGACGCCAAGCGTCGAGAAAAATACCTAAAAGGCGGCAAAGGCCATAACGAGCTCAAAATTCAAATACAGGATGCCTTGATCAAAAACAATTACAAATTTATTTGATCTAAATCGTATGTTTTTAAGGCGTAAAGCTTAATGTGGTGCTGATCTCCCGCCGTCCTTATCATTTCAAATGTTTATGGCGACACCCCGCTTTGCGAGTTGCTTGCCTTCTTCCCTCTTTTTTCAAAAAGCATTTTTGTGCGACCGTGGAGGGGTGCGGGGAGGAAACGGCCACGCGGGCTTGGGGCGGGGCGGATTTGTTACTTTCACTTGCCCTCCCATCCCTCCGCGCGAAAGTTGGCGGAACTCATTATTGTTAAGACTATGGTTTTGTAATAGAATATAAGTAGCAAATTGATTTGATCTATTACTACAATTATAGTAATATATTACTATGAATGCAACCAACAACATTTCAACGAATATAAAAAAATTTAGATTAAAAATGGGTTTGTCTCAGGACAAACTTTCTAAAAAAGCCGATATCACATACAATACTTTGATCAAAATAGAATCAGGTGCAAACAAAAACCCGACAATTGAAACAATGTCTAGAATTGCCAAAGCACTCGATGTAAAGGTTGATGATTTAATAGAAAAATACGAGGGGTAAATTATGAACTTTCTTTCAAAAAATGAACGCAGAACAGAAAATTTCGTTCGGGAACATTTTAGAGTTTATAAAGAACAATTAATAATAGAAGAACAAATTTCTGATAACCCCAAAATTAAAAAACTATTATTAACGGCCTCTAAATCAGGTATCGGACGAGGTTGCCCAGAATTCATTATTCAATACAAGAGCAATCCTGATTTTATTATAATCGTGGAATGCAAAGCTGATGTAACAAAACACGAGAGTGCTAATCGTGATATTTGCAGAGACTATTCTGTTGATGGCGCATTGTTATATTCTTCGTATTTAAGTAGAGACTTCGATGTGCTCTCTATCGCAGTAAGTGGCGAAAGGTTAGAAAATTTAAAAATATCTCATTTTCTACAGCTTAAAGGGGAAAAAAAAGCCATCAAAAAATTCGCGAATAAGCTACTTGCGCCTGTTGATTATCTCGAAGGGTATTTGAAAAGCCCAGAGAAATTCCGACAAGATTATGACAAATTACTTTCTTTTTCTAAGGAACTTAACGAAAAACTACATAGCCAAAAAATTCTTGAAAGCGACAGAGGCTTATTGATTAGCTGTATATTGATTGCACTAGAAAACACTGCTTTTTCTAAGTCTTACAAAGATTTTACTAAACCTGATGATTTAGCAAGGCAACTTGTCGACACTGTGGAAATGGAATTTAAGAATTCAGGAATTCAAGAGCAGAAACTAAGAATAATTAGGGGCAGATTCAGTTTTATTAAAACTGATACATCACTATCTACAAAAGACGGGGTTCTGCGAGACATAATTACTGACATCAAAGATAATGTTAATACATTCATTAAAACTCACGAATATTTCGATGTTCTTGGCCAGTTATACATAGAATTCCTGAGATATGCAAACAGCGATAAAGGACTTGGCATTGTTCTAACTCCCCCGCACATTACTGAATTTATGGCGGAACTAGCAGAAATCAACAAAGACAGTGTGGTATATGACAGTTGTGCGGGGACAGGCGGATTTCTTGTAAGTGCTATGAATCTTATGATAAAGGACACGAAGGATGATCGAGAAAGAATTAACAGCATTAAGCAAAATCAACTTGTTGGCGTTGAGTATCAGGCTCATATATTTGCGCTTGCCTGCTCCAACATGTTCATTCACCAAGATGGCAAGACTAACATTCTGAATGGCAGCTGTTTCGATACGGAAATCATTAATAAAATTAAAGAGTTTAGCCCCACAGTTGGTTTGTTAAATCCACCATATAAGTCTGACAAAAAAACTGATACCGAGGAGCTGGAGTTTGTACTGGCTAACCTCGAATGTATTGAACAAGGCGGAAAGTGTGTTGCGATAGTACCGCTTCAAACAGCAATCGCCCAAAAGGGTAAAATATTGGAGCTAAAAAGAAAACTCCTTGAAAACCATACGCTAGAAGCTGTGCTATCAATGCCGAACGAATTATTCTTTAATTCAAAAGTAGGAGTGATTTCGTGTGTTATGGTATTTACTGCAAAACGGCCTCACCCGGCGAGCAAAAAAACTTTTTTTGGGTACTTTAAAGACGATGGTTTTGTGATTAAAAAGATTAAGGGCAGAGTAGATTCACTTGGAAAATGGAGAAATATCAAGAGGACATGGCTTGAAGCTTTTATAAACCGAGAAGAGATTGCAGGTCTGAGCATCAACCGCTGTGTAAGCGCAGCGGATGAATGGTGCGCTGAAGCGTATATGGAAACGGATTACTCAGTTATCACAGATAAGGATTTTGAGAATGAAATAAAGAAGTATGTTGCCTATAAGGTGCAAAATTTATGAAACCAGTACCTCTAAGTAAAATTTTCGATATTAAGTACGGAAATCAATTCGATCTCAACAAGATGGAGTTTGATGTTGATGGGATTAATTTTGTTTCCAGAACAAGTCAAAATTTAGGAATTGTTGCAAAAGTTACCCGATACAAAGATGTTGATCCGTACTCAGCTGGCAAAATTACTGTGACACTAGGAGGAACATACCTACTTAGTGCTTTTGTGCAATTGGAGGATTTTTACACCGCACAGAATATAAAAATCTTAACTCCTCTGAGGCCAATGAATGAGGCTGAAAAAATTTATTACTGTATTGCAATTGGAAGAAATCGATTTAGATATTCATCTCACGGGAGGGAAGCTAATGTAACTCTTGATAGACTACTCGTTCCTGAGCGAATGCCAGATTCTTGGAGTAATTTTGACATCCAAAAATTTGATATTTCCAGACGTGCAGAATGTCAGGTCGAAACCCAACTTAACCAAACAGAATGGAAATATTTTGAACTTACCAGATTATTTACCATATCCGCGTCCAAAGACAAGCTGATTGACGAGCTAACAGAAGGTGGTACGACCCCATATATAACATCTTCAGATAGCAATAATGGCGTTACTTCCTTTGTAAAGGAGTTGCCAACAAATCTAGCGAATACAATAACGGCAAACCGCGGCGGCTCAGTTGGCTATTTTTACTACCAACCAATGCCGTACCAAGCCACACCAGTCGATGTTAGAATTCTTACACCGAAATTTGATATGAATGCATATACTGGTCTATTCTTAAAAACGATTCTGCAAAAAGAGAGCTACAGATACAACTACAGCAGAAAAATGGGGTCTGATAGGCTTGCACAATTTAGAATAAAACTTCCAGCAAAAGACGGAATGCCGAACTGGGATTTTATGGAACGATATATAAAATCATTGCCATATTCATGCAATATTGCCTAAAGAGCTATGGACTCAATTTTTCAAAAATTGGCAGAAGCGAAGCGATTATATCAAGATGCGATAAACTGCTTTGAAGCAAACGATAACGAATATATTCATTATCTAAACGCCTGTGTAAACTCTGCTCGCAGTGTTACTTTTGTCATGCAAAAAATCGGACGGAATCCCGATAAGTCGAAATTTGATATTTGGTATGAGCAAGAGAAAATCAAAATATTCGACGAACAAGACAAAGATTTCGTTATTCTAAGAAATATATCAGACCACCAAAAACCAATAAATTCGAAACAAAGAGTTTTTTCTGGAACGGTCGGAGAGCCTAACAAGAAATTTGAGAATGTGCAGGTTAGATTCAATCTCGAGACATTAACGGCTGAAGCAATATCAACTTCAAACGGCAAAAAAATCATTGTGCCCACCTCACCAATCAATAAAGATATTGTTGTAGAAGAGTTTGATGATGATAAAAAAAAGATTATAAGAAAAGAGCACTTTATTAAAAACTTGGGATCTTATCTATCTAAACTAGAAAAAATGGTTGAAAATTTTACAAACTTCATGAAAGCTTAAATCCGCCCCGCCCACAAAAAGCGAGAGCGTGCGCATTTTTACCCCGCTCTGCGGTGGCCCTCCCCGCACCCCTTTTTATCTCTCGTAGCCCACCGAGTCGGCGGGCGAAGTGGGACCTGCGCACGCCGAGCAAATGCATTTTGAAAACATATTGAGCAAGCGCAGCAGGCTTTTTTATTTTAGATCAAACCTTGTTATACTTGAGTAATGGAAATAGTTTTTTTAATCGTGATCGGACTCATCGTTTTCCTAGTCCTGCTGTGGCAGCTGACTTTGCTATTGACATCAATGCTCACCTCTCCAACAGTATATGCCAACGACAAAGCGATAGAGGATTCTCTGAAACTTGCCGGGTTGAAGCGGGGGGAATCGGTTGTTGATCTCGGCTGTGGTAATGCAAAAAGTTTGATAATCGCCGCAAAAAAATTCGGGGCGAAAGGCATCGGTGTCGAGATATCGCCCTATTGTTATTTTTTAGCCAGATGGCGAGTTTTTGTACTGGGAGAGAGCAAGAATATCAAAATAATTTACGGAGATTTCACTCGTGCGGAGAAATATCTCAAATCTGCCGATGTCGTATACTTGTATCTACTCAATGCGACTCTCGCGAAGATCGAGAAATGGTTTTTTTCTTCAATCGGTCCAAAAACTCGAGTCGTTTCATTGGCATTCGTATTTCCGAATAAAAAACCGATAAAGAGTACAGAGACATTTAATTTGAGAAAAAAAACAATCGCAAGATTATATCGTAAATAATGGTGTTTCTGTCGCGGTCGCGACAATATCGCCATTTATATAAACCGAAAACTGACTTTCGATAATTATTTCGTAAGCTACCACTTGACATAGAGCATTTATGTAAAGTATACTTTACATATGAAAGATTGTGAAATTCAAAATCGGTTAAAAGATTTTCGAGTAAAACAGGGTTTAAGCCAAGAGGATTTGGCTGATGAGCTTGGGATTTCTCGCCAATCGATAATTGCCCTTGAGCAGGGCAAGTATCTGCCATCCCTGCCGTTGGTTGTGAGCATGTGTCAATTTTTCAATTCCGCTTTTGAAGATATATTTGAGTTTGAGCGAGAGGTTGAAGAAGAGATTAACAAAGTCCTAGAGGATGATCATAAGGTAAAAATAATTAATTCGCCCGCGATTCGACTTAGCTCATCGGAGCCCGAATTGGTGGGTGAAAAGGAGTCAAAAATGACTTATTTAGAACCGTGGGGACCAATCCGCGATTCGATATCACTCCGCGATGCAATGGATAGGCTATTGGAAGATAGCGTTATCACTCCTGCCAAAATATCAACTGCAGGAATGCCAAAAATCGATATTAAGGAGAAGAAAGACTCGGTTGTTATAAAAGCCGAACTTCCCGGAGTTGCAGAAGAAGATGTCGAAGTGGAGATCGCCGATAGCGTAATGACGATCTCGGGCGAGAAAAAGACCGAGAAGGAAGAGGAGAAAGAGGGTTATTATTACAAAGAGTCGCATACAGGGGCTTTCTCGCGAAGCTTCACCCTTCCCTCGGAAGTTAAAGCAGAAAAGGCGAACGCAGAAATGGATGGCGGTATTTTGACTATCACAGTGCCGAAAGTCGAAGCCAGAACTCCGAAGAAGATTGCGGTTAAGAAAAAGACAAAATAACGCTGAAGATCGCGGACTAGACGCGGACTGACGCGGAAAGTATGAAAAATCTCTCCGAAAGACTCCGGGAGAGATTTTTCATATTGAGAGAAAGCCAATAATTTGATAGTATCGAGGTATGGGCGATATGCATTATGTTTATGTAATATACGATAAAATATTAATGAAGTATTATGTCGGTTACAGCAAAGATGTTGTTGCGAGATTTGCCGAACATAAGAGAGGAAATGTAGCAACGACCTCGAAGTTTAAAAGTTTGGAATTGGTATATATGGAAGGATGTATCTCGAAGAAAGATGCACAGAGGCGAGAGAGAGAACTAAAAACAGGTTTTGGCAGAGGATATATCAAGAAAAGAATACGAAATTAGGTTTAATATCAAAATATTGCACCTAAAAACATCTGATTATGTTATGCTGGAGCCACTAATCAA
>MEZY01000038.1:0-4496 GCA_001776195.1 Candidatus Berkelbacteria bacterium RIFOXYA2_FULL_43_10
CCCTCCTTGGATTAAGATTTTAGATATCTCAATTATCCCAAGGAAAGCGGACATTTCTATTGTATTCAATTAGGACATTACTAAAATATTTCTACAAAAATCGCCGGCGTATTGACAAGAATTGATTGTTTTGGTAAGCTGAAAATAGCTAAAAACACCCGCCCTGCTTCGCACGGCGGGTTTTATAGTGCTTGGAGGAACAATTTATGACAAGTTTATTTTACGAAGGAGCAATATGGAAGTAGACGAAAAAGAGGTTAATGAGCGAGTCGACATACTTGATTACAAGCTGGATCGTATTATCTCTTTATTAGAGCTTGGTATTTCACTCAAGAGCAAGATAGATATTGAAGAATTGAAGAATTATATTACAGTCACGGTTGATCCTAAAGAAGCAATTGCCAAGTGGAGGGAGATAAAGTATGGCACAATAAGCCCACACGTTTTGTCTTTAGAACGAAATCAAGACGAAAGATCAATGGTCGAACAACTTGAAAAAGATATCAGAGATCTTAGAAAAGAGAATAGCAATTATATTAATAAATTCAAGAAAAAAACATGAAAGTGACATCAATATTATGAACGAATCGACATCTGATTTTATAACACGTAAAAATCGAGATTGGGAAAAAAACGACATTGTTCGAACAAAAAATATAACTCGAAGGTTTAATTTGATATGGAAAAGAGAAGCATGGACTTTTATGCCACAAAGCAACTATAATGAGAAAGTTTTCGTTATCGAACGGCTTCGGAAAATGAAAATTGATGGGAAAATCAAAGGACACGGCGAAAATTTGGGAGAAGTTGAATATCGAATAGGGTATTTTATTGTCGGAAAAATCGGTCGAGCGAGGGGGAGGTGGGTTTGGGGTCAATTTTGTCCTCTGCTCCCTGCACAGGATTTGATTGAATTATTAGGAAAAGCGAAAGAAGAAAAAACGATATTATGTACTTAAAGCTTGGAGATTGCGAGAATGGAGAAACCTTTCATGACTTCACGAATGACCCAATTTTGTTTGTTGCAGGACGAACCGGTAGCGGCAAGTCGAACCTTCTACACTTCCTGCTTGAACAATTTTTGCAAAATGAACGCTATTCCAACTTTGGTCTGGTGTTAATTGACTGTAAAAGAGTTGAATTTTTGGACTACTCCGAACTCAATAATTTGATCGGAAACCGAGTGTATCCTGGTACGGACATTTTAAAGTGTAATGTTTTAGATAAGCTGGTGGCGTCCGATTGAGAGAAAAGAATAGGATGTAAGGGAGTATTTATCGTAATCGATGAGTGTTCCGATGTCATGTGCAGCGGGAGACGGAAGATGGAAGAACTCGCGACATCTATTTCAGATAGGCAAAAGAGCACACCGATCTATATGGCAATGACGACTTCAAGACCGGCTCCGGACGTGTTTACACCGGTCCTGGATGATTTGATCAAGAACAGAGTACTTTTTGGTTTTGACAACAATATAAGTAATATTATGTTCGGTATGGCTGGCGGCTTTCGTAGAAAGATGGATATCCCAGGTTTCGGCATCTATGGTAAAAAGTTTCAGACAGAATATGATCAATTTCGTACTCCCCTTGCGATGAATAGCAATTAAGGCTTAATATCAATTTTGGGGGTCTAAATATTACCATTTAATAAGTCCCAGAAACCTTTATAAGCCAGTCATTTACAAGATTCTGTAGTTAAATGATCGATTATCTATTGTGAGCCAATATAAACCATACAGTTCAGCACCCCGTTTTTGATAGTATGCCGCAATTAATTATTTGTTATAGAAACAAGCACGAAAAAATAAATAATTCATTACTTGCATTCTCATCGTCATGAGAATGGAGGGATGACAGGAGGCGTATGAGCAAGAGGGATGTTATTAAAATCGGGAAGAAATCTTACTATGCCGAGAGGAACAAGAAGGGGCAGTTTGTCGATGTTACAAACATCGGCAAATCTATCAAGGCAGATTCCAAAAAGAAAACCTCTAAAACCGTAAAACCGGGTCATGGCCATGAGGGAGATTTGAAGCGTAAGAGATAGATTAGTATTCGTTGTTTTCTACTAATCGCATTCTGGGAGGGATACGAATCATGAGAATGGAAGACCGGTGCTAGTTTGGCACCGGTCGTGATCTCCCCGTCTTGATCAGCTGCGCATCCGCCCTTGCGGCATCGCGCGCTCGGCTGTTGTCCATCAGCTTAAGCCGAAACTGCATAGAAGCGAAGACCCAGCCGATCCAACGGCCTGCCTTGTCGCGGTCGGTCATAGATTGGACTTTTCGGCACATCCAGACCAGATGAGAGGCTATGGCGATGTCGTCGCGCCAGAACGTCTCTTCGTACTCTGCCGGAGCAAGAGATGGTCCGAACGCACGGTACAACGAATCGATCACCCAGCCAGTCGAGTGTGGATACATTGTGTCCCCCCTTGCGCGTGGTGTGCGTTGCTAAATGGGCACTTGATGCTATGCGGTTGCATACTCATTCGTAAACACTATCATCATTTACACCAAAAGTCCACCTACGAGGTGGAATTTTGGTAGAGTTTAATATACGATTACGACAGTATGGTTATAAACTCACTTCATACACATCTCTTCCGGAGGTGATCCACATTTTTTGGACTCTGGGATTGACGAAGAATTGGTCAATATCAATCCCATCGAATATAAACTGGTTTGAATACTGGCCGTTTTTTTCGTAGCGAATTACACGTGAATTATCACGGTCGAGAATATAGATAAAACAACCACGCCCCATCTCTGGGGCGTGTGGGTTTTTGGTTACAGCTTTTCGATGGCTTTGCGAACGGCTTGATACCCTCTACGGTTGACAACGGACTGCAGGAGAGCGAGTTCAGACCTTCGCACACCTTGCCTTACACGAATTTCGTGCGCGGTACGCTTGTTACCGGCGATCTCGAGCTCCACCGCGTCCAGCGCAGCTCTTAGCTCGTCGGCGCGATTCGTGAGTGCCACGAGCTTGTCCTGCAATCGGCAATGTTCAGGATCTTCCGAAACGCCGGATTGCAGGCAAGACTTCACGGAGTGATCACACTCGTAGATTCCCTGGATGAGGACAGGGAAAAACTCGGGTGTATCTGGCTGGCCGAGGGCTTCCGCGATCTTGATGAGCACCCAATCTTTCGGATAGATTCGTCCGTCTCTAACGCTGGCAAATACCTTACGACGGACGGTAGGCCAGTCCAGCCCATATTCCATCTCGATCTCGCTGAAAGCGGATTTAGCGCTCCCTTCGTCGGTCAGAGGCATTTCGCCTCGTTCGGCCAGTTTCTCAACCAGAAGTAGCGCAACGGCCAGCATGTCTACCTCTGATTGTTTCCTGGGGGATACCCTGAATGCAGTTAGTTCGGGTACTGCATACTTGGAGTCTACCAACTTCTCCCATGTCCTTCGAGGATCGTTACAGTCGATGATAATCGAATAGGCTCGACCCCACTTCGGATCTGCGATCGCCACAATGTTGTTGTCACCGCTGTCCAGAAGGGTTAGCGTCCCCGTCTCGTAGCGCAACTCCTTGGGCGGCGATGTCGCAATGTGGAGTTTGTGCGGGCTTGTTGCCCCGGACATTGTAAGCGCCCGCAATACCAGTTCAAAGACTTCCAAGACATGGATACCACCGGAATATGTCAAATCGGCCATTTCGTCCGGTGGTCGCTCTCGCCACGAGAGACATCGGAATGCCGTTTCGAGACATCCTTCTGGCGGTGTGATCCTGATCTCGCGACAGGTATCACTGTTCGCGCCCAACATGACGCGAGCCGTGATGTGTTTCTGGCTATTGATCGCAAGTCTGTCAATGCCACTTGAGCAGGTACCGGGTCTCATCCGCCGAAGTATCCTTGCTCTGTACCGTCCGCCAGGTGCACCTGTGCTGCGAAGCAACGCCTCAATCGTCTCTCTCAGCCTATTCGCTAGTGCCTCATCTTGGGCTGTTTGATGGTGTCCTTCGGTATAGCGCATCTCGACGTCAATCTCGGGCATCTCGCCCTCCTCCGAGTCGTGGTGAACCGCAGATTCACATTACCAAAACAAACTCAAAATGTCCATCTTCTAATAGTTGATGTGCCGGATATGATACGGACGATAATTTAGATCTATAAACTCACTTCATACACATCTCTTCCGGAGGTGATCCACATTTTTTGGACTCTGGGGTTGACGAAGAATTGATCTATCGAAATTCCGTCGAAGATGAACTGATTGGAGTACTGGCCATTTTTTTCGAATCGAATAACGCGCGAATTATCACGATCTAAAATATAAATAAAGCTGGTATCGGCCTCGGTGTAGATTTGTGCGGGATTTGATATTGTTGCAAGTGGCGATGGGAGAGGAGCAAGTTTAAAATCAGAATCGAGCGAACCCTTTACAAATTTCAACGCCCCCCCATCATTCTTGAGGATAAAAATATTACCATCAATGGCGATCGAGCGACTCTCTTTGATGCTAACCGCTCGAGTGTCAG
>MEZY01000038.1:4567-51565 GCA_001776195.1 Candidatus Berkelbacteria bacterium RIFOXYA2_FULL_43_10
AAAAGATAAATATTCGAAGAGTAGCTGGCAATGCTGACCGAGCTCTCCCACCCCGCTCCTTCTGCTAATGTCGCCTCGGAGATTGTCTCGGTTTTAAGATCAAGCAGAAAGACCTTTTTATTTTCAGTATAGTAATAAATTGCATCCAATGTATCGGAGTATGATGAGGTAATAACTTTTCCGTTTTCTGAATCTATGGAAGCGAGCAAAAGCGGTTCTTTGTCTCTGGTATCGGTAGAGTAAATTTTTCCATCGGTAAGAACGCTGTATATCGTTGAACCGGAGAGAGTGTTTGCGATTACATCGGCATTCAACGAGTAAAGCGGAATTTGATCACGGAATCTTATGGCGGAAATCATCTCATCGACTTTGTCTTCGATCTGTCTCTTCAAATTCTTTGCATCTTCTTTGTCGTTGCCACTTATATTGTCCGGCACGGAATTAATCATCGAAAGCGCACTTTCGAGTTCGCTTTTGCCATCTCCTCGTCCGAGTGCCAGATCCTCAACCGCTTGGTTGTAAAGTTCGCGCGTCTCGGAAATAGTGGTTTTTGCGGCAACTTGAGTATTTACTTTGGATTTTTCGATATTGTTGCTTCTAATCTTTAAATATCCGGTCAAAATCAAGATAACGGCAAGTGAGATATAGAGGTATCTTCGATTTTCCCGTTTGAAGGCAATGCCGACATATTTCAAACAAAACTGATAACTTCTTGAGAGAAACTTGCCGATTTTTTCAAGTGTAGGATGCCCGGATTTCGCACCGGAGTAAGGTTTGACCTTGAATCCTTGACCGCTTAAATTGATCTTTGGACCAACGCGTTTGTATGTATCGACGGCGATTTTCCCAGCGTGCTTTGAGGCGGATTGCAGAAGCTCTTTTGTTTTTGGATGATATTTTGTCTTCCAATTATTTCTAAACTTTGCCCAGCCTTTGCTAAGATTCACAGCTAAAAATGTAAATGCCTTACTGGCCCCTGCGCGGGCTTTTTTTGCGTATGGAGAAGCTTTTTTAATGGCGACATCAAAACTCGATTCTTGCGCTTGGTCGAGATAAATAACATCTTCTGCATCCGAAAGTTCTTTTGTCTCGGCCGCACTCAAAACGACGGCGTTCGCATCGCAGACTTCGAGTTTGCGAAGGGTTGCGTGAATATTTTTAATTGCTTGAGCAGGAGTGCTCTGGGTGATCAGCTGGCGCGAGCGTTCGATGGAAAGATGATCAAAAAGCGAAGCGTTGCCAATTATCAGGTTATCTCCCAGTGCAAGATTCCCGGAGGTGATGCTGGCGAAGGTTTTCGCCGGTGGCGTTTCGTCTGAAGTCAAACTCTCGGTGATATTCGAAATTTTATTATTTCTGATCAGATAGCCGTCAACTTTACCGGCAAGTGAGAGGTGGATTTTATCATCTGCGACAAAGCCCAAAATGGCATTTAGGTTTCCGACCCACTCTTTTTGACCTCCCTCGGAGATCAGAGCCAGGTCTTCGTTAATGGCCCGAAGCAGATCTTCAAAATCATCAAGATTAAAATTTTGGGATTGTTCGAAGCGAATCTTAATGTCATTCATAATGATATTCTCGACTTCATCGGAGGGCAACCAAGGAGAATGGAGTTCGATGAGATAGAAAAAATATTGAGACGTCAAAATAGGGGATTTGATCTTGGCTGTGACCAAAACCTTCTCCGGTAATTTTTCCCTTACCGCCAAAACGGCGCAATTGATTACCATTGCTTTCTCTGTCATCTTACAAACATTCTATCAAAGATTATGAAACAAGAGAAGTCAGACGATAATCGACTTCGATTTGCGATATTCGGTTATGGATAGAAAGATAAAAAAGGAAATCGCAATTGCTATCCATACAATAGGTTTAATCGGGTTTGTATAAAATATCTTTTGCATCGCAGGGATAAACAATATTGCGAAAAGGAGAGCGAATGAGACAATTTCCGCGTAGATGAGCCAAATATTTGAAGTAAGTTTGTTTTTCCATACAGAAATTTTTTGACCTCGTAGTGATAAAATATTCGCAAACTGACAAACCACAAGTGTGGCGTAGGAGGCGCCGAGAGCGCTTTTGTAATTGATGTCGGAGAGAGCTGGCATTTCGCCATATCGCCAGCCTCCGAGGTATAACGAAATCACAAAGACAATCAGAGCCAATATGCCCATGGTGAGTCCAGTTATTAAGAGATTTTCAACCATTTTCCAGTTCATAATACCGCCTTTTGATGACCTCGGTTTTTGTTTCATAATCCCGGCTTCTTCTTTCTCGAAACTCAAGGCCAGAGACGGCAGAACATCTGTACCGAGATCTATTGCAAGTATCTGGATAGCGATTAGGGGTATTGGGAGGCCCAAAAGAACACCGAAAAGCGGTGCGAAAAGCTCTCCAGAGTTAGAAGAAAAAACGTAGTAGATAATTTTTTTAGCGTTATCGAATATTCTCCTTCCCTCTTTAATTGCTTTGACAATTGTGGCAAAATTATCGTCAAGAAGAATCATATCCGCCGACTCCTTGGTGACTTCGGTCCCGATTTTCCCCATAGCAATTCCTATATTGCCTTTTACGATCGCTGGGACGTCGTTGACTCCGTCACCGGTTACGGCCACTATCTCGCCCATCGCTTGCAAATTTTGAACAATACGCAATTTTTGCCCCGATTCAAGTTGGGCAAAAATTGCGCCTTTGCTTAGCGACTCCCGCAAACGATTGTCATCCATTGCATGTAGCTCTTCTCCTGAAAGAGTGGGAGTGGAGTCATCGGCCAATCCGATCTCTTTTGCGATAGAGAGCGCGGTCAATTTGTAGTCACCAGTTAGCATAAAGACTTTTATGCCCGCCTTTTTACAGATCGAGAGTGCTTCTTTTGCTTCTTCTCTCGGGGGGTCTTCGAAGCCGATGAGACCTGTGAAAATCAAATTTTCTTCAATTATTTTTTGATCAATGGCAGAGACGGATGAAAGATTGTTGAACGCAAGAGCAATCACCTTGTAGCCAGACTCGGCCATCTTGTCGTTCTCAAGCATTATTTTTTCACGTTCCGCACTGTTTAGTTTGCAGTGACTAAGAATCTCCGTCACCGCTCCTTTGGAATAGATAATTTTTCCGTGATCTTCCTCCCAGACAGAGGACATCATCTTCCTCTCTGATGAGAATGGGATATCAAGAATTCGTTTTTCTTTTTTCGTGGTTTCGGGATAATTTTTAAATTTTAAATATTCAATCATTGCTTTTTCTAACGGATCGCCGATCTCTTTTATGTTTGCGCTCGGTTCGATACTATGGTTTAGTGTCCTCTCGAAAACCGAACTTCCTAAAGAAGAAGGCACATATGTTGATACGACTTTTAGGTTTCCGGTGGTGAGCGTACCGGTTTTATCGGTACAGATAACTGTAGTTGATCCGAGTGTCTCTGCGTGGTAGAGAGTTTTTACTAGTGCTTTTTTCTTTAGCATTCCTCTGGCGCCCAAAGAGAGCGCGACCGACATTGCGGCTGGCAACCCCTCCGGTACCATTGCCACTCCGGCGGCAATAGCAAAGAGCATACTCTCTTTGATATCCCTACCCAAAAAATAGAGCAAGATCAGCATAAATAGAGCCACCCCGAAGGAAATTTTTGCTACCATCCTCCCTGTGTGCATCATCTCTTTTTGCAAAGGGGTGGCTTCCTCCCGAATTTCCTGGCTGAATTTTGCAATCTGTCCGTATTCTGTTTCCATTCCGGTTTTGACTACTAGGGCTTTTGCCTCACCGTTCGCAATCTCCGTACCCATAAAGACGCAATCTTTGATATCAAGAAGAGTAGAAGTTTGTATGCTTCTGGCATCATGATCTTTCATTCTCGTCTGTGACTCTCCGGTCAAGGAGAATTCATTGACCTCGAGGTTGTAGGACTCGAAAAGCCTGGCATCAGCGGCGATTATGTCGCCAGCTTCAAGAACCATTATATCGCCGGGGACAAGATTCATCGAAAGAATTCTTTTGAGATTTCCACTTCGAATTACCTTGGAGTATGAGGGCAGATTCTTTTTGAAAGCCGAAAGAATTCTCTCAGCTTTATACTCTTGAGCAAAACCGATAAAGGCATTTAAGAATATTATTCCAATAATAATCAGAGCATCATTTATGCCACCCGTGAGATAAGCGAGAACGGAGGCGATAAATAGTATTAGGGCGAGAATATCGTAGAATTGATGCAAAAATTTGAGGAAAAGGGGAGTTCTTCTTACCTGTTGCAGACGATTAAGTCCATATTTTGCGCTCCGGAAAAGAGCATCTTTCTCGGAAATCCCCTCCGGAGAGCTTGTAAGCTCAGAAAACAAATCCTCGATTGATTTTTGATAATGATCGTTCAAAGTAAGAGATCAATCGTTATTTTA
Source organism: Candidatus Berkelbacteria bacterium RIFOXYA2_FULL_43_10 (assembly GCA_001776195.1). GTDB lineage: Bacteria > Patescibacteriota > UBA1384 > XYA2-FULL-43-10 > XYA2-FULL-43-10 > XYA2-FULL-43-10. Next base: position 8,953 of record MEZY01000038.1, read on the forward strand.
TTGGTCGGGGATGGGAGACTCGAACTCCCGATCTCTCTCCAAGCCAGAGGCTCTCCGAGCCGGAGGCCGGACTCCCTCCAGGCGTAGCCTTACGGGCGGAGCCAGCCCAGCGCTCATCTGATTATAATCAATTTTTTATCGCGTATGGCTTTGTCAAATGCGCCCCGACTTTTTTTATATTTTCCTTCGAGCAATCGTGCGGTAGCCAAATCATTAAATACTTGATAGGCATAGAGTTTTAGAGGTCGTCTTCTCTTCGTCGAAATAACTTTTCCATTGCTATGCTCTTTTATCCTTCTGATTATATTGTTGGTAGAACCAATATATCGATTTCCATCAAGCAATGAAAGTAAAACATATACACAGGGTTTGTCCGCCTTTAGCTTTGAAATAGCAGTATTAGAAAGCATAAACCTTTAATTAAGTCTTTGGTCGGGGCGACCCGATTCGAACGGGCGACCTCATGGCCCCCAGCCATGCGCGCTACCAACTACGCCACGCCCCGATGCCCGCCCGGTTTAAGAATTGGGCTTGTGAGTCTAGGTGGCTACTCGCAATTTTTCACCACGGTGAAAAACAATATTGAGCTCTCTCGAAACACTGTTTCAAGAAAATCCCCGAAGGGCTGCCAATGTGAGTTATATTAAGCCAATTTTAAACCAAGCGAGACATATATAATTTAGCACAAATAACGCGCGATGTGTAATTATTCCCGAGTAAAAAAGAACCAAATTGTCATTTCGAACCATCCCGCGAAGCGATTAGCCGAAGTGGGAGGCGAGAAATCTACCATTTGATATATGAGAGAAATTACAATAATTTGTATATCTTAAGTCGTGGAACCAGACACGATGTCGAGATGACCACTATGGAAATTACCAATTAATTACACATCACGCGTACAAATAGCACGAAGTAAGAAGTAAGGATTATGGATTGTGTACAAAGAATATTCATACATATAAACGGCGAAGCCCCCTACTGCGAGGGAGCTTCCGGTGCGGAGGTCGGTTTGTAGGTGAAACACGAGTATGCGACCAAGGCGGGGAACGCGGTGAGCGCGAAGCAGAAGAAGATGAGAAACGGCACCATGGCGAGGTTGAGGAGGAACATCTCGGGGTCTATCCAAATCTTCGGCCACGTGTCCTTAAGGAAGCCGATACAGCTACTTCCCACGACGGGGCAAGAAGCGGCGAAGCAGATCCCCGATAGGAACCGCAGCGCCCTGACCCTAGCTAGGCGAGTGAAGAAGTTGCTCTGCACTTGATTCGCGCAGGTCAGTCCAACACCGAGTAGCACAATCGCGAACAGAGTTGCTGCTAGCAAGACGGTGATGGAAACCGCTGTTGTCATCTCGCTCACCTCCAACTGGAGTATATATCAATGAGAACGAATAGTACAGGACAAACGCTAAAGAAATATCGAGAAGGTGCCTTTGGTCAAAAAAGAGAGGAAGCGGATTATTGGTTCCATAACCGCGTACAATATTGAGTACGAAGAAAGTCGGTCGAGGAGGATTATCCCAAAAAGAATCATCGGGCCGATTCTTTGATAAGTGATTTTCGCCCGATAGTCCAAAAAATATTCGACAATGTGAGATCCATCAAGCGGTGGTACCGGTAAAATATTAAAAGCCGCCAAAACCAAGTTGATATCAACCATTATGCTTAAGAACGAAAGAACCTGGCTGGAATCTATGGTGTGGCCGGTAAGTAGCGCGATACGGATTGGAATGGCGAGTATAAATGCGACAAGAATGTTGGTGACAATTCCTGCGAGGGCAACGTAGATTTCCGATGATTTTGAATGATATCGCATCGGATTCGTCGGCACCGGCTTGCCCCAACCAAAGCCGACAAGAAAAAGGAAAAGTGTGCCCAGAGGATCAAGATGAGCGATAGGATTTAGGGTCAGTCGCCCCATTAACTTTGCCGTATCGTCTCCGGATTTATAGGCGGCCCAGGCGTGGGCGTATTCATGAACAGTGATAGCTAAAAGCAACGCCACCACAAAAGCGAGGAAAGTCAGGGGGGATTGGATTAAAGAAAGTAATAACATATATCGAGAACACAACCACCCCACTTCGCCTCGCCTTCGGCGGGCTACGAGGGGCAGGCTGATCTTGCCCAAGCCGAAGGCTCCCCCTTGGGGCTGATCGACACTGATGGCTTGAAAAGATTAATTTTTTCTGCTACTATTACTATATCGAACATAAATATAATATCACATTTTTGTTATATATTATTAGTTGTAAGTTTTAATTTGAGCGCCTGCCTGCCGGCAGGCAGGAAGCGAACTATGGCAAAATGTTCTATATGTAAAAAAACCGCAGTTGTGGGGAGTAATGTTTCTCACTCCCAGGTTCATGCCAAGCGAAAATTCAAACCGAACTTACAAAAAGTAAATGGTGTAGTTTTATGTACTCGCTGCCTTAGAACTATGGACAAGGCAGAAAAAGCATCATCTAAGAATAAATAAGAATAGATAAAGCCGATGATTTCTTCGGGCACGGGATTGATCAATATTGATAATCGTCGATAATTGTCGATCATTTCAATATCGATCATTGATCAATGAAGTCTGATGCGTGATTCACAAAACGTCTCGATTTATCAACGTACGACGATAATTGCAGACAGTTTACTATTTGTTAAAGTTGTGTGAGCCGAATGATTTCAGGGGGTGAAATGATGGGAGGGAAAGATGACCTTTAGCCGCAGGAGCATGGAGGCGTCGCAAGACATTGTCTTAGAAGCGACTGGGTTCGTACTTTTTTCGATCGCAAAATTGTGTAAATTTGCTGCAGATACGATAATCGATAAGAATAGCATTTGGGAAGAAATATCTACGAGTGGCCAACATCAAGATTGGACTAAATCTCGCTTTACCCATACCATTTACAACTTGAAAAAGAGCGGATATCTTCGATTAGATTCGGCTAGCCAATCGGTAGAATTCACAAATAAAGCCAAATTAAGGATTGTTGATCAGATCGCCAAATCACGAAGCAAAGTTTCCGAATATCGGTTTGTTTCCTTTGATATCCCAGAGCCGAAAAGGAGATTGAGGGATGGTTTTAGGCGAGCGATTAAGAAGATGGGTTTTGTTCAGATACAAAAAAGTTTGTGGGTGATAAATAAAGATGTCGGTGATCTGGTAGAACTTGCCGCTTACGAATATGGAGTAGAAAAATATATGGCATATATTGCTTCTGCGAAATCGGACATTGATGGAATAATTGCCAAAAAATTGGCTTCATATACTAAACCTGAATCAGTATCGAAAGAATAAGCGACATTCGCGTGGTATTTATAATGGCAATTATATATTTTGGCTTAATATCGTATAGTTAATCAGCGGACAACTGTCTGTAATTATCGTCGTACGACGATAATTGCAGACAAATGAGATAAACACAAATAAGAGACAAACGAAATAAAAGATACTAAATATAACGAAAGATGGAATATAGATAAGAGCGTGATTAATACATAAACGGCGAAAAGCACCTCTAGAACTTTGGGGTGCTTTTCGGTTTCCTCTCCTGTGTTGTTGCCGCAGTCAGAGGCTCTCGACCTCGACGAAGTCGAAGAGCATCTGGGCGGCGACGATGTGAATCATGGCAACGCCATTATCCGAAGGCAATCTGCTCGGGAGCCTTTCGCCTTCGTAATAGACGCGCCAGACGAAGTGGCTACCGTCGTGGTAGGCGTGAATACTCACCCACTCAGCGCCAGTAGCGGTTGGGTCAGATACCCCCTTAGTGTATCGAACCTTCGTTTTCATGGTCGCCCCTACTCCCCACCGACGACGAGAGCCTCGGTGGCGGTCTGGACGGACTCGGCGTTGCCGATGGTGGCGAGGACGGCATCATCGTCGCCCTGGCCCGTCGTTGTGGGCGTGGTGAGCTTCTCGAGCACGATCTCCTCGAACAGCTCGAGTAGGCGGGGGTCGCACAGGGAGTCGGCGGTGATCTGATCGATCACCGTGTTGCGCTCACGACTGGCGCGGTTGACCCGTGTCGCGATCTCGGCCTCGAGCCGGTTGGTCTCGACCGAGTCGTCACGCCGAACCTGGCGGGTGATCTTGGCTTCGTCGACCGGCGAGATCATCTTCTCGACGACCAGCCGATGCTCGCCGAAGGCGGCCTCGAACGGCTCCATCGGCCGCTCGGTCTCCACTGGCGCGAGCGCGGTGGCGGTCTTGGTCGTAACCGTGGCAGCGGGAGGCACATGTTTCTTCGCCTCCGCGGTTGCCGTCGGTCGGCCTACATCCGGCTTCTGCCGTGTCCGCGGCTTGGGGGCGTCCTCCATGATGATGACCCTCTTGGCGACGGGGCCCCTGTCACCCTCCTCCTCATCGAAGGAGACGTGGTCGCCCTCGTTCAGCGTCCGGTGCCCCTCCCCGACGATGTCGGAGAAGTGGACGAAGACGTCGTCACTGCCAGCTTCGGGCTCGATGAATCCGAACCCCTTCGCGTCGTCGAACCACTTGACCTTGCCTGTGGCCATAACTCTCACCGATCCTCTGCAGAGGTTTTGTGCGTTGTTGCGGGACACGACGGTCCCCTTCAACTGAAGATAATATAGCATAATAATAAATACTTGTCAAGGGTTTTTCGTACGCAGATTTATTACGCAGATATGCGCAGATGATCAAAGATCGAGAACTAATATCGAGAATCAATAATTAAATACAGCGCGAAGTAAACAGTAAACGCAAAGAGTCTCTAAGATCAAGTTGTCACTTGCTAGAAATTAATTTCTAATAAACGCGCATCTTGACTGGAATATCAAACAACAGTTGTGTTACAATAATGGCATGGGATCTAAGATCAAAGAGAGTGAACTTACTGAACGCACCTTGATGTGCAAGGATTGCGGCGCAAAGTTCGTCTGGACTACCGGCGAGCAGAAGTTTTTTTTGGATAAAGGTTTGCAAAATATCCCAAAACGATGCAAAACCTGTACGGTTGCGTATAAAGCGAAATTGAATTCAAAACAACCGAGGACCTGGATAAAATGCGCCGGTTGCGGGAAGAAGGCGGAGGTTACCTTTGAGCCGAAAAATGAAGATATCCTTTGCGAAAAGTGTTTCACTGAAGCAATTGAGGCAAGAGATAAAGCGATAGAGGCGATGGGAGAGAAAGTGCCGGAGTAAAATAGCTTTCAGCTGTTAGCTGTTAGGATAAAAAATTGCTCTAATTGACCTAGGCACTCATAAATTCCCAAGATACAAGATACCCTGCTTCGCTAAGGCTACGCAGGGCGAGCAATAACCAGTTAAATTCCGAAATTCAATAATCAATTTCCAGTAAGTGCCTGTTTGGTAATTGGGTTTTTGGTTATTAACTGGTAATTGTTACTTGGTTATTGGTTATTTAAGCGTTGGGGTTTGGGATTTGATTAAGTTAATTAGCGTAATTAGAATAATTGCTCCTGCGGTTGCTGTTGTATTGAAAGCGTAAATCTGTTAATTTTGAACTAATGAGTCAAAAAAGCTCCAGCTTGGATATAGAGGGAAAAGTTGGTAGTTTTGAATTACCATCGTCTTTGCTCTTTTACATCAAAGACGAAAAGATGAAGGAGACGGTGCTTCACCATATTGTCGACAAATATCAAATATCATCTCAAGACGAGGTTCATCTGGTTGCAGACGAGAAGAAGAGCAAAAAGGGAGCAGTAACTATCGGAGCGATGAGAGAATTTATTAAAAAAATCTCTCTGACACCGGTCGGACCGGTGAGGCTGGGGATAATTGAGAGTGCAGAATCAATGACAACCGAGGCGGCGAATGCACTTTTAAAAACGCTAGAGGAGCCGCCGAGGAAAGCGCTACTCACATTATTTTCGAAAAATAGTAAGTTACTTTCAACGATAAAATCGCGTTGCAGAGAAATAGAGATCGCAGAGGGTGGGGATAAGATCGAGGCAGATCCGGAGATCGAAAAACTTCTTCTGAGGCCGTTTTCGGTGCAGTCAAAATTTGTTGAGGAGAAGATAAAGAGCAACGGCAGCGATGAATTAATCGAGAAATTGATTTTAGAGGCGGCACTAAGAGTAAGGCGGGAGAAGGATGGGAGTAGTACAGCATTGGTGAAAGAGGCATTTAAAACGAAAAAATTAATCGCAGGAAATGCAAATTCAAGACTGGCGATTGAGAATTTACTATTAAAGTTTCTTAAGTAACTTAAGTCACTTAAGAAACTTAGTTCAAAATGATAAAAAACATTAAACTAAATAGTGACGGGAGTTATTACAAAACCGATGTCGGTGACCATAAAGTTTCCGGTGGGGACGAGGTTTTGGTTGAGACTGAACACGGAACGGAGATCGGGGTTATTATCGAGCCGTGTTGCGGAAAAAATATCTTGGGAGAAAGTGAAGTCGGGGATAGAAATTTAACATTTATCAGAAAACTTGGTGAAAAGGATAAAGAATTAGCCGAGAAATTGGCCCGTGAAGCGAAAACGTTTTTGGTTGAATGCCAAGCAAAAATTGAAAAATATTCGCTCCCGATGGAGCTACTTGATGCCGATCTTTCCTTTGATGAAAAAAAAATCACTTTCTATTTCACTGCTCCGGGAAGGGTGGACTTTCGGATGTTGGTTTCGGAGTTGGCGCACACATTTAAAAAAGTGATACGCTTGCAACAGGTTGGTCCGCGCGATGAAGCAAGATTTTTGGGCGGAGTCGGACGATGCGGACGGGAACTTTGTTGTAAAAAATTTCTAAGAGGCAATTTGGAAAGTGTTACGCTGGAGATGGCAGGGGAGCAGTATTTGGCACAGATGGGACAAAATCGAGTTACTGGCGCTTGCGGAAAACTGATGTGTTGCCTTCAGTACGAACTTGAATTTTACAAAGAGGCGAGGGCAAAACTGCCGGGTTTGGGAGAGGAGATAAAAACAGCGGAGGGTTTGGGCAGAGTCATCTCCCACAATGTTTTTGCGAGTAAAGTTACGGTAAAATTGGATGAGAATGATAAATATTTGGAGGTTAGTTGCTAGAACTTGCGATTGTAATTTGTGTGGCGGCGATATTGTTCTTACTTTTAAGAAGCTATTCGAGGGTGGGGAAAAATACGGAGGGAGCGAAGAAAGGTATTATGGAAAATATTTTTAAAAAACTTTTTGCTCGTAGAAGAAAGCGAGTTGAGGATGAGATTATCAAAACTCTTGATGGAAGCAACAGCGGAATTGTTTCTCCGAAAGAGATAGATGATGCTCAAAAGCATTTTGCGACTGCCGACCCAGAGCTTGCAAAAATTTTATACGAGGCCAGCGAGGCTTACGACAGAGGTGATTTTAACGAAGTGGAAGAGAAAGCGATAGTTGCCGTCGGGCGGGATAAACGTTGCGACCAGGCGTATTCTTATATAGCCGCCTCTGCTATTGAAAAAAAGAATGAAAAAGACGCCGAAGAAGCGCTTGAAATCGCTCTGAAATGTAATCCGGAAAACGCTTTGGCTCATGCACTTTTCGGTCAACTTCTTTACGATAAAGAAAAATACTCTGAATCCATAGAACATTTCCAGAAAGCGGTTAACCTGGATCGCAACCGAGCTGATTGGCAGGCCGGACTAGGGAAAGCTTTTATGGTGGTTCGCCAATATGCCAAGGCGAGCAAGGCTCTGAAGCGCGCGGCAACTCTTAACATTGATAATGCGGAATACAAAAAACTGGCCATGGAAGCGGAGGAGAAGCAAAGAGCACATTCGCAGGTGGGGAGATAAAAGCAACCATCGATTGATACGAAGAAGCGGGCTCCCCTCTGGGAGCCCGCTTCGGATGTGCCGGATCACGGTGTCGGTGGTGTCGGCGCGAACGTCTCGAGAAACCCTTCCGGAAAGCGGTAGATCTCGAAGTGCTCGGAGGTAAGCTCGTGTGCGGTCGCCCAACGCGTGGAGTGACTGACTACAGCATCGAGCTTCATGCCCCTGCCGATCAATTTCCAGTACTCGCGATGAGTTGCGATGACGCGGTTGGTTGTGTTGCGAACGTTGAAGCACGGGGCGACCGCACTGTCGGATACCGCGCCCTCAGTATCCACGTATGCCATGCGCGCATACGCAAGATCTATTCCGGCGATGCTGAAGAGCACTATGTAGCGCACATCCTCTCCCCCAGTATCACGGCTACCAGTGGAGGCGTTGGACGCCGCCAACAGTTGATCGCGCCACGTACGGAACGCGATGTATCGGAGATTCCGCTCAACCCAGAGACGAGGGCGCTCATCGCCCACCGTCTGTGGCTGAAGGGGCTTGGACAGTGTCCGGAGTATCACGCTCAGCTCCGGGTTTTCCCACATGAACCGGATGTAGTTCTCCCACTTCATCTTGTCCACCGCTTTCTGCCATGTAGGCAGGGGATCCGGAGGATATACCAGCCGGTAGTGAGAATATAACATCAATACGATAAATTGTCAACTCTTGTTGAATAGTAATATTTCGGGTATAATTTTCGCGTCAAGGGAGTTTTTGGTGTATATCAATTATTGTGCCAGCGTAGCTCAATGGTAGAGCAACTGTTTTGTAAACAGTAGGTTATGGGTTCAAATCCCTTCGCTGGCTCCAGGGATTATTTGCTGAGATAGCGAAGCGGTCAAACGCGGCAGACTGTAAATCTGCTGGCCTTGTGCCTTCGCAGGTTCGAATCCTGCTCTCAGCACCAATCTTCGTCATTTACAATTGATTACCCACCCACGACATTGCCCACGTAGCTCAGTTGGTAGACCTGCCCGCCGAAGTGCCGATATAGCTCAGCTGGTAGAGCGCATCCATGGTAAGGATGAGGTCTCGGGTTCGATTCCCGATGTCGGCTCCACGAAGGCGGGGCAACTCTCCGCCAAAGGCGGACAGGCATGGTAAGGAGTAGGTCAGCAGTTCAACTCTGCTCGTGGGCTCCATAAAATAGCGAAAAACTAAAAGCGATAAGTGTAAAAAAATTATTTAAAATAAGAAATTCCATTATTTTACGCTATTAGCTTAACATTTTTAACTAACCCCGAAAGGATCAATATGGCAAAAGATGCAAGAGAAATCGTCGCGCTCGAATGTGAGAGCTGTAAAAGCAGAAACTACCACACTGAAAAAAGAGTCAAAGGCCAAGATGTCGTAAAGCGACTTGAGTTTTTGAAATACTGCAAAAAATGCAAAAAACGAACAGCGCACAAAGAATCAAAGTAACCACCGCTGAATATTACCACTGAAAATCACTGAAGTTAGAACACGAATTACGAATAAAGAAATCCAAAACGATATCAAAATAAGAATATCAAAACGCTTAGGACGTAAATACTTGGGGAGTTGTTATTTGTTCCGAATTTCGTGTTCCAAGCTTCGTATTTATAATGTAGGGGTATCGCATAACGGTTATTATGGCGGTCTCCAATCCAGCACAATAATGACATAGGGAAGTAGCTCAATTGGTAGAGTATCGGTCTCCAAAACCGACGGTTGTGGGTTCGAGCCCCACCTTCCCTGCCAAATTGTGCGGGACGACTCCTCTATACCCTGCCAAAATTAAAGATTGTATCAAGCATCATGTATAATGTATAATGTATAAAAGAGTTGGAAAGTTAGAAAGTTTATAAAGTTGAAAGTACCCCGAAGGGGGATCTCCCTTTGGGAGGTTCATAAAGTCATAAAGTTTGAAGTGGTGTGAGGGGAAATGAAACAGGTTTCAATTTTTACAATAATACGCGTTCGGATGCTTATCAGATTGGCTCTCCTTCTGATTGTTTTGGCATTTGCGGCGAAATTGCTTATTACCAATAATCCTTTCGGCGCGAAAGCTGCCTTCACTTCCACATCTGTAAGCTGTACCTTGACTAATATCGGCACCGATATCCGATACGAAATTCCAGCGGAATGCGAAAACAAAAACGTAGTAATAAACGGGATCGGAAGCGAGTATTCCGTGGATGCTGGTTCAATCAGAGTAAAACAGGACGACACTCGTAGCGCTTGTAGCGATGCCAATGATCCGCTCTGCGATTCAAAAAGAGTTTTTTTGAGCTTGACGCTCTCTGGAACAACCAAACTGACTCACAATCTTTTGGGCGCCAGTTCCGATAATAACATTACCGACAATACGACAGGAGAAGAGAGATGGAAAAAGATTGATATAGAGCTAACGAATGGGAATCTGACACTGTCGGATAGTGCGAGGATAGATGCCGACGGCAAAGGGTATTCAGGAGGCAATTCTAGGAGTCATCCGGATGGATACGGGCCTTACGGTGGATACGGGATCGTAGAGCCGACTGAAGCGGAAGTCGGTGCAAATGGTGGCGGGAATTGGGGAGACGGAGGACGCGGTTATTGCAGTAGCAACGGCGGTTCTGCGACTTGTGATCCTGAAAATTTAAGCGTAACCCCATACGAAGGTATCAATCCGGATCAGAACAACAAAGGGAATATAGAGTTCAATTTCGGTTCTGGCGGAGGATATGCGAACCAATTGTTTGGTGGTGACAAACCAGATGGCACGGCTGGCGGCGTCGGTGGCGGTAGGATAAGAGTTGCAGCTAATGGTGATATTACACTTGGGTCAGCATCTTATATTACAGCTTCGGGCCAAAAGGGAACGATAAATTCCGAGGGGACAGATGACGAATGGGAAATATCCGGTGGCGGTGCCGGCGGATCTGTCTTGCTGTATGCGAAAAACTTTTTCTTGCCCACATCGAACCCAGTTTCCAATGTTTATGGTGCCGCGTCGGCGGGAGGAAAAATAGAAAAGTATATCAGCGGCGGCAATGGCGAAATTTATGAAGAATACTCTCCGATTGATGGAGCCCTAAATTGGGGATATATAAAATATGGATTAGGTAGCGATGGCCTGTTGGTCAATGACACCATATCTTCGATTGTTACTAATATTTATTCAAATGGCGGTGGAAATTATCATAATGGCAATAAGGATATTTTTGGTGGTGCCGGTGGTGGGGGGCAGGTTGTAATTTCTGACGGTAAAAATCAATTCACAGTCAAAAAGAAGTTGGAGGCTATCGACCGCGCAGGCGCAGGTGCTACCTTTAATCCCTACGCCCTGCTCTCCGGCGATATAATAAAAGTAACGATCGCAGTCTCGAATTATTATCTCGAGAGATTATTTGTAGTTAAAGATGAGTTTTTGAAAACTTCTTTGATTTCAACAAAAAGGTGTGTTTTTCAGGCCGGATCGGAATCGCCAATAAAATTTGGTCCTGCTCAAATTTCCGAAAACGAAATAACCTGGCCAGGCTACGCGCCCGACTCTGCCGATATGAGCAGGGGATATATCGATTTTACCTACACATGCAAAGTGCAATGAATGCAAAAAGAATGATCTTTTATGGTTTAGTTGTTGTTACATCCACTGCGGCTTTTTTTGGTGTGGTGAATAAGGTATCAGCCGAAAGCACAGAGTTGCCTGAAGTTATGGTAGGTCAAACCCAAGTCGTATTTATAGATGAACCCAAGCGCTTTTATTACGCAGGGATGACGGGAAATGAAGCGATTATCAACTATGAACCCAATATTATTTTAGGATTCAACCAAAAATTGTTAGCAAACGGTTCATTCGGGTCGCCCGCAGGTTGTTATGATTTGGATTTTACTGTTGCTCCAAGCCAATGTTTCGCTTTATCACCCAACACGACAAGTATTCGGATGATGAACAGCCGAACATCTGTGGATAACTTTATCGAACTTGAAACTGGTGCTATTTACTATCCTACCAATATGATCATCGGTGACGCATATACCAATGGCAGTTATTTGAATAATTTCGCCTTTTACGGTCGGAATCTAAATCAATCCGGCTCCAACACCTCGGGAGATTTCGCGACTTGGGAGTTAGCGAATTATACTTTTAATCCACAGGCTCAAGCTTCGTATTCCGAAAATCAAAAAGCTTATTTCGATAATAAAATTAATAATCTAGTCGGCGAGGGCAAAAAAGTAACCGAGGCGGTTGTAAAAAATAACCACACTCGCTGGTATATGCAGAGCGCCACCGATCTTTCAACCGGCAACTTAGAAGCGAGCATTTATCCGGAGGGCAAGATTTGGAATGTCGATTCTGGCACTGACGGAGTAATGGCATTGCTCGGTGATTATAATTATCAAGGAACCGGCACCTTGGTAGTTGATGGGAATTTGACGATTTTCGGGAACACTAGCATTTTTCCGGCAGGAGTTAATGATTCGCTGGGGATAATTGTTAAGGGAGATGTCACGATTTGGGGGAATGTGAAACTGAATGCGGCCGTATTTGCCACTGGCACCGTAAATATTTCCGGAAATATCGTAGATGCTCAAGGCTCATATGTCGCTGCCGGATTTAGTATCCCAAGCGCAAGAAGATATGTGCGATTCCGCTATGACTACAAACTTGATGATAACTGGCCGCCGGGATTCAGGTTTTTTTCTATGCCTACGGCTACAAATGAGTCTATGTAGATAGAATTGTAAGCGATCTGTTGCATTGCGAAATGATGTGTAATATAATAACAATAAGAGTAATAGTGGCGAGGGGAATATGGACGATACGGCGGGGGACAAAGAGAGCCAATCGGTAGTCGAGTTCTCGGACAAAAAGAAAATGAATCCAGCACCGATTTTGGTCTGGACCGGTTTTGCGTTATCCGTATTATTTTTGGTCTACCTCTTGGTCGCTAAAAGCGGTCTTTCTTCTACCATTTTAGATTTAGAGACGGAAAAAAGCGAGATAACCAGCCAGCTCGCAAGCCCAAGCTATGCCGATACCGAGAGCCAGGTGATGGCCGCATCGGAGGCGATAAATACGCTCGCAGAAGTGAAAGATAGGGAAATTTCAAAGAAAATTCTCTTAGACGAAATATATGCGCATATCACAAACGATGTCAAAATTGCCAGCATCGCTGTGAGCTCCGATGGGAGTATTGCGATTGACGGGGCTACCGGGTCATATAGGAGTGTCGCCGATCTGATGTTGGCCTTAAAATCCAACGAACGCATATCCGATTTAAAACTTGCTTCGGTAGCAATCTCCGATGAGGAGGGGGTATCCAGCAAAGAAAAAGTCACATTTTCGATATCGGGACGGATAGATTTCGCGAAAGATATTACGACTAGTAGCAGCGACAATACATCTGATTTAAGCGCCGATGACGAATTCCTATAAAATTTCAAGGATCCAATGAAAGAGCGAGGCCAGCAAACAATTTATTTAAACATTTTAATAGCGGTTTTAACAGCGGTAGTTTTGATAACGACCTGGAAAGTGGTTGCGCCCAGCTATTCGAGCGAAAAGAGCCGGAAAATTGAGCTCGAAAACGAAGTTGCTTTAGCCAAACAGCGACTTCTGTGGCTCGACACTTCCAAAGCGGAACTTGTGAAAAATAAGGAGCTCGTTGACCAGCTTTTCGTGGCTGTTCCAAAAGATATCGATGCCCCCAATTCGATAAGCGAACTTGAGGCGATAGCGGTAAAAAACTCTCTTGCTATCCCGTCAATAGGCATCCAGGACAACTCCGGGAGCGATACCGAGACGGGTTTGACTCTCTCGAATACAGTAACGATCTCGCTTTCCGTCACCGGAGAGTTCGAAAATATCAATTCGTTTATAGCTTCGCTGGAGAAAAGCGTCAAGTTTATGAATATTAGAAGTCTGACTTACAGTAATTCAGCGGAATCCGGAACATCGATCTCATTGGAAATAGAGGCCTACAAACAGATTGGCCAAGTTGCAGATCAAGAAGGAGCTACTAGCGAGGAGGGCGTATAGATGAAGAAAAGCACATTTAATTTAATAGCCAGTCTGCTGTTCATCGTCATAGTCCTTGTCGCCCTTTATTCTATTTGGGGTGTGGCATCGAACGCTCAACCGAGCCTGACCACAAATTATTCTGTCGGTCCGGATTTTTCGGGGATTGAACAACAGGCGACAAAATTGCTTTCCGGATTGGAAAATAACGCCGGGATCCCACTTCCCACCCCGACGGATAAAATGGGGAAAAGCAATCCATTCACTTCTCCGTGATCGCATTGTTGATAGCAATTTGGAATAATATTTAGGAAAGCATAGTGGGAACAACATTGCAAAATGCTTCTTTTGTAAGTGGGGCACTTGGCAACCCAAACTCAACCCAGTCTATTCTGGATGTTTTTGTAATTCAGGGCATAATTTCGCCGAACGATGCCGGCCAGATCAAAGCACGTTTCAAAACCGGGAGGGAGCTCGAAAATTTTTTACTGAAAAATCGTATTGTCACCAGGGAGACTATTAATAAAGCTTACAGCATCCTTCTGAAGTTGCCCTTTGTCAGTCTTACAAATATTAAGATTCCACAAGAAGCGTTAGCCGTAATACCAAAAAATGTTGCTCAAAAATTCGGTGTAATACCTTTTGGGACAAATGGCTCAAATTTGATGCTAGCGGTCTCGAGGCCGGCAGAATTAAGTATTGCGTTCGGTAAGGGGATAGGAGAGTTGTTGGATTCTAAGGCGATGATGCTTGAGCTATACATTACCGGAGATAAAGATTTTGATGAAGCGATAAAACAGTATGGCACCGAAAATAAAAATGGATTAAGCTCCGCAAGCTTCCCGACAGTTTTTTTGCGCAATCAAACGATACCGGCCGATCTGTTAGGGAAGATCCCGCTCACTTTAGCCAAGAAACTAAGAATGGTTGTATTTTTCAGACAATCGAGCGGAAGTTTTGCCGTAGCCGCAGAGAAACCGGATGATCCGAATGTGATTAAAATGATAAAGGGGATCGAGAAGGGGAATGGGGTAACGATTAGATTATTCTCCACTTCTGAAAAAGATATAGACTTCGCGATAGAACAATATGCAAAACGACTCGATAAAAAAGAAAAGAGTGAGGAAATCGGTAATGTCGGTAAGAAGATTGAAGTTGTCAAAGTGGGGGGTGAAGGCCCGAAAGAAAAAGCGAAACCGGAGGAAAGTTCAGAGCGAGAAGCTAATGCTACGAAATCTGATGATACCGAGACAAACCAAGAGGACAATATAGGTTTGGGAGATCTTTTCGGCTCATTCTTTGACAAGAAGGAGAGTGGTCCCCAATTTACTGTTGATAAACTTGGATCGGATAAAAAAGGTGAACAAAAGGAGAAGAAAAATATCGATATTGAAGAGGAAGAGAAGGGAGAACAGAAGAAAAAAGAAGACAGGCTAGAAAACCCTAAAAAATCAGAGGATAAAAGAGACGACTCCGAAGCGTCGAAAGAAATCGAAAGGGAAGACAAGCCAGAATCAAAACGAGACAGAATCGAAGCGAAAGATGAAGATATCTCCGGCAAAGAGCTGGGTTCACTTTTGGATTCCGATGTAAAAACAGTAGAAGACATCAAAAAGATCGCAAACGAGGGTTATGTACCGAAAATAGTTGCCGGGCTCATCAACCTGGCATTAAATCTTGAAGCGTCGGATATTCACTTTGAGGCAGAAGCGAAAAAATTTCGGATCAGACTTCGTATTGACGGTATTCTGCGCGATGTTGTTGACCTACCACTTTTGCTCCACCCACCGATAATCAGTAGAATCAAAATTTTATCAAATTTGAAAATTGACGAAACTCGCATTCCACAAGACGGGCGCTTCGATGTCGCTTTCAAGGAGAGGGAGGTTGATGTCCGTGTCTCTTCTCTGCCTACGGTTCACGGTGAAAAAATAGTGATGAGAATTTTGGACAAGAATCAGGGGATTCTCTCGCTTGAGGATTTGGGGACAATGGGAAGGGCATTTGATCTTACGGTTGAAGCAATCGCCAAACCTTACGGGATAATTTTATCCACAGGCCCAACAGGGTCTGGCAAATCGACAACTTTGTATGCAATATTAAATAGAATTTCGGTTCCTGCTGTGAATATTGTCACCCTAGAAGATCCGGTTGAATATGAAATACCGGGGGTAAACCAATGCCAAGTAAAGCCGGCGATCGGTTTTACCTTCGCTGAAGGATTGAGATCGGTTTTACGCCAAGACCCGAACGTGGTAATGGTGGGAGAGATCAGAGACGGAGAGACGGCTGGGATGGCGACACACGCTGCCCTAACCGGTCACCTGGTTTTATCCACTTTGCACACCAACGACGCCGCAGGAGCCCTGCCGCGACTTATTAATATGGGGGTAGAGCCGTTTTTGATCACATCCTCAATAAATATGATAATGGGCCAGCGGCTTGTAAGAAGAGTCTGCCAAAAGTGCAAAGAGGAGCTAAAAGTGCCCCGGGTGCTTATGGAAAAAATTCAGGCAGAGATAGCGAATATTCCGAAAGATAATGAAAAAGATTTAGCTCGAGTCAAAAAAGAGCCGAGATTTTACCATGGTGTCGGTTGTCCTGAATGCACGCAGGGATACAAAGGAAGGATCGGGATATTCGAAGCGTTGCGCACCACTCCGGAAATTGAGGAGCTGGCGATAGAAAAGAGATCGTCGAACGAGATTAAGGAGGCGGCGATTAAAGATGGAATGATAACTATGAAACAAGATGGAATTCTGAAAGCGATGGATGGTTTGACCACCATAGATGAAATATTCCAAGCTACGCAAAGTTGATCAATCAAATTTCATTGACCTTGTATGCATAAGTTTAGTATAATTGTTTATGAGGCAGTAAAGTAATGAGCTGGTGCTCTTGCCGTCGGGATGATCCGTGATAATCTGTGGTGAAAATCCGTGTGGTTGAGGAGGGCACCGACAACTATCATATATTATTATTGTAATATCGGTGGAGGGGAATATGACTGAGGGGAATTTGTCTTCGGAAAATAAATCGTATTTGGACTATGCTATCGACCATGGAGCTTCCGATATCCATATTAATGTCGGAGTACCAGTTTGTCTTCGAGTCGACGGTAAACTTTTTACGATTCCAAATGCACCGGAAGTGACGGTCGCAAAGGCGAAAGAGCTGATCAAGGGGTTGGCCTCGGAGGAGTTGCTCGAATCTCTGAAACAAAAGAAAGAGATAGATTTTTCATTCGGCTACAAGGAGATGCGCTTTAGAGTAAATGTTTATTACCAGATGGGAAACGAATCTGCTTCTTTGCGTCTGATCCCAAGCAAGATTAGGGGCATCAAGGAGCTCGGTTTGCCACCGATACTGGAGCAATTTACCGGACAGAGTCAAGGATTTGTAATAATAACCGGTCCGACCGGTTCCGGAAAGTCGACTACGCTGGCGGCACTTATTGATGAGATCAACACCAACAAACGATGCCATATAATCACCATTGAAGATCCGATCGAGTATGTTTTTGAACATAAAAAAAGTATTGTTTCTCAGCGCGAACTCGGTCAAGATACTAACACTTTTTCGAGAGCTTTAAGATCATCCTTGCGAGAGGATCCGGATGTGGTGCTGGTCGGTGAAATGCGAGATTTGGAGACCATAGACGCCGCACTCACCTTGGCGGAGACAGGCCACTTGGTATTCACCACGTTGCACACAAATTCATCTGCTCAGACGGCAGATCGAATTGTGAGCGTCTTTCCGCCACATCAGCAACAGCAAATCAGAAGCCAGCTCGCATCAGTTTTGTTGGGAGTAGTCTCGCAGAGGCTAATTCCCCGCGCAAAAGGTGGCAGGGTCTTAGCGGCGGAGATAATGGTTGTTAACTCGGCCATTAGGAACCTAATCCGAGACAATAAAATCTATCAAATACCAAATATCATCCAAACTTCTGCTTCAGAGGGGATGATTAGTCTAGATAAAGTTCTTGCCGAGTTGGTCTCACGCGGAGAGATATCGCTCGAAGATGCTCTGACCTGGTCGCTTGACCCCAAGAGCTTGAAGATGATGGTATACTGATTTTAAGTTAAAAGTTAGAAAGTTAAAAGTTAGAAAGTAGAATTATCGTAAATTATTAAATGCCTAAGAAGCTAACAGCTGAAAGCCATAAGCTAATCAAATGAGTCGATTTCTATACAGAGCAAAAAACGACAAGGGGGAGATTGTTTCTGGCACAGTTCAAGCCAAGAACGAGTTTGAGGCGGATAAAATCTTACAGCAAAACATGCTATATGCCGTAGATATTATGCCGGAGCGTGAGATCGCTCTTCCAGCATTTTTTCGATCTAAGATTACTCTTAAAGATCGGGCGCTTTTCGCGAGACAGTTGGCGACAATGATCAGTGCCGGGTTACCTTTGACGAAATCCTTGAGCATTTTAGCTCGGCAAGCGCGCACCGACCGGCTTCGTGAAGTGTATTATAAAATTTATCGTGATTTGGAGGAAGGTTATTCTTTCTCTACATCTCTTGCGAAACACCCGGAAGCTTTTGACAGGGTATTTGTCTCTGTAGCAAAATCGGGCGAGTCGAGTGGAAATTTGGATACGGTGCTAGAACAGCTCGCAAAAAGGTTGGAGTCGAGCCAGGATTTTTCCTTGAAGATCAAAGGAGCGCTTTACTACCCGATTTTCGTCCTGGTCGCGCTCGTCGGCATTGCAACATATATGCTAATAGCTATTATCCCCAAGCTGGAAGGAGTTTTCACTCAAGCCGGAGTGACTCTTCCTTGGACGACGAGAGCATTAATTGCGATATCGGGTTTTGTGACACATGAGTGGTGGTTGCTAATAATTATTATTGCAATAGTTATTGCGGCGGTTCGATTCTGGCTGGTCTCCGATGCCGGCTCAAGAACCTACGATGATGCACAGCTTAGGATTCCGATACTAAAAGACCTCTCCCAAGGGTTATATATGAGCAGATTTGCAAGAATTATGGAGATGCTGATCAAATCCGGTGTACCGATTCTCGATTCTCTCAAGATTGTCTCCGACACGATGAATAATATCATTTACGAAGAGACGATTCGGGAGATCGTGATAGAAGTCGAGCGCGGTGTTCCGCTATCAACCCCGCTTCAGCGGAGCGATGTCTTTCCCAATATTATCGGGCAAATGGTAGCCGTTGGAGAACAGACGGGAAAGCTGGATCAAGTATTAGATAAAGTGGCGACTTACTATGAAGAAGAAACATCAGAACATATTAAATCTCTTTCTACGCTGGTGGAGCCGATAATTTTAATAGTCGTCGGTGCAGGGGTGGCATTTATAATCTTTGCGATCTTGGTTCCGATATACAATATCGCACAAGTCCAGTAGCACACAGAAAGAATACACAGAAAAGCGCAGAAGATCATACTTGATACATGACAAATATTCATTAATTTGTTTGCATTGCAGAATTTATGGTATAATAATTATAACAACGCTCGCATAGTTGTGTTTTACCGGTGCACTGTAAAATATGACTGATGTGAGACAAATCAGTCTTGCCTGGAGGGGTCGATCAAGACGAAGTAAATTTTAGGAGGGAAAATGAAAAAACATGGTTTTACATTGATAGAGCTTTTGGTGGTAATAGCCATTATCGGTATTTTGGCTGTTTTGATAATTATCAACCTTAGCGGCGCGACCAAGAAAGCAAAATATGCGTCAGCGATAGAGAATCTAAACCGAGCGCTCGAGGCTGCGCAGCTTTGTGTCGCTGAGGGAGGAACGTTAACTGCCGTTGGCTCGGTGGGCAATCTAGGCGATCCAAATGGGGCTGCGGTTTGCGCAAATCCGGCAACCAATGCTACAGCGAAAGGAGCATCGTGGCCGGTTATGGACGTGAATAGCAATGGCTATGACTATCAAATAGTTTCTTCGGGAAGTGCTGTGACAAGGGTATCAGTGAGCAAGCTTGATAGTTCGTGGACCGCGATTACATGTCCTGCGGTCAATAACGTAATTACGAGTTGTAAGTAATTTTTATAAAGTATTAGGAGGGTTTATGAGAAGAAAAGGTTTTACCTTGATCGAGCTTCTTGTGGTCATTGCCATCATCGGCATTTTGGCTGCAATGGTCTTGGTCGCCATTAATGGCGCAAGAGCAAAAGCTCGCGACGCGAGAAGAAAGAGCGATTTGAGGACAATTAAGAGTGCTTTGGCTCAGTACCAGAGCGACAACGAGGCTTATCCTGCTGCAGCCGCCAATGAGACTTGGGAGCTTGTAACAGATAACCTTGACACCGCTTTGGTTGCGACTTACGCAAAAACATTGCCGACAGACCCACAAGGGACGAATGAGTATCAGTATGCTACTCACAACGGCACGAGCGTAAACTATGTAGAATTTGCCCTTGAAGGGAATCTGGAGAATGACAACGACAGTGACTCTGGAGTGGCTACGGATGATGGCGCAGGTGGCTGGGAGGTTAGTTTTGTAACCGCCACAGCTTCCACGCTTGGATTGACTGCTGGCTACGATTATGCAATAACTTCTGACTAGTTTATCCACAGGCCCCGAGATACTCGGGGTTCTGGATACACTAGAAGTTATCTCATGAATTATAAAATTCTGTGTCATTCTGAACTTGTTTCAGAATCCCATTGAGATGCTGAAATGAATTCAGCATGACAAATCGTAGATCGTTTAACCAGAAAGTAGAAAATTTGATACGTTCTCAACTATTTGCGAGGTAGCTTCAAGTGTTTTAATTAGGGTTTGGGATGAGATGATAATTTACGCGACAATTGTTTTTGTGGTTGGTCTTGCAATCGGAAGTTTTTTGAATGTCTTGATTTTTCGAATCGACGATCTTGAGAGTGTGATTAAAACAAGATCCCACTGCCCCCATTGTAAAAAAGTACTTTCTTGGTTTGAGCTGATCCCGCTTCTCTCCTTCATCTTTTTACTGGGACGGTGCAAAGATTGCAAAGAGAAGATTTCCATTCAATATCCGGCGGTTGAACTTGGTACGGCTGGATTGTTTTTGCTTCTTTTTTATCTCTTCGGAATTTCTTGGCAAATGGTATTCTATGCAATTGTTTTTTCGATATTGATTGTAATTTTCGTCTATGACATTAAAAAACAACTCATTGCGGATGAGCTCACCTGGGTTACTCTGATTTTGGTTGTCCTTGGTTCATGGTACTTCGGACAATTTTCGATAACGCATATGCTGATTGGCGGTTTAATCTGCGGTGGGGTACCGGCACTTCTGGTATTGATTTCAAAAGAGAAGTGGATGGGGTCGGGTGATATCAAGCTGGGACTTATGTGCGGACTTTTAGTCGGATATCCAAGAGCTTTGTTTCTATTGTTTTCGGCCTTTGTTTTGGGCGCCGCGATAGGATTGATATATATGACGCTTAAGAAAAAAACGATCAAAGATTCACTGCCCTTTGCGCCTTTTTTAATATCGGCCGCATTAATTACATTAGTTTTTGGCGAAGTAATAGTTCGCTGGTATTTGGGTTATTTGAGCATATTGTAATAAATTAATCATCTCAAAGGAGGAAGATGTATAAAAAATATTCGAAACGGCGCGGTTTTACATTAATCGAGCTTTTGATCGTTGTGGCGATAATCGGCATTTTAGCGGCGATAATCTCGATAGTTTATGTAGGCGCACAGGAAAAATCCAGAGATAGTAAACGAAAAGCCGATTTGCAGTCGATAGCTTCGGCCTTAACTCTTTTCTACAATGACAATAAGAGATATGTTGGGCGCGGAAGTGTCATTAGCGATTCAAGCACTGATTCCAGAAATTCCTTTCCGGTCCAGGGGTCGGGGGCAACTGGTTTGGACCAACTTGAAGAAAAGGGATACTTGAGCTTTCTGCCTTCTGACCCGTTGCACAAAGACACCGCTGGAAAAAAATGCCAGTATGTCTACTATCAAAACACCGTCTCGAATGATCCGCCCCCCCTTAAGGCCACAAATTTTAAGGTGATTTCAACCAATGCAGAGGCGCTGGGAGACGCCGATTCAGAGTGCAAATCGAATGCCGGCGAATTTGCGGATTCACAGTACTCGTGTAAAATACTACAAGTTTCGTCTTCCTCAACATCAAAAACTTGGAATATAAACAATTCAGCCGTAAACGGGGATAATAATTTCAGCGGCTGCCAGTTAAAATAACAAAAATGAAAAAAGGATTCACGCTGATTGAATTGCTTATCGTAACAGGGATTATTGTCGTCCTTAGCGCTGTTTCAGTTCCACAATTTGCGACTTTTGGGAGCAAGTCGGAAGTAGTTGACTATGGCTCGCAAATTGAAGCTCTTATTGATAAGGGGATCTCAAGCTCTTTGGGGTCGCAAATTTCGGCTAGTGGTGAGATAGCGAACGGTATCAGAATCAGGGCGAATCTTGACAATAGCACAGGAATTGATAAGAATTCGACCTTTCTCGATATTGTAAAATACAGCAATCTCGATAATCCGGAATCTTCCGAAGTAAATGTCTTATCTTCGGAGAAAATTAAGCTTCCCGACCATATGCGAATCGAAACTTTAGCTGGCGGAGGTAGCGGAACGTTATTTGCTTATTTTACTGCTCCCACAAAGTATTATAAGGACTCGAGTTTGGGCGATAACAATTTTGCGATTCGTTTGGTCTCCGACAAAACATCGAAAGCAGTGATAATAAAAATAATTCCCGAGAGACTCTCTAAGGATACTCGTGGGCTTGTGAGGGTGGTTCTCGATGAATAAAGTGAATAATAATAGATTAAAAAAAGGGTTCGGACTGCTTGAGGTCCTTCTGGCCGGAGTAATTATCATTACTGTGCTTGGAGCACTGGTTTTGTTGGGAAGAAATACAATTAACAATTCGACGTATAATCAACAGAGAACAGAAGCGCTTTTTCTGGCCCAGCAAGGGATCGAGATGGTGCGCCAGATTCGAGATTCAAACTACATCGATGGGAATTCAGATACCAATTGGAATTATTTTGTATCTCTTGCACTAACGGAGGGCGGTCTCGGACCCAGAGACCCGAATGCGACTCCGGAGCTTGAGAGAAATTATAAACTGTGTAGGACATTTAGCAATCTTGCGGATGGAGGTTTGAGACGACTGGTTTTGGTCGACGTGAACGATCCAAGGTGCAGCACAACAGATAGATTTTATACAAGAAAAATAATTTTTCATGATATTGGGAACGAAATATTTACGAAACCATTGAGGGTAGAGGCAGCGAAAAGCAATGGTTACAAAGTAGAAGTCAGAATGGAGTGGAGCTTCAACGGGAGCAATAAATCATTGGTAATAAATGAATTGATCGCCAATTCAAGGCAAGGCTGGTGACACACACAGAAAGATTGCACAGAAAGGTCACAGAAATTAGTTCGAATTATTCACATTGTGTTTCATCTGCATCGCAAAATATCAAAATAGTTCGTGTCGTAGCCGTGAATAAAGTTGATAATCATCAAAAAATAATATGATCAAGAAACGAAAAGTACAAGGTTTTACGTTGATAGAGATACTGCTTGCGGCAGCGATATTTTCGATTGTGATAATCCTTGCAACCGGGACTTTCTCTTGGGCGTCATCTTATCGCTCAAAACTGCGTGAAATGCGGAAAGTAACGACATCAGCCCGGGAAGTTGTTGATGATATTAGCAGAAACACTCGCTTGGCAAACGGGGGGGTAGGTTACAAGAATAGCGATGAGTGTTTCCGATCCAATATTATTCTTAATGGGATCACTCAAGAAGTATGCTACGAAACGAGTGAGTTAATTTTCTTGCACTACGACCATGCTTCTGGCTACTCTATTGTCAATGTCCCGAGGAATAATCCCGGAAGAGTCTTTGTCTATGCGAATCCTCAAGATCAGACCCCGATAATAAATGCATTATTAATATTGCAGGAAAAACAAAATATCGCGATACTTTATCGTAGTCTTGCACCAGATGGGCGAAATTTCAGAGTGGAGAAACTTACAAAAAGCTTCAACAGCTGGCCAACCTTTGATATGGTGGATTTTGATACCGACTTGGTTAGCCGCATTGTGTTGAGCGATCAGTCGCTTAGTGCTTTTCTTGAATTCGGCGGTTATGCACCGGCGGAGTCGACAAAGTGGCAACAGCCATTCGCGGAGATAAGGGTTACTGTACAGTCGAAAGATTATGGCGAGGGTACGGGCAGAGAGAGAACATTTCAATCAAAAATTTCTTTAATGACAGCGATAGAGACTAGAGACTACAACTAGACACACACAGATTTTATACACCGAAAGAACACAGAATAATCACACAGAAAATTACACAAAATAGCACAGAAATATTTGTAATTTCGTTAGATATGTATTTTCGTGAAGGGGTTGGGCGCAGAGTTCGTTGATAATTATTACTCCATCTGATATAGTTTTAGATATGGGAAACAAGAAAAAAGTACTATTTTCAGGAATTCAGCCGAGCGGTGTTTTGCATATCGGCAATTTTCTTGGTGCAATAAAGCAGTGGGTACCGATGCAAGACGAAGTTGATGAGGCGATATATTGCGTCGTTGATCTCCATGCGATAACAGTCCCACAAGATCCCAAAGAGCTGAAAGAGAATATACTGAAAACGACTGCTACCTACATTGCCTGCGGTATCGATCCCAAAAAGTCATCGATCTTTGTCCAGTCAACCCGTCCGGAACATACGGAAATGACTTGGCTTCTAAATTGCCACGCCAGTATCGGTGAACTTTCACGAATGACGCAGTTCAAGGACAAAACGGTGAGCGGAAAAGAGCAAGCGAGTACTATAGGGCTTTTTGATTACCCGATTCTTATGGCTTCGGATATTTTACTTTATCAATCAACCCATGTGCCGGTCGGTGATGACCAAAAACAGCATGTGGAGTTGGCGCGTAATATCGCCCAAAGAATAAATAATAAATACGGCGAGATATTTACACTACCAGAGCCGGTAATCAAGAAATCAGTCGCAAGAGTGATGGGACTCGATGATCCGACGAAAAAGATGAGCAAGTCGGCAGGGAGCGGCCTAAACTACATCGCGCTTGATGATGGTGCCGATGATATCAAGCGAAAAATAACGAAAGCAGTCACAGACTCCGGAAGCGAAGTCAAATCCGGTCCGGACAAACCGGCGCTAACGAACCTTTTGAATATTTACAGCGAGTTTTCAGGAAAATCGGTAACCGATATTGAAGTAGAGTTCGCTGGCAAAGGATATGGAGAGTTCAAATCATCACTTGCAGAAGTCATCATCGAGTCTCTAAAACCGATACAGAAAAAGTATGAAGAGGTAATATCGGACAAGGCGGGTTTGATAAAGATATTAAATACCGGAACTGAAAAGATAGCGCCCATAGCGCATAAAACATTGAGAGAGTTGAAGGAGAAGATAGGACTTGGGTTGTAGGGCAAGTAAGGATGACGAATTAGACTAATAACCAATAACGAATGCCTGCTTTACCCTTGTCATTCTGAACGAAGTGAAGAATCCCATCGCAAGCAAGGGGATCCTTCATTGCATTCAGGATGACAGAAAAACGAATCCCCCGAGCACGGCAACATGCAGGGGGGCGACGGTTCGCGGTACTTGTTCGTGATCAAGCGTTGACGGCATGACGGATGGTGCGTATCGCTTTCATGGAGGCGATCGTAAGCCAGCCCCCGATCAGTATATCGCCCAAGCCAGCTAGGGGAATATATGCCGGCAGGTGATACACCAAGCATGACCATACGGCTATACATCCGAGGGAGACCATGACTGCACCGAAAGCGACAATCAGCGCGAACTCGAACACTCGGTGATCGGTTGTCACAGCGGAACCTCCTCAATGGTGGTACCCAAATTATAATAAAAGATATCTGTTATGTCAAGCATTTATATCAACACAGATGGGGGGGCGAGGGGGAATCCCGGTCCGGCGGGGATCGGGATCGTTTTTTTCGATGAGAATGAAAAAGAGATTCACAAATGTTGCGAATATATCGGTGAAGCGACAAACAATCAAGCAGAGTACAGGGCAATTATCAAAGCACTGCAGATACTGAAGAGGAGCAAATGGTTCACGGAAAATAATAATCCAGATTCAGAGATCATTTGCCGCTTAGACAGCCAACTTGTGGTAGAACAAATCAATGGCAATTTCAAGATCAAAAACGAAGGGATAAAGGGACTTATAGATCAAATTCGAGCACTGCTTTCGGATCTAAAAGCGAACATTTCTTTCATCCACATCCCACGCGAGAAAAACAAACTCGCCGATAAAATGGTAAACAATGCAATAGACACAGAATTGAAGAAATAGTCGTGAAGAGAATAAACTCAATTATCCATTATCCATAATTCGTGAATAATTTGAAAAATTATGAACTTTCGTAAAGTTGATCCAAAATTGGACTTGCCCAGAGTTGAGGAGAAAATCCTCAAGTTTTGGGATGAGAATAAAATATTTGAGAAGTCATTAGAGAATCGAAAAGATTCCTCGCTTTATGTTTTTTATGATGGCCCGCCTTTCGCGACCGGTACGCCCCACTACGGCCATATTGTTCCCTCACTGATGAAGGATGTTATACCGCGCTATTTTACGATGAAGGGCAGATTAGTTGAGCGTAAATGGGGTTGGGATTGTCATGGACTACCGATCGAGAATATCGCTGAAAAAGAATTGGGTATTAAAAGCAAAAAACAGATTGAGGAGATGGGAGTTGCTAAATTCAATGAATTTTGCCGCTCAAAAGTTTTGGGCTATGTTACAGAATGGAAAAAGGTAATCCGTCGTCTCGGGCGCTGGGTTGATATGGAGAATGCCTACAAGACAATGGACCTTCCGTTCATGGAATCAGTTTGGTGGACCTTCAAACAGCTCTACGACAAGGGATTGATTTATGAAGGTTACCGATCGATGCATGTTTGCCCGCGATGTGAAACGACTCTCTCGCAGTCCGAAGTCGCCGAGGGGTACAAAGATATTAAGGATCTTTCGGTGGTTGTCAAATTCAAAATTGATGACCCAGTAGTTTTTCCTGACACATATTTTCTTGCATGGACGACCACACCTTGGACATTGTTAGGCAATGCTGCTTTGGCACTTAGCACCGATATCACTTACGCAAAGGTTAAAATCAAAGGAAGAAAAGAGGTTTATATATTAGCGAAGGATCGCATAGATAATGTGTTCAAAAATAAGGATTATGAAATAGTTGCCGATGTGTCAGCTCAAACGCTTGTTTCAACAAGTTATGTCCCTCTGTTTGATTTTGTGAAAAAGGATAACGCTATAAAAAACTATGACAACGGATGGAAAGCTGTGCCTGCCAACTTTGTAACTTCAGATGATGGTACCGGTGTTGTTCACATTGCTCCTGCATTTGGTGAAGATGATCTGAATTTGGGGAAAGAAATGGATTTACCGTTTATCCAGCATGTTGGCATGGATGGAATTATCAAGTCTGGCTATGGAGAATTATCTGGGTTATCCGTCAAGCCGGCAGATGATGTTCAGGCGACGGATGTAGCGATTATTAAATATTTGGACAGTAAGGATTTATTATTTGATAAGGCACAATACGAGCATTCTTATCCTCATTGCTGGCGTTGCGAAGCTCCGCTCATCAATTACGCCACGTCGTCGTGGTTTGTTGCTGTAGAAAAAGTAAAAGATGAGGTGATAGGGTTGGCAAAAGAGATTAATTGGACGCCGAAACATATAAAGGCGGGGCGATTCGGGATGTGGCTTGAGGGCGCGAGGGATTGGTCAATTTCCCGCCAGCGATATTGGGCATCGGTCCTTCCCATCTGGCGATGTGGTGGCGAAGCCGAGCTAAAAGCTAAAAGCGCAAAGCTAAAATCGATAACTGATAATTCAAAACTTTGTAAAAATATTAAAGTAGTCGGATCAGTGAAGGAATTGGAAGAACTGTCCGGACAGAAAGTTACCGATCTTCACAAACATATAGTTGACGAGATCACTTTCAAGTGTGAAAAGTGTGATGGCGAGATGAGGCGGATCCCGGATGTACTCGACACATGGTTTGATTCCGGTTCGATGCCCTATGCCCAAAAACATTATCCCTTTGAAAATAAGGAAAAATTTGAGAGTAATTTTCCAGCTGAATTTATTGCTGAAGGAGTTGACCAGACCAGGTGCTGGTTTTATTATTTGCATATAATATCGACGGCGATAATGCGGAAACCGGCATATAATAATGTCATCGCTAACGGCATCGTACTGGCCGAAGACGGCAAAAAGATGTCGAAACGACTTAAAAATTATCCCGATCCGATGGAAGTTTTTGAAAAATATGGTGCCGATATTTTGCGACTTTATCTTTTATCCTCGCCGGTAATGCTGGCGGAGAATTTGAGCTTAAAGGAATCGGAACTTACAGAATTACAGCGAGGATTTTTCCGTATGCTTTGGAATTCGTATTACTTCTTCATACTTTACACGACGCTGGATAATTGGAATCCGGAAGCAGGAAAGAAAATTTCTGATAATATATTAGATCGTTGGATTGTCGCTAAGGTTGAGAAATTGAATTTGGAAGTTGAGATAAATTTGAAGAATTACAATCTTCCCGGTGCCACAAGATTATTCCCGATTTTTGTCGACGAACTTTCCAACTGGTATTTGCGCAGAAGCAGAAGAAGATTTTGGAAGTCAGAAAGCGATAAAGACAAGAATTGTGCTTACGAAACTATGTATTTTGTTCTTCTGAAACTAGTAAAACTTTTTGCCCCGTTTCTACCTTTTATTGCGGAAGAGATGTACAAAAATTTGACCGGAGAGGAATCGGTACATCTGGCTGATTTTCCGGAAGCCGATGAAAAATTAATCGATCATAAAATTATCGAGTCAATGGATCGAACAAGAAAACTGGTTGAATCCGGACTTAGTTTGCGAGCCGCATCAGGAATTAAAGTTCGACAACCGCTACAAATATTTAAATATCTTGGTGAGGAATTACCTAAAGATTTTGAGAGGATATTATCCGAAGAGCTGAATGTTAAAGAGATAGCATCGTTAAAAAAAATTGAGACAACAGAAATCGGTGAGACGAAGTTTCGCGATGTTTGGTTCGATTTCAAGATTACACCTCAGCTTCGAAGCGAAGGTTTGGCTAGAGAGGTTGTAAGGGCGATTCAGGGTCTTAGAAAAGAGACTGGGCTTCAGGTTGAAGATCGAATACGAATTAGATATCAGACAAATGAGAATGAAATCGGGAGTGCTATTAGAAATAATCAAGAATATATTGCCAAAGAGACGCTAGCCAAAGAGATCAAAAAAATCGATTCAGATATTGCTCAATCAAATAAAATCGAAATCGAGGGGAAGGTCGTAGATATCGAGATAATTCGGGTATCATAGAATGGGTAATAAGATAAAAATATTCGATTTTACCCTCTTTATCGTCCCTTTGATTATTACTGCTTTAAGTATTGCTCTAATATACAGTTTGGTATTTTCCGGCGATGATGTGAACTTGGCTCTGCGCCAAGGAATTTTTGCCGCTGGTAGTATCGCGATTGCGGTTGCAATCTCATTTTCTGATTACAGGGCTCTTAGAGGTTTGTGGTGGGTATTCTATCTTCTCTCTCTCTTACTTTTGCTCTATGTCGATCTTTTCGGTCACGTCTCGGGCGGAGCGATGCGCTGGATAGATTTGGGTTTTTTCCAGCTTCAGCCTTCGGAAATAGCCAAGGTTGGAGTATACATTATGCTCTCAAGTTTTTTGTGCGGTAAGATCGGAGCGATGAGGATAAAAGATTACATTGTATCGATTATTTTGACCGCGATTCCATTTATTCTAATTCTGAAAGAGCCAGATCTTGGCACAGCTTTGGTAGTAATATTTATCTATATTGTTATGATTTTAGCCTCGAAACCAAACCTCAAACAGACAATCGCTATTTCGGCGACGATACTAATTCTAGCTGGTACCTTTCTCCTTTCCGTATTCAATGTGGGGGTCTTCGGACGCATACTTAAGGATTATCAAAGAAGCAGAGTATTCACATTTATCGATCCGGGGAGAGACCCCTATGACCAAGGTTATAATGTGCGCCAAGCGCAGATTGCTGTCGGATCAGGTGGGATTTTCGGCAAAGGTTTGGGCCGCGGTTCTCAAAGCCAGCTTGAGTTTTTGCCCAAACCTCATACAGATTTTATTTTCGCAGGAGCAGGGGAGGCATTGGGATTTTTCGGTTCATCATTCCTGATACTTCTCTATCTCTATTTGATTTATCGAGTTCTCACCATTTCGACGCTGGCCAAAGACACTTTCGGATCTCTGCTCGCGATCGGTGTTGCGGCAATGCTCTTTTTCCAAACAGTAGTTAATATTGGGATGAACTTGGGTCTTATGCCGGTTACGGGAATCCCTCTGCCACTTCTCTCTTACGGCGGAAGCTCATTGCTTGTGACCTACTTTTCTCTCGGAGTTGTCCAGAGCATTTTCATTAGACATAGAAAAATAAATTTCTAGGTAACAGAATCTGCGCACAAAGGACAATTTGCAGAGTAAAAACTTGACTATTATTTTTCGTTAGATAATATTAAAGGTGATATTAATAACAACAATAAATGATTAGGAAGGAGAAATTATGGCAAATGAATTAGAAGGTGGATTTAAATCCCCAGAGGAAAGGGAAGCCGCCAGACAATTCAAGGGGAAAGTAATGGATGTTGATCTGGCGCGTGACATAGCCAAGGCCGAAGCACCTGGACGTCAACGAGCTCAAGACATAAGAGAGGGTGGAGAACTCAGCCCAGAATTGGCAGAAATGGTTGCGAGAAGGCACGAAAGAGCTGCTGTTCAAATGGGTGAAGATGTGGAAAAAGGACCGGAGGGAATTGAGCGAGAGGCTGATTCCGTGATAGAAAAAATCTCTCGATTATCCGGTTTGCACTATGTTTTTTTGGCTGAAAGTAGCCCGGGAACAGTAACAAAAATCAAAGAAAAACTTGGGGTTGATGTCGGAAAGCCTGTTCTAAGAACGAAAAAAGGCGATACAAGTATCTCGGTATACAGCACGAATATTCCGGGGAAATACTTTGTTAACAAACACCATCCTGGTTTCGGGCTGGAGCAGTATATATACAACTTGGCCTCCCCGGAGCAGATTGAGGAGACGAGCTAAATCTGGCATAGTGTACTAAATTCTGGCGCTTTATGTCATTTGTTCTAATGTGGCGCCGATTTTGTAATTGAGGCGACAGAGATTATTTTCGCACCCGTACAACCGTGAATCCGATAATTAGTTTAGAGCCAACAATAGCCTTTCTCTTGTGTCATCCTGAACTCGATTCAGGATCCAGATTCTGAAATGAATTCAGAATGACGTAAGTAGGCACGGGTTGTTGGGTTCACGGAATCAAACGGTTGACATAACTGTCGGACTATGCTATAATGTAGGTATCGATCATAACTGACCTCGGAAAACGCCTGATTCGTCAGGTTCCGAGGCAGTGAGAAGGTGAGGGTAGAAGAATGTCTACGAGGATGATCATCGCCGCCGCCGTGGTTGTGGTCGTGTCGCAGGGGGTGCTGTTCATCTGTTGCTCCCCCCTCGACACCCTGGATGCATCAGGGATTTACTTGTGTAGCCATGGGCATCCTCCCATGGAGTATCCTCCGACCAGGGATGCAGTCGCCGCGACGAGGGCGGCGAAAGAGGACCACAAGCAGGCTGTCGCTCGAGCCTGCGTCCAGAGGGCGATCCGGAACGGCGCGCAAAGCGTCGCCATCTTTCCGGACAAGCCGGTCAAGTCGGCGAAAGAGTTCGGGATCCTGTGCGCGAAGTACAGGAACATCGAACTCGATCGGGCGAAGGTCATCGGGGGTCCGGCCCCCGGGAAGGTGACCTTTGCCGTGGAGGTTATGGGGGATGACGAATGGGGGCAGCTATGCTACCTCGCGAACGCGGTCGTCGCATATTGCGAGGCCGCTGACGAGGCGAGGCTAATTGGCTTCGCCCCCCCGATGATCCCCAACGACCTGTTGGGGTTCCTCCTCGAGAACTGAATCGTCGTCCCGCCGTGCAGAGATGCGCGGCGGGGCGAGCTGTATTTAGCGGAAACCATAGAGATTGTTTTGGCATATTGACAAGATTGCGATATTAGAATAAACTATAAGTATATAGAAGACCGCCGGTCTTTTTTAGATTAGAGTTAACATAATAACTGCTCCTGAAGTTGTTAGATAAGTTCTTGGAGAAAATATGTTTGCCGTGTTCGAATACAATAAAGTTCAATTCAAAGCAAGCGAAGGCACAGAGCTACAAATGCCGAAAATCGTTTCCGATAAGAAAACGATAGTTTTTGAAGATGTTTTGCTTGTAAGCGATGATAAGAAGTGCGAAATCGGCACACCGTATGTAAAAGGTGCTAAAGTGGAAGCAGATATTTTGGGAGAAGAAAGAACCGAAAAAATTAGGGTATTTAAATTTAAAGCCAAGAAAAGATACAAACGAACAGCCGGACACAGAGATGAAAAAACCAGAGTATTGATTAAAAAAATTCAATTTGCAAATTAATATGAAAAAGATTGCACCGATACAATATTTCATAGATATTTGGGGGGAGCTTAAAAAAGTAAGCTGGCCCACGAGAGCCGATGTTGTCAAACATACTGTTATAGTCATTGTTTCATCAATTATTGCGATGGCAGTAGTGGCTGCAGCCGATTTCGGATTATCTAAAGCGATTGAATATATTATATCCTTTAACCAATAAACTATGGGACAAAAAGAAGAAAAAAAACAACCGGATGAAGTGATCGAGGCTAATATTTTTGATCAAGAGAGCCGAGGTGATGAAGAGCCAACCAATCACTTTTTGACCACAAAACAATCTGGAGAGAGAAACTGGTATGTTATACACACCTACTCGGGTTACGAGGACCAAGTCTCCGATTCCCTCAAACAGAGGATCGAATCGCTTCATATGCAAGAAAAGGTTTTTGATGTGATAGTGCCGAAAGAGAAGCAGATAGAGATCAAAAACGGAAAAAGAAAGACTGTCGCAAAGAGAATTTTCCCGGGATATGTATTGGTTGATATGATAGTTACCGATGACTCTTGGTATGTGGTCAGAAATACTCCGAATGTTACCGGGTTTATCGGGTTCGGGGTAAGGCCGACTCCGATGTCGAAAGAGGAGATAAATCGAATAAAGAAAAGAATGGGTGTTGAGGAACCGAAGTACAAAGTTGATTTCAGTATCGATGAATTGGTAAGAATCACAGACGGAGCGCTCAAAGGTTTTGAAGGCAAGGTTGAAGATATAAATGAGGACAGAGGTACGGTCAAAGTATTGGTGAATATGTTCGGCCGTGAAACCCCGGTAAACCTGGATTTCTTGCAAGTAAAGAAAGTCTAAACACACACAGAATTATTACACAGTCCGCCTGCTGGCGGAGGGCACAGAAGCAGATTAGTTGCATTATTTACGATCAGCGCTAATCAGTGGACAAGATCAGGGGTAGTGTGATCAATAGGAGTATTATGGCTAAGGAAATAAAAACTATAGTAAAATTGCAATGTCCGGCGGGGAAGGCAAATCCTGCCCCTCCGGTAGGGCCTGCTTTGGGCCAGCATGGTGTAAATATCATGGAGTTTTGCCAGTCTTTTAACGAGCAGACAAAAACTTTTGGTGATACCACGATACCGGTAGAAATTACAGTTTATGAGGATCGATCTATCTCATTCATTCTAAAACAACCACCAGTTGCCGTTTTGATAAAAAAGGCACTCAAACTGGAAAAGGGAGCAGAGAACTCGAAAAGAGATAAGGTTGGGAAACTTACAAAAGCACAGCTTCGAGAGATTGCAAAGATAAAAATGCCGGATCTGAATGCCAACGACGAAGAAATGGCGATGAGAGTTATCGCCGGTACGGCTAGGAGTATGGGAGTAGAAATCGAAAAGTGACACACACATCAACCACACTGATTTAACACACGCCTGTCTGCCGCAGGCAGGGATAGAGCACGGAAAATAATACAAATCAATTTAGAAGACGAAGAATTGTGTACGCAAAGAACAAAGATATAACCGAAATAAATAAACCTCCGGCAAATCGCGGAGGTTTTTGTCTGATAAGTGCTACCTGAGTCCGTCCACCCCCGAAGGGGGCGGATAGACCGCCTAAGGAGGGGCAAAGGCATTTCAGATAGCACCCATCAGACAATTAATATTACCCTATCATACTTCGATAGATCTTTCAATGGAAATCAAGACCGGTAATAAAATCAAAATGTATGAGCTCGTCATTGCGCTTACAGATTTGGGATACGAGAATGTAAACAAGATATCAATGCCGGGTCAATTTTGCCGTTTAGGTGGCAGTATTGAAATATACACGATCGACGATATTTCAATATATATTGTCGATTTTTTTGGAGAAGTAATTGAATCAATATTTACAAAATCCAAGGCTAGGATTAAGAAATCATTATTATCCATCAACGCAAATATATTATTGCTCGAAGACGGAACGAAAATATTACATGGAGAATATATTGTACACGAACATCACGGTATCGGCATATTTAGGACTCTGGGAACGAAAAAATTGGGCATAAATGAAAAACGGTATATATTTATCGAATACTTGAATGGCGACTTTCTATATCTTCCGGAAAATCTTAAGACCAAAGTCACAAAATACATAAATGTTGGACGCCGAGTACCAAGACTTAACAAGCTCGGTACTCAAACTTGGCAAAGAACCAGGAGAAAAGTCTATGAAAATATGCTAATTTTGGCAAAAGAATTACTGCTAATATATTCCAAGCGAGAGATTGCTCATAAAAAATCATACGTTATAAATTGTGATTGGGAAAAGGAATTGATTAAAACATTCGGTTTTGTTGAGACGAATGACCAAGCGGTGGCGATTGAGGATACGTACATAGATCTTAAAAGCCATCTGCCGATGGACAGATTAATTTGTGGAGATGTCGGATTCGGAAAAACTGAAGTCGCACTGCGAGCCGCTCTGCAAGCGATTGCGAACGAACATCAAGTTGCGCTTTTGTGTCCGACAACAATTCTTTCTGAACAGCACTACACAAATATTCAAAGAAGATTTAAAAATCTTCCGATAAAATCTGCGGTATTGAGCAGATTTTACTCCAAAAAGGATCAATTAGAATCAATAGAAAAAATAAAGCAAGGGCAAATAGACTTTATAATCGGAACACACAGATTGCTGGGGGGCGACGTAAAATTTAAGGATTTAGATCTGTTGATAATCGACGAAGAGCAAAGATTCGGGGTTAAGCAGAAAGAGGAGCTAAAGCGGCTTAGGGCAAAAATAAATGTATTAACGCTGACCGCAACTCCGATTCCAAGAACTCTTTTTATGTCGCTCTCTGGAATCAGAGATATTTCGCAAATAGAAAGCGCTCCTTCTGGACGGCGTGGAATTGAGACAGAGGTGAAAAAGTATGACGAGGTAATAATTGATCAGTATATTGAGAGGGAAATAAAACGAAATGGGCAGGTGTATTATCTTCACAACAAAGTCTCGACTATAGCCGCAAAAGCATCAGCAATAAAAAGAAGACACAAAAAAATGAGAGTGGAGATTGCCCACGGACAGATGGACGAGAGGGAGCTTTCGGATGTGATGATACGGTTCACCAAGGGGGAGATTGATATTCTGGTTTGCTCGACGATTATTGAAAATGGCCTTGATCTTTCTAATGCAAACACCTTGATTGTCGAAGGAGCTGATAGATTTGGTCTCTCGCAGATGTATCAAATTCGCGGAAGAATCGGCAGAAGTCCAAGACAAGCGTATTGCCTCCTGACTCATTCAGAGAAGAAATTGACTGACAATGCCTACAAAAGATTAAAATCAATTACCGAAAACCAGCATTTAGGATCGGGTTTCGACATTGCGCTTTCCGATCTAGAAATCCGCGGTGGAGGCAATATTCTCGGCCGCGAACAACACGGCGCAATGGAACAAATTGGGCTGATTTTGTACTCCAAAATGCTAAAAAGCGCTGTGGATAAATTAAAGTCCAATTGCTAACAAAAATGTCTGCAAATATCGTCGTACGACGATAATCTTAGATAGCATGGATTCTCGAGAACAATAATACTATTCCATAAGCGGTAGCAAACACACTAGAAGCTATCTCATAAATAAGTCGAGTTGCATTAGATTATCGTTTCCAGGACATAGCAATAGTTGATCTGTCATGCTGAATTTGTTTCAGCATCTCAATGGGATTCTGAAACAAGTTCAGAATGACACGGCTTATGATGATTTATGAGATAGCTTCTAGTATTCTGGATGAGATCAATTATTGATATGGATATATAAAATGTATGCTGTAAATGCGTAACGGCGGCCGGAACTCGTGTCCAGCCGCCGTCAGCGGTTCTTCTTGAGGATGGCGATCAGTGGCACTACGAACTGGGTAGCAAAGCCAGTTACATGAAGAGCCACCTGGTGCCATTCCATCGTCCAGTACTGGACTCGTAGTGCTGTCGCTGTTCCAGTGAGCAAGTATGAAAAGCAGATCACCAGCCACGGCTTCGGATCCTCTCTCGACGGTTCCTGCCATGTATTGATCCATGTTGGGATGATCGAGATTACAACAGGGAAGAGGAGTGTAAGTAGCGCGTAGGTGGCATCATGTTTCAACCACCAGAGGAAGATGGCCAACAGACCGAAGAGCGAAAGAGCCGTGTCGCGCAGTTTCGGTTTGTCGTATTTGCGTGCGATCAGGACGACAACAACCATGATCACATTAGCGATACATATCCCGTAGGCCTGGAGCGACTTTATGACATCGCCCTTGTTCATGACATGGGAACTTACCGCGAGCAATATTCCCAGTACTGCCCATTGTTCCCATGATGCCAGCGAGGGATTGACTTTACCCGCCAGCGCGCACTTCCCGTAGTAGATGAATCCCAGGAAGTA
Organism: Candidatus Berkelbacteria bacterium RIFOXYA2_FULL_43_10; assembly: GCA_001776195.1. GTDB lineage: Bacteria > Patescibacteriota > UBA1384 > XYA2-FULL-43-10 > XYA2-FULL-43-10 > XYA2-FULL-43-10. The sequence continues at coordinate 45,643 of MEZY01000038.1, forward strand.
CAGTACGATACCGACAGCCGCCAGCGCCGTGTCGCACTCCAAGAGGTCACCTACCCATTGTCAGGATGATGCGTCACGACGATGTTAGCATATACTATTTAATCCGTCAGCGTTATCGGCGGTGATAACTCACTGTATTGTCATTGCGAGGAGGAACGACGAAGCAATCTATTTAGGAAAGGATTGCCACGCCTCTCGCTTCACTCGATGGCTCGCAATGACAGTGAGTAGTTGCTATCGGTGGAATCGATGATTGAGTGATAAGTAATGATTCCGAGTTGAATATCAGCTATAATGAACAGAATGGATTCGAAATATATATTAGCGCTGAATACGGACTTGAGGATTGGGGGGCAGACGATTAAGAAAATCGGAGCCGCTTTTGACGGTGATTTTGAAAGAGCTTGGAGGGCGGAGGGCGGATTATTAACTAAAAGATTAGGCGAGAAAATCGCGGAGATCATCATCGAGGCAAGAGATAAGGTTGATCCTGATCGGGAAATCGAGAAAATCAATAAGCTGAATCTGGGCTATACAACAATATACGATAAAAGTTATCCACCGCTTCTTGCGGAAATTCATGATGCCCCGGCCGTGCTATATATAAAGGGTGATGCCGAAACATTAAAATTACCTTCACTTGCGGTTGTCGGGAGCAGAAAATATTCCAACTACGGTGTGAGGGCGACGAAAAAACTTGTTTCTGAAATATTGCGGCTCTCAAATCTCACAATAATATCCGGTTTGGCATTGGGGATCGACTCTATTGCGCACAGAACCGCGCTGGATCATCAGGGAATCACAGTCGGGGTGTTGGCTTGCGGCCTGGATTCGGTCTATCCGGTGAGTAATAAAAATTTGGCGGATGATATTGTCAAATCCGGCGGGGCCATAATCTCCGAACAAGCCCCAGGAACGATGGCACTCAAGCATCTTTTTCCTGCTCGGAACCGAATCATTGCCGGCTTGAGTCTGGGAACGCTGGTCACGGAAGCGGCAAAGGAATCCGGAGCATTAATTACTGCCTATGCGGCGCTGGATTATAATCGGGAGGTATTTGCGGTGCCAGGAAACATTGATTCGCCTTTTTCTGATGGCGCAAACGAGCTTATTAAAAAGGGAGCAAGATCGGTCACACAAGTAAGCGATATTCTTGAGGAGCTAAATATTGAAAGTAAAAAAGCAGAACAGTTGGCAAAAGAGATTCTACCGGAGAGCGAAGAAGAGGGTGAAATATTAAAATTGTTTGAGTCAGAGCAGGAAATCCCCGCCGATATAATAGTGAAAGAGTGCAAGCTTAACATAGTAAAAGTTAACTCTTGCTTGACGATGATGGAAATGAAAGGTATTTTGGAGAATGTCGGAGGCGGAAGATACCGAAAAAAATTATAATTTTTTCGAAAATTCGAAATCCGAATGTCGAAATCCGAAACAAATTCAAAATTTTAAATAATAAATTAAAAAAGAGGGCAGGGATGAATCTAGTTATTGTTGAATCGCCGGCGAAAGCAAAGACTATCGAGAAATATTTGGGAGGCGGATACAAAGTTTTGGCCTCTTACGGACATGTCCGTGATTTACCTGCTGGTAAATTGGGCGTAGACACAAAAGCGAATTATGAGCCGGAGTATGTTGTCCCCGATAAGGCGAAAAAGGCGGTATCAATTCTTAAAAAAGAGGCATCAAAATCGGAAAAAACATATCTTGCGACTGACTTGGACAGAGAGGGAGAGGCGATAGCCTGGCACATAGCCCAAGCTGTTGGCTTGGGAAACTCGAAATCCGAAACTCGAAATCCGAAACTCGAACGGATTACTTTTTCGGAGATTACAAGGGCGGCGGTAGAGAGGGCGATAAAGAATCCAAGAGATCTCAATATGGATCTGGTCGACGCTCAACAAGCGCGAAGAGTGCTGGATCGCCTTGTCGGCTATAAACTTTCTCCACTTTTGTGGAAGAAGGTAAAATCTGGTCTCTCCGCTGGCCGAGTCCAATCGGTAGCGGTTAGACTAGTGGTCGAGAAGGAGCGGGAGATTCTAGATTTTAAGACGCAAGAGTTTTGGTTGGTGGGAGTGACGCTTTCCAAAGCGGAGGATGAATTGCAGTTTGTTGCTTACCTTGTCGAAGAAAATGGCAAGCCTGTGGATAAATTTGATATCATGGGCGAAAAACAAGCGAAAAATTACGAAAAATTACTGGAAAAGGCAAAATATAAAATCATTGACCTTAAGCAAGAAGATGCACTGCGACGACCATCTGCACCATTCACAACATCGACTTTGCAGATGGAAGCATCGAGAAAACTTAGCTTTTCAGCAAAGCAGACAATGATGCACGCTCAAAGACTTTACGAAGCAGGGCACATCACATATATGCGTACCGATTCGACCAACCTATCGCTTGAAGCTATTAAAAAAGTCCGCGCTCTTATCGGAAAAAAATACGGTAAGGAGTATTTGCCGGAGTCAGCGCAGATTTACAAAACCAAAACCAAAAGGGCGCAGGAAGCGCACGAAGCGATCCGACCAACCCACTTTGAAAAGGGCGAAGTTTCCCCTGATGGGAGGGAACAAAGATTGTATGATTTGATATTGAAACGGACAGTTGCCTCGCAGATGAAGGAAGCAATAGTAGAAATGACACAGGCGAGAATACTGGCCGATGTGAAGGAGAAGCTGATATTTTTGGCCAAAGGGGAGAGGGTCAAATTTGATGGCTTTATTAAAGTATATACTGAAGGAAAAGATGATGTGAACGGTGAGGAGAGCGGGACATTGCCAAAACTCGCAAAAAATGAGGAGTTGGACTTTCATAAATTTATGGCCGACCAAAAGTTCACCGAGCCACCGAAGCGATATTCAGAGGCGACATTGGTCAAAAAGCTGGAGAGCTTGGGAATCGGCCGTCCTTCGACATACGCACCGACAATGTCGACGATACAAGATCGCGGATACGTAAAACTCGAGGATCGCAGATTCATCCCGGAGGAGATTGGGATGATTGTGAACGATCTTTTAGTCAAACATTTCCCTACAACCGTCGATTACAAATTTACCGCAAAGATGGAGGATAACTTGGACGCTGTTGCCGAAGGCGAGGAGGAGTGGCAAAAGGTTATTGATGAGTTTTACATACCGTTTGAGAAAAATCTTATAGTCAAAGGCAAGGAGTTGGAAAAAGAGGAGATAATGCCGGTCGAGGAGCTCAAAGAGAAGTGTCCGAAGTGTAAAAAACCGCTCATCGTAAGGTTCGGAAAATTCGGAAAATTTGTTGCTTGTAGCGGATATCCCGAATGTAAATACTCCCGTCCGCTCGAGAGCAAGGCAGATAAAAAATCGGAAGTGGTTGAAGGCGATGGGACAACGGAGAAATTGTCGGAAGCCGAGGGTGAGAAATGTGAGAAGTGCGGTGGAAAAATGATGCTCAAAGAGGGAAAATTCGGGAAATTTTTAGCTTGCGATAACTATCCAAAGTGTAAAAATACAAAGTCGATTGTTCAGGGAACTGGAAAAAAGTGTCCGGATTGCGGGGACGGCGAGATAATTGAGCGTAGAACGAAGCGAGGCAAGAAGTTCTGGGGATGTTCCAAGTATCCGGGATGCAAGTGGGCTAGTTGGGAAAGTCCAGCCAGCGAAAATTCCAAGAAACTCGCCTCGTCTCCGACGAGTCGGAGCGGGCAAGATACAAGTAACAAATAAATTCCAAAAAGGACAGAAATCAGAAATAAAAAGAAATTAACATTATTGCGACTTACGCGCTTGGTGTCATCCCCGTGAAAACGGGGATCCACTAATAGTAGATTCCCGCCTGCGCGGGAATGACAAAGAAGCGAATCGCGCAAGTCCTGATTACAACTATTAAGCAAATAATCTGTGTGATTAAACGACGTTCCTCGCCCCTATGTCGAGGGCGAGGAACGGGACGGCTGTGTGAGTCGATCGTGCTCGTCGACCAACTCTTGGAACTTGCAGTAGCCTGCGCCGAATGCGACGCTGACCGCAAAGGCAGTCAGCGGTGGTATCCATGCCAAATCGGCACTTATGCCGAGGACGCGCATCAAGGCTACTCGGAGGGCCAGCATCGAGCAGACTATGATGCAAGCGATGCCAAGGATCCCGCACAACGTCCGAAACGGAGCAAACGGATTGAACGCCATTCTCGTGGACCTCCGTGCATGTGAGTGTGCATCTACAACCTGTACAAATCCTAGCACAGAGAAATTAAGCCGTCAATGTCGTATGATTCAATAGCTAACATCCGAAAGCTAATAAAATGTTGCCAGAATCAGTTCAAAATTTAATAGATGAGTTTTCTAAACTTCCCGGGATCGGGCCGAAAAGTGCGGCGCGGTTGACTTTTTATTTGCTAACAAAACCCAGGGAAGAGATATTGCAATTCGGTGAAGCCGTGAGTGCACTTATGGAGAACATCAAATACTGCAAAGAGTGTTTCAATATTACCGATAGAGAGATTTGCAAAGTCTGCGATGACGACAAGAGGAATAGAAAATTACTTGCAGTCGTAGAGGAGCCGCTAGACGTAATAGTTTTAGAAAAATCAGGTGCTTTCGGTGGCGTTTATCATGTTTTGGGCGGACATATATCGCCCTTGGATGGGATCGGCCCTGAACAATTGAGAATAAAACAGTTGGTAGAGAGGTTGAAAGGTAATGAGATATCGGAGGTAATACTAGCCACAAATCCCGATTTGGAGGGCGAGGCGACGGCATCATACATCAAGGAGGAGATATCAAAAAACAAAATCAAAGTGGAGATAACCAGAATCGCCCGCGGACTTCCGGTGGGCGGCGACATTGAATACGCAGACGAAATAACCCTGAAACGATCGCTCGAAGGCAGACGAGCTTATGAATAAACACACACAGAAGTTATACACAGAAAGGGCACAGAAACCGTATCTATGGGTAGTTATCTTTGGAGAATGTTGAGGTAAATCGAATTATTCAGTTCTATAAATGATAAATCATAGGTGTTGACAAAGATGCGCGGTCGAAATAGAATCTGAAAAGTATCAAAAATAAAAAAAGGGAGATTTCATGGCAGATCAATGGGTATGTGTAGAGTGCGGCCATCCGACACCGATAGAACCGGGAGGCGATGGATGTCCGGAGTGCGGCGGGAAGATGGAAAAGATAGATGATCTCGACAACGATTTGGAAAAGGATACTTACGGAAAAGGTGAGATGGAAACCCCGCTCGATGACGACATAGAGTTGCCGGAGACAGATGATGAAGCCGAAGGCGACGATGAAGAAGAAGCTCAGGATGAATCACCGATAATTCAGCCAAAACAAGATGATTATTCAGATGAGAGAGAAGCAACTTGATCTTCAAAAGCAATTAACAAATGCCACCCACCGAATCGGCGGGTGGCATTTGTTGCGCATCGAGTTAAAATCAGGTACATTCAATATATGAAATTGTATAATACTTTATCGAGAAAATCAGAATCAATTGTACCAATCGAGCCGGGCAAGATTAAACTCTATACCTGCGGACCGACTGTTTATGACTTTGCCCACATCGGCAACCTGCGTACCTATATTTTTGAGGATGTTCTGCGCCGTACGCTTGAGACGAATGATTATAATGTGAATCAAGTAATGAATATCACCGATGTTGACGACAAAACCATCAGAGCAAGCGGCGGCAAACAGGAAAAGTTCAAGGAAATCACGCACGAATTCGAAAAAGCTTTCTTCGACGATCTCGAGAAATTAAATATCAAAAAAGCTGAAACGATAACGCGAGCGACAGAATATGTAGAGAAAATGGTCGAGTTTGTGTCCGATCTTCTGGATAAAGGATTCGCCTACAAAGGTGAAGACGGAAGTATATACTATTCTATTGAAAAGTTCAAAGATTACGGAAAACTTTCACATCCGAATCTTGATGAGCTAAAA
>MEZY01000038.1:51617-89501 GCA_001776195.1 Candidatus Berkelbacteria bacterium RIFOXYA2_FULL_43_10
GGCGATACGCTGGATATTCACACCGGAGGAGTCGACAATATTTTCCCGCATCACGAAAACGAGATCGCTCAGAGTGAAGCCAGAACGGGGAAAGAGTTTGTGAAACTCTGGGTCCATGGTGAGCATTTGCTTGTCGATGGGCACAAGATGGCAAAAAGCGCAGGGAACTTTTATAAATTAATAGATTTAGAAGAAAAGGGTTTTTCTCCTCTGGATTTTCGATACTTATGCTTGCAGTCGCACTACAGATCAAAACTCAACTTCACTTGGGAAGCACTTCAGGCGGCGAAGAATGCACGCGCTCGGCTATCTAGGATAGTCGAGGAAACTCGAAGCTCGAAACTCGAAGCTCGAAACAAATTAGAAATACAAAATTCAAAATATTATAAAACATTCAAAGAAAAAATGTCGGTCGATTTGAATACTCCGGAAGCGTTGGCGGTGGTTTGGGAGATGATGAGGGATGGGAAAGTATCAAATGAAGAAAAATTGTCTGTCTACAACGAGATGGATGAAGTGCTTGGATTGTATGAGGACGTAATACAAAATGATATCCCGGAAGAGATAAAAAAACTCGCCAAGGAGCGAGAAGAAGCAAGAGAGAAGAAAGATTATAAAAGGGCAGATGAGTTGAGAGAACAGATATTGATAGGGGGATACAAGGTAGAAGATAGAGACGATAAATATCAAATAAGCAGATAAAACGAAAGGCCCTCGGTGCGTGGCACCGAGGGCACTGGTCTAGCCCAAAGGTAGCGCCGACCTGGTCGGGTCGGCTCCCTCCCTTTCTTCATCGGTACCGCTGTATGTTCACGGCATCGATGTTGATGATGCAAGTGTAACACATAAGAAATATATTGTCAATACTTTTGATAAAAAAGTCCTAAAAATAGCTTCAGAAAATCAAAATTAGTCGCTGCGGAATTACCAATTTAACGAAATTACGGGTGATTTCTAGAGACTAGAAACTAGTAACTAATTATGAATATTTGGGCTCGAGAGGATAAACCATTATTAGTACTTGCTCCTATGGCCGGGTATACCGACTCCGCTTTTCGCGAAATCTGCAGAGGTTTTGGCGCAGACATTGTGATGACGGAGCTGATATCGGCGGACGCGATTTATCATAACAACAAGCTAAAAGCTATAAGCTCAAAGTTGAAAATAGAGGAGTTGATTAATTTGGATAAAACGTTGCAGATGATGAAGTTTTCTAAGAAGGAGAGGCCGATTGTGGTTCAGTTGTTTGGCAAATATCCGGAAAAGTTTGCCTTCGCGGCCAAATGGGTGGCGGAGAATATCAAACCAGACGGAATTGATATAAATATGGGTTGTCCAGCGAGAAAAGTCGTCGGTTCCGATCACGGCGCGGCGCTTCTCAAAAATCATGCGCTTGCCTGCGAAATCGTAAAAGTGGTGCGCGAAAGCATCAAAATCCCATTATCAGTTAAAAGCAGACTGGGCTGGGAAAGCGATGACGAAATATTAGATTTCGCACCAAAATTGGTTGAGGCGGGAGCGGACGCATTGATAATACATGGGAGGACTTACAGAGACGGATTTAGGAATGGAGCAAGGTGGGAGAATATTTACAAGGTAAGACGGTACACGGTAAACAGTAAACGGTATACGGCGATCGTCGGCAATGGTGATGTCGGATCATACCAAGAAGCGATGGAGAGGGCAGAAGCTGGAAACATCAAATTAGACGGAGTAGCAATCGGTCGAAAATCATTTGGGAATCCGATGATTTTCTCTGAGAAGCTAAAAGCCCTGCCTCGCCGGCAGGCGGGTAACAGCCAACAGCTAAAAGCTGTAGTTTTGCGTCACGCAAAACTCGTGTATGAACGAAAAAGCGATCATGGTATAATTGAGTTTAGAAAACACCTGCTAGCTTATTTGAAAGAATTCGCTGGGGCAAAGGAGTTGAGAGGCAAAGCAGTGTTGATAGAGTCGTTCAGCGATGTTGAATCAATCGTAAAACAAATAAAATAAGTTATTACCACATTGATCCGTGCATAGATTATCATAGATAGAATCTATGGTATCTGTGAATAAATCTATGTGAGAATATCAAATGTTGAACTTGGAGCCCACAATCGGTCTGCCGGTGATGCTACACGACAATTTCCATCTGGAATTTGGCGAGGGCGTTGATGTCAAGAAAACATCCGAGAGGACATTCGGTGATCTTGTCCCAGTGCTCAAGGATGGTGCAAAACTATCTGATGAGGAGAAACAAAAGACAGCTTACTTAATGTATCGCGGAGTTTGCAGAGCGTCTGATCGCGAAAAAATTGAATTAAAAAATCTGCGGTTCGATCTGACCGTGATAATGCCAGGTATGATCGGTGAGGAATATATGAAAACTTTCGGGCATTACCACCCGAAAAAACAGGGAACGGCAGTTGAATACTCCGAATATTATTTTGTGGCGAATGGGAAGGCAAAATATTTGATGCAGAAAGACGAAGAAGCGCCATCTGACATTATAGTATCGGATGTTTCCGCCGGCGAAGGGATTATTATGCCACCTGGCTACGGGCATATTACTATAAATGATACGGATAAACCAATCGTGATGGCGAATTGGATTGCTAATGATTTTGCTTCGGACTACAGTCAATATGAACAGAATCATGGCGGAGCGTTTTACCGGATTGAATCAGCAGGAAGACCGAACTGGATGGCGAATGGTGAAAATAGTGGCCAAGAAGAACCGCGAGAAGTGAGGGCATTGGCCGTGATAGTAAATCCGATGGACGATCAGCCGGTATATACTGCCATAGATAAAATCGATCTTGATTTTCTTGTTAATCCGGAAAACCACTTGGAAGAGCTTGCGAAAGAAAAATTGTTCACCAGCTTCCCCTAACGAAAATACCCATGCTTCGCACAAGGCTACGCAGGGCTCGGCAAATCTTACAAAAGTACGAATATCAAACTCGGTAGTCGTCCCAAGGTAACGAAGCCCGGGTCGTAAAACGTTTAACGTCTAACCTGTCTGTCGACAGGCAGGCGTAACGGGCATCGTAACCGATTAACGATTGACGAATAGTTAACAGTGGTTTTCAGCGGAACTTTCAGTGGTGGTTATTTGACAAACTTTAATTTATGTGCTACATTGTCATTAGTTGATAGTTAATCGGTGATCGGTAAACGGTAAACAGTAAACGAATAAAACGGAGGCGGCTCCGTTTTTTTGATGAAAAAATGGCGAATTAATCGCGGTCGCGACAATATCGCTAAATATTACGAGCAATAAGTTGAAATTATGTCATTACGAGGAGTGTAGCCACGACGTGGTAATCTAGATTGCTTCGGATTACCTCGCAATGACACATCATACATTTGTTTCCAACAGTCTGGCTGGGATTTAGGGACTTTATGGGTGGCGATGCTCTTGTCTGACATTGACGGTCCGAAAAAACTAGAGGGCCAGGTCTCATCAATCATCGACTGCTTCTCTCCTCCTTCCTGGCTGGACTGATGGAAACAAAGCGCGGACTTACGCGGACTGGACGCGGACAATGCAGAAAGGATCGTCAGTCGTTAATCGGTAACGAAACCCGTACCGATAATTGTCTGATGTCTGGCGTAACGGGCATCGCCCGCCTGCATCCGCCAACAATCAAGTAGTTTGGGCGGAAGCAACTTCGGGCAGGTAACCGCAAAACGACAGACGAGATTTGCGAAGGACATGAAGAACATTGGTTGGGATTGTTGGCTTCCTAATAAGCTAAGAAGCTACGACCTAATACCTAATGATTTTCTGCCTTTCGCAACATCGTTTGCGACTGGGGATCGTGTGGTCATTGACTGCACGATGGCACATCGACAATCTGCGGGCCACACGGCCCGGCGCAAGGGCCGCAAGCCCGAGGAGGAACACGCGCATGCGTAAGATCACCGTCGTACTGATGGTGCTGGCGTTCGCTGTTGCCGTTCCGGCCATGGCGTTCGTGCCGGCATTTGGCACGGGCGTCGACCTCTACTCCACGAAGACGAACGAGGTCCACGCTGGCGTGACCCAGCTTGCCTGGGTGACGACCGAGAGTGGGAAGCCGATGGCGTTTTGGACCGGAGGATTCCTCCGTGTCCCGGCGCCGGATGATGTTGGTGTCTTTGAGGGCTTCGATTATCTGTGGGTGAACCCCACGGTGATCGGAGTCAAGGACAGGCACATAGTCGCGGTGACCTCGGAGCTAGAGGGCGCCGGGGAGTCGGCTGAGCTGAAGGAGGATGGCTGGATTCGCATCAAGATCGCCAGCCTACCCATCGGACAGCCAATGGCTATTGTGACCTCTGTCGTCAACGACCAGGGACAGCGGAAAGCCGGAGGACTGATTCCGCTTCTGGTCAAAGTCGTCTCGCTTGGCTTCGCGGACCTGAACAAGAGGATTCGCGAGACCGATGAGGTGGCGCTCGTTTTCACCACCGTCGGCACAGGCAAGTTCATTCATCAGTTTGGCTTCTGCAGTCTTGGGAAGCCACCCGAGGAGTGGGATGGGGCAGATAGGGATCTGGCGCGTTCGGCGTGGCTCGCGGAGAAGGCGCCGACCCTCCAAGAAGCTGACGGAGGGATCGGTTACCAGCTACTCTCAACGTGGATGGCGCGGCGAGCGCAGGGTTACGGCCCGGAGTTTGCTGATGTCGAACAGGGACCGGATCCCCAAGTGGTCGTCCTGCAACAGCAGCTCGAGGAGGCACAGAAGCTCCTCGAGACCACAAAGGGCGAGAACAACGGGCTTCGCGAGCTCGTCGATCAACTTCGAAAGGCGATCGACGAGCTGACAGCGGAGCAGACCGCGGCACCTGGGGCTACATACGAGCAAGAAGTGCCACAGGGTGCGGTGGCTGGAGAAGCGCCGGAAGTGCAACCGTTCGTTGTCGAATGGCGGGATGTCAGCGGACAGCCCATTGAGGGCAAGATCTGGTTCCGCTACAGCGTCAACGGTGGCGAGTTGCACGAGAATTACGCCACGCAGTGCTCCAGTATCAACTGGCCCGGAGAGTGCGTGGGTCACGTTGTGCTGGAGTGGAAGACACGGCCTGGTCCTTGGCAGAAGGTCGAGTTTGACCGGGAGCCGGGCACGCGGGTCGTGATCACCATCCAGGAGGGCAGGTAACATGCGGGTAACCGCGTGCGCTGTTCTGATGTTGGCGTTCGTTGTCACGGGTGCGTGGGCTTCGGTTCACGTACCTACGACCCCGTGCCCCGCGGACATGAACGAGATGCGGGTCATGGACTCGGCCTCGGCGACGGTTGACCGAGGGCAGGTGGGGATGTTGCTCGGTAGGCTCTTCGCGGGCCAGAGCATCCTCGACCGCCCCATGAGTTGGGGCACTCTCCCTTACCCCTCCGAGTTGACGATGACGTACGGCGAGGGGAAGGGTGCCGGTGGAGCCTGGCCGGTGAAAATCGACCAGGCGCACAGCGACTGGCGGCCGGGTTGGACGATCTGGAAAACCGAGACGGCCTTTGTCCATATCGAGAAGGGTGTCAGGGGCAACTGGATCGTCTCAACCGGCACGGTCGCCAAGACAGTCGAGACAACGGTCACGGTAGAGAAAGAGACCGAGAGGGTCATCTACCGCGATCGCGATCGGCCGGTAATCGTCCCACAGCTACGGGATGTACCGACGCCGGTGATCCAGACGCAGTACGTTGGAATGCCGGCGCGTCAGGGCTACATCCCCCCCGGTGGGATTGGTCAAGGGCAGGCCGGCGGCATCACGATGGCTACCGGCTGGAAGGTTCCCGGCGAATGGCACACATGGGCAACGGCTGGAGTAGTGCTCTACCACCAGCCGAGTGTTCAGAGGCCATGCCCGCCGGAGCCGCCCCCGCCCGGGCCGTGTCCACCGGGTGAGCCGCCCGACACACCCGGGCCGGGCCAGGCTGGGGATACGCCCGGCCCAGGCGGGTCCGGTGGAGATCCGGGAGGCGGTGGAACGCCGCCACCCGAACCGGGCGGGACGCCCGGCAACAATGCCTGGCCCCCGCCTACACCGGGGGTCAACGACGGGGGTCCTGTCCCGCCTGGAGGCGGGACAGGAGGCGCCTACCCGGCGCCATGATGTAAAAGTCCTTGCTCGACACGAGCAAGGCGAGCTGTGCCTCGAAGTGATCATGCTTCGGGGCCGCCCTTAGGAATCAATATAGCTATTAGCTTCTAGCTACCAGCTGTTAGGAGATTGATTTCTGAGGAGCGTTAGACAGTTGCTAGTTTCTAGTTGCTAGTTACTAGAAAAAAGCTTCGTAAGCTTAAAATCTCAGGCGCTTCTAAAGCTTCGCTAGCTTCAGTAATTAGATTGCTTCACTAATCGCTCGCAATGACATATCAGATATATTGGATAAAAAGAGTACAGAGCATTCAGTGAATTTCAGTGAGAAAAATTCAGTGGTGGTGGGGGTATTGACAAAAGTAAAATGGTATGATAGTGTTCGGATAGTATATATCAAAATAAGTTAAAAGTTTATAAAGTTCGTAAAGTTTATAAAGTCGGACAAGAAGGTATATGCTCCCACAGATTAGATCCACAGATTTTCGCAGATTAGTGTGTGTCAGTGGATAGAATCTGTGGTAGTGTATTCAATATTAGTAACTTATTAAGTAACGCGGGAGAAAAGGAAAAAATGAATATTTTTTCAAAAATGAAGGGGATGTTTGCGAGAGCGAAAGAGTGTGTAGGCAAAAGTAAAATCAAGAAAGTAGCCGTAGCGGCTGCTGCTTTGGTGATGCTTTCGACTGCAGTTATCACTCCTACTATCGCTGATGAAGCTAATTCCGGCACTCCGAGGTTTAACTTTTTACAAAACGACCTCGAGATGCTGACTGCGGCAAACTACACAAAGGGACAGCCAAACTGGGCGGATCCTGTGACAGGACAGTACAAAGCGGATGCCGGAGATGAAGTCGTATTTCGATTTTATTTCCACAACGGTATGGAAAACACGACTGCTCACAACGTAATACTAAAAGCTGCTCTTCCTACAGGGTTTTCAACACAAGCTAGAGTCGCCTCGACTCTTGATTCTGACGAGACAAGTCCTATCACTGATACGGTTGTAGATGGACGGATAGTCGGCTATGCTAATGGTTATTCAGAAATTGATTTGGCTTCTGCCGGCAGACTGGAATATGTTCCAGGTTCGACAAAAATTTGGAGAGAAAACCCGGATCAATGGGGTATCTCGCTCCCGGATGGAATTACTTCCGGTGCAGGTTTAAATATCGGTAGCGTGCAGGGTTGTTGGCAATATTCCGGTTATGTAACATTTAAAGCTGTGGTTAAATCTCCTGCCGAGATTTCTATTGATAAATATGTTGCATATCCCGGTACCACGACTTGGAGCAAATCTTTAGACAATGTTAAAGAGAACGAGACAATTGCCTATAGAATTAGAGTTGAGAATGATGGACAAAGCGCTGCTCCGAATGTGCTTGTGAAAGACATGCTTCCGAGTAATGTAACTTATATTCCCGGTACTACTACATTTTTCGGACCGGACACGCCTCCAAACGGCTATATTATGCAGGACGGAATCACAGGTAACGGCATGATAGTCGAGGTCATCAGACCAGGTCACGACAACGCGATTTCGTTCGTATTCCAAGCCAAAATTGGCAGAAACTTGCCTTATAATTCACAAGGCACATGGGAAGGCGTGAACGCTGGTACAGCCACATACAATAGTCGAACGGTGAGATCGCAAGCTACGGTCACGGTTACCGGTGCCGCTTCTATTAGAGTTGAGAAAACTGTATGGGAAACAAGCTCAAGCCAATGGGTTGAGACTAACCATGTAAAACTTGGTGATACCATTACCTACAGAATCATAGTTACAAATACTGGAGATCGCGATCATAATAACTTGGTTGTAAATGACGTTATCCCAGTATATACCAGATACATTGATGGTTCGACAAAAGTAAATGGTGTTACGGTAGCTGACGGAATTACCGGAAGCGGTATCAACGTTGGGAGTCTTGCTAGGGGTAGAAGTGTAACCATAGTATTTAGAGTTAGAACTGTTGGTTGCCCTCCTCTTGGAGACTATACTATCACCAATACTGCTTATGCTACGACAAACCTGGTTACAGGCATATCCGATATCGCCAGAACCATTTTAAGAATGGATCCGGTAGTCGGACCGGGTGTGGGTCAATAAAGTATTATTATTACCACCCCGCTTCGCCCCTTGGGCTACGTGGGGTGGTAATGTGAACATTAAGCAATTTAATCGCGGGGAAAAATGAAATCATTGTTTGAAAAATTAGGAGGCGGGATTAGAAAGTATGGGAAGTACTTGCTTGGTATTGCTGCTTCTGCGGCCATTATCTCTCAAGTAATTGTTCCAGCTGCTTCAATGCGCGCCGACCAGCCTAGGTTCAATTTTCTTCAAGGAGACTATGAACTTCTTCGCGGTGCCAATTTGACTAAGAGCGAATCTGTCTGGAAGGATCCAGTTTCAGCCGAAGTCGGCGATGTTGTCGAAGGTGTAATCTACTACCACAACGGTATGGAGAACACTATTGCCACGAACACTACAATCAAGGTCAACATTCCCTCTGAAACAACTTCCAACAAGGCGGTAATTTCGGCTTCAATATCTGCAGACAATGCTGATACTGTTACCGATACCGTTATCGATGGTGATATAGTAGGGCTTTCTGGGCTTACCATCAACTACGACGGTTCTGCGGAGTTATCTTTAGTCCCGGGATCAGTAAAGTGGTATCCAAACCAGTACAGCGATCCAAATACAGAAGTCGGCCTTCCGGGCGGACAGAGTGGTGACGAGATTATTTCACCTTCAGGCATTAACATAGGTAGTATCCAAGGATGTTGGCAGTATGCAGGTTACGTCACTTTTCAGGTAAAGTCAAACTCGCAAGTCGTGCCTGGTAACTTGGATATCGAAAAAGAAGTAAGAAATGTAACCGATGGTAATACGAACTTTGTTGAGCTTGCAGACGCTGACCAGAGAGAAGTTGTTGAGTTCAAGATGACAGTTTCCAACCCTGGTGGTTCTGCGATCAACAATGTAAAAATCAAAGACGCCCTACCTTCGCCTCTAACCGAAGTAGACGGTTCGGCGAAAATGGTTCAGGGCGGTGTGAGTACCTCGATATCCGATGCTGATCTTTTAGCGGGTGGTGCCACTATCGGTACTATTCAGCCGGGAGATGCGAATAAGGTTTTGGTATATTTCAGAGCCAAAGCTCCGAATGCCATTTCTGCTCTGCAAACCGCTACAAACGTCGCGACTGCATTCAATTCTAGAAAATCTGTAGATGACGATGCCAGAGTAAGACTAAATCCCGGATCAGCAAATATCGAGAGATCAAAATCCGCTATCAACATTACTCGTGGTAGAGTTGATGCTACGACCGTAAATGCTAGAAGCAACGACGAAATAGAATATACTCTTGTAACCAGAAATGTCGGAAATTTGGCCGCAGATGTAACAATCTCTGACGGAATAGCCGATATTCTGGAATACGCTAATGTAATTACTATTTCGGACAGCGGTACGGTAGTTAACGGTGATCCTGACACGAATGAGGCAAAAACTATTACTTGGCCAGAAGTTAATATCGGTGCAGGTGAAAGTGTTGCAAGAACATTCAAGGTCAAAGTAATGGATCCGCTTCCAACTCAATTCCAAAACGGTTATCACTTCGATGATAAAATGTACAATTTCTACGGAAATGATGTTTTGATCGTAATCGAAAGACCGGTTTTACGGCCCGCACTTTCAATCAGCAAACTGGTTAGAAATGTAACCAGAAACGAAGTTGACTATGTCGAGGCCAATACTGCTTATGCCGGCGAGACGCTTGAGTACAAAATACTCTTCACTAATAGCGGTTCAGGACCGGCCGATATGGTTAGAATCTATGATATACTTCCTGCAAATGTTTCACTCGATCCGAACGCAACTGCCATAATCTATCTTGGTGGCGAAGAGCGATCGATTACAGAAAATATTACAGATGGGTATGTTATCGCTACAATCCCGGCTGGTGAGAGCGGATACATAAGATTCCGCACCATAGTAGCTTCCGGCGTAGCTGCAGGAGAGAGACTCGTAAACAACGGATATATCACCGATGATGGTTCAACTATCTCCGATCCCGTAGAGACAATAATCGAGGCGAAAGTGGTTCCTGCTAACACGCCGTTATCTCCGCTTCCCAAGACCGGCCCTGCTTCAATAGCTGGCATAGTTCTTGCGGCGGTTGTAGCGGTTGTGAATATCGCTTACATGAAGTCGAAGAAATCGCTTGCTTTGGTTGCAAGAACAATATCTGTAAATTGAAGATAGATAAATAAGTAAAAAGCTTGCTGAATCAGTGAGCTTTTTACGTTATAAAATCAAATTGGTCCAATTGGACCTATGACAACTTATCTCATATATCATCATAAGCTGTGTCATTCTGAACTTGTTTCAGAATCCCATAGAGATGCTGAAATAAATTCAGCATGACAGATCAACGATTGATATGTCCCAAAAACAATAACCCGATACAATTCGACTCATTTATTAGACAGCCTAGAGCCAATTGGTCAAATTGGCGAATCTCCTGCTATAATCAAGTTAATATGAATATTCAAACCAGGATCGAGGATTTGCGATCCGCTCTGAAAATTGATGAAAAGAAAGGAAGAGTAAAGCGGATCGAAGAAGAGATGGGCTCTCCCGATTTTTGGCTTGGAGATGGCGCAAATGTGGTGGCATCGGAGCTAAAAAACCTAAAAGATGAAATTAAACAATTCGATGATATATACGAACTTTCAGAGATCGCGAGCGAGGAGGAGATGGAGGGGCTTGAGCCGGAAGTTGTAGTGCTTGAGAAATTAACAAGATTTGGCGGGAAATACGATCAGAACTCGGCAATTGTCAATTTCTATGCCGGTGCCGGCGGAGACGACGCCCAGGATTGGACGGAGATGTTGCTTGCCATGTATATCAAATGGGCGGAGAGATCCGGCTTGGTGGCCAAAGTCGTCGATAGCTCAAAGGGTAGCATTGCCGGTATTAAAAACGCGATACTAATCGTCGATGGTCAATATGCTTACGGGAAGCTTAAAGGTGAAAATGGAGTGCACAGATTGGTCCGTCAGTCACCGTTTAACGCCAAAAGTTTGCGCCAAACTTCATTTGCGCTAGTAGAAGTCCTGCCGAAAATCGAGGATCGAAGTAAAGATATTGTGCTTGAAGAGAAGGATTTGAAGATCGATACTTACCGTTCATCCGGTCACGGCGGTCAGTCGGTCAATACTACCGACTCCGCAGTCCGCATTACCCACATTCCAACCGGGATAGTCGTCACCTGCCAAAATGAAAAATCTCAACTTCAGAACAAACAGTTCGCGATGAGTGTATTGAAATCACGTCTCGCGGCTTTACTGCTCTTGCAGCACAAGGAAAAAATATCAGAACTCCGCGGAGAGTCGCCGGAACCGGAGTGGGGGAGCCAAATCCGCTCATATGTATTACACCCCTATAAACTTGTGAAAGATCACAGGACGAATTTTGAATCAAAAAACCCCGACGACGTATTAACGGGGAATTTAGATGGATTTATCGAGGCAGAACTTAAGTGGATGGTAGAATCAAATTGATAAAAAAGAGCCGCTGATTCCACGAGCAGGAATCAGCGGCAATGGCTCCCCCACAGCACCACGACGCAACGGTACGGCGACGGTACAACAGGCACTTCTACAAAGATATTATTTCATATAAGATTATCATTTGCAATAGCATATGTTCGAATCTGCAAGAGGGTTATCCACAACCTACAGCCACGACTATCTAATGCTAATAGTAGTATTTCTTTTGATAGTTGCCCTTTCTTTTGCCATAAATCACCTTCTGGCCGGCTCCACCGGGCGCGGATACCGCTTATTTGTAGCCCCTGGAGTAGTTGTTCATGAACTTTCACACGCTATCACTTGTTTAATAACCGGTGCCAAAGTCACAAGCATTTCAATGTTCAAGAAAGAGGGGGGAGAGGTGAAGCATGGATACCCGAAAATTCCAGTATTGGGACAGATTCTGATCTCTCTCTCGCCGTTTATTGTCGGTTCAATATTAATATTTATTTTGGCACGAGCATTGGGGATTGCGAACTCGGAGCTACCGCAAGTTTCACTTAATCCGGCAAGCATCATACTTTGGGCGAAGGAGACGTTTTCGGCACTAAATTTGCGGGAATTTAAAACTTGGCTGATACTTTATCTTTCAATATCGATTGCGGTCACTATGACCCCGAGCATAAAAGATATCCGCAACATTCTATTCTCTCTGGCAGTCTTGCTTCTAACCATATTTTTAATATATAAATATACATCAATTCGAATCAGTCTCGCCTTTTTGCTCCAACCATCACTTTTTGTGATTCTTAACACAATCCTAATCCTCTTGATCTTTGGCTTAATCTTGAGTATAATTGTGAGTGTGGTAGTGTCGCTATTTAAATCATAATCGACCCCTTAACGAAAGTACAAATCTAACGAAAAATACAAATAAATTCATTAGGGATTCGTATTTTCGGGATATTATTCGTAATTTAGTAGGGGGAGTGAACGGAGTGAACGATGGTTGATTTTTCAAAAGCAAAGGAGCTCTACGAGCTTCAGAAACAAGCGAGGAAGATCCAAAAAGAGCTAAAGGATACGGAGATAGAGGCCAAAAGCAACAACGGCTGGGTGACTGTTGTTCTAAATGGCGAGCAACACGTGACCGATATCCAAATTGCCGAAGAGGCATTGAATCCGGAAAATAAGCGGGAGCTTGAGAAGGATCTCAAGAACACCTTTTCACAAGCAATCTCGCGTGCGCAGATGTACGCGGCGGAGAAGATGAAATCAATCGCCGGAGGATTGGGATTACCAGGAATGTAAAATAGCTGCCAGCTATTAGCTACTAGCTGTTAGGAAAGCCCGGGAAGCTAGAAGCTGAAAGCTAGAAGCTGAAAGCTGATTTATGAAATTATTTGTTGGTCTTGGAAATCCGGGAAAGAAATACGAGAAGACTCGCCACAACGCGGGCTATCTTCTTTTGGAGCGGATAGCCGGCGAGAGAGATTTCAAAAGCGATGAAAAATTTAAAGCACAGATTCTTCTGAAAAAGTCGAAAGGAGAAAGTCTGATCTTCGCTAAACCGGAAACATTTATGAATATGTCCGGAGAAGCAGTAGTAAAAATAGTAGAGTATTATAAAGTCGATGTTTCAGAAATCTTTGTGCTTTTAGACGATGTGGATATCCCCTTGGGGCAGGTAAGGATTCGTTTGTCCGGAAGCAGTGCAGGGCACAAAGGGCTTCAAAACATTATAGAGGCTTTGGGAAGTGAAAGTTTCTGCCGAATAAGAGTTGGGATTGGCGATGAGCCGATAAGATCAAACGAACACGATAAATTCGAGAACAAAATAGAGACAAAAAATTACGTTTTGGGGAAATTTACCAAAAGAGAGCTGGGTATTTTGGATGACGCGATATCTTTGGCGGCGGATAAGATCAAGGCACATATCGGATCGAAAGAGCCGATTCAGGCGACAACGCTTGAGACAAAGCTTTAGGGGTATTGATAGTTTGAGAGCGAAGTGGTAATATCTATTTGCTAGATTTAACTTTAAACTTTATAAACTTTTTCGTCCAGAGGACGATCGGCCTTTGGCCGAAACTTTTAACTGGTGGAGTGTTGCGATGGCCCAAAGAGTACAAGAAGTTGCTTCGGAAGAGATTATCGATGAGAAGAAAATCTTGAAAGAAGCAAAGGAGAGAGAAAAAGAGATCAAAAAAGAAATTGCCGATGCGAAGAAGGAGGAGAAGGCTGAAAAAGAGCAAGTTGTGACAAAGGCCACAAAAGCTAGGGTCAAAAAGCACGGCAAAAAATACAGAGATTCTCTCTCGAAAATTGAAAAAGATAAAGACTTCGAAATCGAGGACGCCATAAAGATGGCCAAAGAGAGCTCAAAAACTACTTTTGACGCTACTTTGGAGCTTCATATCAAGATCGATAAAAAGATGGAGAATATTCGTGGTACGGTAAACTTAAGCGGCGGCGTAGCAAAGATAAAGAAAGTTCTTGTCGTAGACGAAAAGAATGCAGATCAAGTTGTGGAAAATGTTAAAAAAGGCAACGTCGACTTTGATATAATGATAACTTCGCCCGCAGTAATGCCGAAGCTTGGACAGTTAGCGAAGATTCTCGGCCCCAAGGGGATGATGCCGAATCCGAAGACGGGGACGATAGTGGAAGATACGGCAAAGGCGAAAGAGGAGTTCGAAGGAGGAAAAGTCGAATACAGGGCGGACAAAGGCAATGTTGTCCATATGTCAATCGGAAAAGTTTCTTTCGAAGACCAGAAGATCAAAGAAAATTACGACATCATACTTTCTGCTTTGCCAAAAGGAAAAATTCTTTCAATATATTTAGCTACGACAATGGGCCCGAGCATCCGAGTTGCGCTTTAAACCGAAACCCCCCTCACGAAAGTTACGAATCTTACAAAAGTACAAATAGATTGTTTCAGATCGGTGTTACTTCTGTGAAAAAAATCTGTGTGTGTTATTGACAATGTGATTTGGCTTTGATATATTAGAAATGTAATCCGCAGACCACGAGTCTTCCCTTGGGAGATAAATCTCGTGTAGGAGATGGCAATAGTAAAACGATAGAAACTCAATGGTAACGCAATTGTAAGACAATTGTTTATCTACGGAATAACTATTGAGTCACCATTGTATCTACTATGTTATCTGCGGAAACGCAGATCTTTTGTTTATATAATACGAATTACGAATATCTGCGAGAAGTCAGCGGGAAAAATCAGCGTGGTAGCTACAAAAGGAGAAACTGTGCCAAAAACAAGAGAGCAAAAGGAAAATTTAGTTAAAAGCTTAGAAGAGAAGTTTGCCAAAGCAAAATCGGCGGTGCTTATCAATTACAAAGGGCTAAAAGTTAAAGAGACCGAGGAGTTGCGAGAGAAAGTTCGTACGGCTCAAGCCGAGATGAACGTGACAAAAAATACTCTGGTGAAAATTGCTATCAAGAAAAGTGGCATCGAAATTAGTGATGAGATTTTGGATCAACCGTTAGCGATAGCATTTTCATATATCGATGAAGTCGCACCGGTTAAAGAGATTCACCTATTCGGGAAGGAGCACGAAGCGCTGGAGATACTGGGCGGAATATTGGAGCATGAATTTATTTCCGCAGAAGATGTGAAAAAACTCGCGCAGTTACCTTCGAGAGAGGAGTTGTACGCAAAGATTGTCGGCAGTGTTGCATCTCCGCTTTCGGGGATGGTCAATGTATTGCAAGGGAATATACGAGGGTTGGTAAGTGTTTTATCACAATATGCACACACACAGAAATAATTCACCGAAAGGGCACAGAAATATTTGTGATAATTTGTGAAAATAATTTGTGTTAGAATGACTTAATTTATATTCAGAAAGGAATTGCTATGACAGAAGAAGAAAAAAAAGAGGAAAAAGTAGAAGAAACTGCTGAAGTAGCTGAGGAGAAATCCGAGGAAACTCAGACGCCTGAAGTTAAAGAGGATGTGAAAGAAGAGAAGTCCGAAGAAACCCCAAGTGCAGAAGTTGCAGAAGAGCCAAAAGAGGAAGATGCTAAAGTTGAGGAGAAAGTTGAAGAAGAAAAGGCACCGGAAGCTAGCGAAGCTCCTGAAGCTACAAAACCTGTTGAGAAAAAGCCTGCTCCAAGCGGTAAGTTTAAGGAATTGATTAAAGAGATCGAAAATCTATCGGTTTTAGAGCTCTCTGAGCTTGTAAAAACGCTTGAAGAGAGATTCGGCGTATCAGCCGCCGCACCTATGGCTGTGGCCGCCGCATCAGGCGGAGTGGTAGCGGGAGCGCCCGTCGAAGAGGAGAAAACTTCATACGACGTAATACTTGCATCGTCCGGAGATAAAAAGATCCAAGTTATCAAAGCTGTCCGAGAAATCAAACAGGATCTCGGTCTGAAAGAGGCCAAGGACTTGGTAGACGCTGCTCCGAAAGAGCTTTTGAAGGGTGCTAAGAAGGAAGATGCGGAAGCCGCAAAAGCGAAACTGGAAGCAGCTGGCGCAACAGTCGAACTCAAGTAAGACGCGGAACAACGCGGACTGATCGCGGATCTACGCGGAAATTGCCCTTGGCCTAGACACCGGGGGCAATTTTTGGTATAGTGCAATTATCCGACTTGCGGAGGCAGCGCCATGGAAACAGAAGCGAATGATGTTGTGCAAGTGTTTCTGTGCTTCATCGCGGCGGGAGTGGCCGGCTTCTGCGCCATCATAACCGGCGACTTTTTCGTGACGGAGTTCAAAGACAGAATGCCGCGCGCTTCGAGCTTCATAAGGTCGTTGTTCCGCCGGAGGCCCCTGTGACCTCCGGACCCATAAAATGCAATTTAAATTATACAAAAACAAATCAAATCTAAGGAAAGGAGAAGTTAGAACATCACACGGTGTCATACATTCTCCTTTTTTTATGCCTGTAGGAACGGTCGGAAGTGTAAAAGGTGTTGCGCCATGGGAGCTTGATGATCTCGGCGCAGAGATAATTCTTTCCAATACTTATCACCTTCATCTTCGTCCTGGGGAAAAGTTGATCAAAAAACTCGGTGGTCTGCGTCAGTTTATGGGATGGGACAGACCGATTCTAACGGATTCGGGAGGATATCAAGTTTTTTCCCTCGGGAAAAAACTTGATAATAATCAAGATACAAAAAACAATAACCAAACAAATTCAAATAATCAAATATTAAATTCTAAAAAGCTAAAAAGCTACGACCTAAAACCTAAAAATTCGCTGGTGCGAATTTCATCGGACGGTGTCGAATTCCAGTCCCATCTCGATGGATCGAAGCATTTCTTCACTCCCGAAAAAGTTATTGATATACAACTTGATCTAGGGGTAGATATTCTTATGCCGCTTGATGTGTGTCCGGCGGGAGATGCAAGCTCGAAGGAGATCGAGAGGGCGGTGAAATTGACGATAGAATGGGCAAGACGATCAAAAAAAGCTTTCGAAGCTTCTGAAGCTTGCTGTCCGGGTCTGTTTGCCATTGTCCAGGGCGGACTTGATCCGAAATTAAGGGAAGAGTGCGCGCAAGAACTTATTAAGCTCGACATGGACGGATATGCTGTTGGGGGGCTAGCGGTTGATCATGAGACAAGGGATATGTGGGGAATTGTGAAGCTCTTGGGGGAGATTCTTCCTAAAGATAAACCGAGGTACTTGATGGGCGTGGGAACGCCAGATGATATCGTCAAAGCCGTAAACTTGGGCATGGATATGTTCGACTGCGTCCTGCCGACAAGACTGGGGAGACATGGGGCCGTTTTTGTTCATAAAAACGGCAACAACCAAGAAACAAGATACAAGATACAAACAAATTCGAATATCCAAGCTTCAAATCCTAAAAAGCCTCGCCCTACGGGCGAGGTCTCGCCTGGAAGGCGGATAAAAGCTAGTAGCTGGAAGCTAAAAGCTGATGAATATGAATTAATCAATCTTCTGAAGTCTCGATATCGTACTGATCCGGAAGTTATCGAACCCGGTTGCGGCTGTCCAGCCTGCAAGGGAGGGTTTTCCAAAGCGTATATCTCACATCTAATCCGCGAGAACGAAATTCTCGGTCTCCGCCTAGCCACAATGCATAATTTGTATTTATATCTAACGTTGCTAAAGGATATCGAATAATCGCTCACTTCACGATCACGTTCTTTAATCGAAAATCATACCGAAATTAAATTTCAACCATTTTTGAACTATAACCGATAGGCGTGGAATAAAAAAATTAATTATTATGATATACTATTCGATATAAGTACGTACGTACTCAAAACAAATAGTAGTGCATCGAGTTTATATTGATTGATTTAAACACGAAAACAGAGATGAGAATATAGAGAGGCGCAAGGATGATTAATAAGAGGCGTAAGGAGGTGTAAGAATGATTAAAAAATCGAAGGTCGCTAAAAACTTGTGGAAAAAGACGAAAAGGGATCCGGCGAATATCAGAGGTAAGACGCTGAAAGGAAAGATAAGGAATATTTCACTTTATCTGCTTGAATCAATAATCTATGCGGTTGATGATTTAAGTAATGTGGGTAGCATTTTAGTTGATAGAAAGTCGGTATATAAAGTAGCGTACCAAGGGTGGCATGAAAATAGTAATTTGGCTAAAAGCATTTGTAACTACTTGCAAGATTTACGATACAGAGGATTGATCGAAATAAAGAAGTCGGAATCGAGCGGGAACGATATAATTATTATGACAAACAAAGCTAAGTTGAGAGTGGTCGATAAAATATCAGCGAAAATAAAAAGTGATAGAAAATACAGGTTTCTTTCGTTTGACGTCCCCGAGCTAATGAGGGTGAATAGAAATAGATTCCGCAGGGCGATAAAATCGATCGGTTTTAGGCAGGTTCATAAAAGTTTATGGGTGATTGATAAAAATGTTTCTGATCTTGTTGAAATGGTAGCATATGAGTGTAAAGTCGAGAAATATGTGGCTTATATAGTATCGGAAAAATCCGATGTTGATGGAATTGTTGAGAAAATAATTGCCCGAAGGTAGTCTCGCATCGATCGAATGATAGTGTCCTTTGTCGTCGGAGAAGCTGTAAGAGATATTATAAAAGAGAAAATAAAAATATAAAATGAAATACAAAAAGGATTTTAACGTCAATACTACTATTCGTTTATAATACGTACGTACTATAAACGAATAGTTACAGATTCATATTTGATATGAAATAGAAATAGGTAAGTGAAGCATTCGGGGGCACTAGTGATTCGGGGGGTAATGTGGCGGAGAATACGAAAGATCGTCCCGGGATATTCGGTCATGCGGTCGCGTAAGGAAATATCAGATTTGTGAACAAATATATTCAATTAACAGAATACTAACAAGTATTGATATAAACACAATAATATACGACATCGGGTATTGACAAACATCGCACAGTATGCTACAATGGGGTTGTTTCAGAGGATAACTACACGGGTCTTTGACACGGATAGAGCACGGTTAAATGCAGGAGGGAATCTATTCGGAAATTATCCTCGAAAGGAGTGGAATAACCGATTATTGAAGACCGTAGACCGATAAACGATTGCGGTACACGGTAAACGGTAAACGGAAAATTAAGTGCGGTAGTGTGCTGTATAGCAATCTTGATCTCCTTCGGGAGGCCAAGCGTAGGTTCCCCCTCCGCCTGCGTCGCTATACAGCACTGTGCCGCACTTTTTATTAAGCGCAAGCTTAATAAAAGGGGGAGTATAAAGAAAAATGTCATTCTGAACGAAGTGAAGAATCTCGCAAAAGTCGGTGGGATCCTTCATTACATTCAGGATGACACAGGAAAGCAAGTACTTTAACAACAGAATAGTCCTTTGGAGCAATTTGATAGTAATCACATACTCGATGGTGATAATGGCGTCTAGAGTGGCGTGAATAGCGCTCGCGCCAGAATTCGCTCGAGTGCGACAGATTACTGTCGGCTTGCTCCGAGGGACAACGTAAACATTCCACGAGGGGCCGTCTCGCCGATCAGGCGGACAAATCCTCGTAAGGAGGTGCGCTCATGAAGCGCATCGAAGTGCTGGTCGTTGTCGCGATCATCGTCATCCTGGCTTCGAACCTCACGGTTCGTGCCCAGGAGACGACGAATCCGGCAGTGGCTTCGGCCATGCCGGATCTCGAGACGCCGCAGGGTGCCGTGCGGGGGGTTTTGCCCCCGGGCAACGCGCCGATCATACCGAGCGTAAGCTCGGCGACAGCGGAAGCGTACCGGAACAAAGCCACGGCGCAAGCCGCGGCCGAGACTCCGGCATCGTCATCAACCGCGACGGCGACTGCGGTAGCCAATCCGCAGATCGTCGTTCGACCGATCGTGCAGGGCGGGGGAGCCCGTACGATCGTTAAATCTACTCCTCCGATGGCGGCTCCCAAGCCGCCGGTCGTGAATATCACGAACGTCATTCCACCGGCGCCACAGGCGCCACAACCGGCCGTAGCGCCGGTGAAGAAAGGAGGGTCGGCTATGCCGACCTGGGCAACGACGTTGCTAGTCGTTTTCGGGGTGCTGGGAGCAGCTGGCGTGACGCTGGGGATAATCGCCCTGGCAACCGGCGGCGGTAACCGGCTCGAGGATCTGGCGGATGCACTGGCGGAGGGCTGCAATCGAGCCCAAGGTCACGAGCGAATGCGTATCTCTGGCACCAGCCGGCGCTTTACGGCGTTGGTGGAGCCGGCGAACGCCACGCCGCTCTTGCCCCTCGCGCAAGCGGCCACGCCTGCGCTGCCGATCGGCCAGGCGTTGGTGCCGGTCCAGCTTCCACCGGTGACGGTGCAGCTTGGGCCGGTCCAACCATGGACACCGCCGCCTGCGCCGCAGGCGGTAGCGGTGGCCGCTCAACAGCCGGCTACTCCGCCGGCCCAGGCTGCTGGCAACCAGCAGCAAGCTGCCGCTCCACCGGTGCAGGGTGGAGGGGGTCAACAGCAGCAGGCGCCCCAAGCGGGAGCCGCCCAGGGGCAGAGGCCCCAGCAGCGTGGCCCCGCACAGGTCGGAGGACAGGGTGGCCAGCAGGCCGCCGGGGGTGCGAACCCGTAACCATCGTACAGAACAGCGCAACCCCGTCTCGACGTATGAGACGGGGTTGTTGCGTTTTAAAATGCTATGTTTTATAATGTAAAGGATTATTTATATCGCTATTGATACTAAGGAGGGAGAAGATGGCGCAAGCGTTAGCAACACAAAAAGAAGTAAACGATCTCTTGGAGAAGGACGTTTTCGATCTGATCGGACTGGGAAGAATCTCTGATAAAAAGAAGGAGGATCTTAGGGCTAAGATTGTTGACACAATACAAGCAAGAATATTTCGGCGTATAGTAAAAATGATTGAAGAGAAAGGGAAACTCGGTGAATATGATAAGCTTGAGAAAGAGGAGGCGGTCGAGGACTTTTTAAAGAAAAATGGGATAGATACGAATCAGATTTATGTTGAAGAGGCGATGATCTATAAAGCACAATTAGCCACAGCCGGCAATATGATTGACGCCGGTTTTGATGTTAAGGTCGCTAAAAAGTAGAGGGGAAAGATGAGAATTCCATTTAGGGGAGAGGCGTCACCCGAGCTCACAGAAGAAGAAAAACTCGAAAACCGCAGGGAACAACTGGAGTCCCTGATTGATTATTATGCCGAATCCGAAGAGGTGTATCGGGGTGCTGACACCGATCGGGAAAGGCATGAGATAGAGAATGAACACAATCCCTTCAGAATGCTCTCTAGAAAGGAGAAATTTTTGCGTGCCGCGAAGAGAATGGGCATCGCTGCCGGTATAAGTGCGGTTATCGGAACAGGTGTAGTATTGGTTGCAGGCGTTCCGATCCTTGCGGCCGGTGCGGCCATTGGTGGTGGGTTTGTTGCGTCACAACTCGGCCGTGGCGGGATGGAAGCGGCACGTTTAGTATCGAAAGACTCGAAGCGGGAGGAGGAGCTACGACAGAAACTCTCGGAGGTGTATCTAGAGAGAGATAAAAGGTTGAGGGAACTTTCATATAATGCGCGAGAAGCAAGGTCGGGAAATTCATTCGACGAAAATGGCATACCTGTCGCGCCTGAATCGGCTACGATCGAATTGATTGAATATATAAATGAAATAAGCAACCCGGAGAATGAGGCGAATAAAAATCTTTCAGAGAGCGAAGCGAAGTTTGGAAAGGTTCAAAGAAAATGGAAGTTATTAAAAGCCGGTGCTTCAATAGTCTCCGGAGTTTTAGCTGGCGGTAGTATTGCAGAAGCACTTAAGGGCGTAGCTGTGAAAGTGGCCGAGAGTGCGGGTTATTTGATGCAGGGTCACGGACTTATTAAAGACAGCGCAGAAGCAGCCTATAACATTCAAGATGTTGTAGGCGGTCACAATGTTTATGCGTTTGGCGATAAAGTAGTTTTTGAATACAATCCAGGTGAGTTACAAGGAATGGCCGATGTGTTAAATGCGCATCCAGCTCTTGGTCCACTTAACGAGATTATTAATAATAGCGGCCAAACCGTCGGGCTAGGTCAAGCCGTAGCTGAAGGTGGCCAACATTTTCATGAAGCCGGAGCAGAACTCGCAACTGCATTTCACCAGACTGCGGCAGAAGCGGCGAGTAATCAGGTGGCGTGGTTAGCGGGTGGCGCCATGTCTGCCGCTGTAATGTCTGGGATAGCGGCAGAGTCGGTTGTAAAAGATCGTTTAGACAGCAGTAATTATAATGTGAATGCTGCCTACATGGAGGAAGTTAGTGAAAGCGGAGAGACGCTAAATGCGGAACAGTCGGGGTCTCTTGCAAGTAGACAGCATATGGAACTAGTACAGCTGTGGGGACGGGAAACACCGCCGGCTTATGGAACGATAATCGAATCGATAGGGGGAATACAATTTCCCATCCCAAACGGAGGCGAGTCAGTTGTTCTCCCTGCGGGTACAAGGTTTGCTTACTACCAAGGAGACGGAGGATATATCATCGCTCCGGTTGATGGCGAGGGAAGAGTTCGTAGCGATATAGCAAGGTTGCCCACGATTTCTGAAGAGGATTTTACACGCTATTTTGTGGGGATGCCCAAAGTAGAATTGTTAGGCGATACTGAGATAACCCATGAGCCAACTACAGCTCCAAAGAAGACCGAAGAAAGCGAACAGCCGCCCCCGAGAGAGTACGAGGCGGGGCAGAAGATTGTAGCCAAAGATGTGGTCCAATATCTTCAGCCAGGTCTGTACAAAGCAGATCTCGAAGGCGGAGAACAAATATTTCTTGCGAATGTTGAGGAAGGCGAGCCATTTAAAAAAACATCCGATATCAGCCTTGTAGTCGTAAGGGTACGGCGGTGGCATACTGGCGAAATATTTCACTTTGTAAGAGAAGAAGATGCAACTTCGAACCAAGCCGAAATTGTGAATAACGAAAATGAGAATCTTAAAGTCGGAGACAAAATCGAAGCAGAATTTAGGTCGTACAGCGGAGACAATTGTGTTGTGGTTTGGGTAGATAATTGTGGATACAAGTTAGAGTTTGAAGACGGTGTTCCGATTGAATTACAGGAGGGGAAGAAGTACCGATTTGAAATTCAATCAACAGATGGATTGAGTAAGTATATCGTCCGAGCGAAATTTCTCGGCGAAGTCGAGACGGCCGGTAGGAAAAGCGCGGAATTAACCGACGAAGATCGTCGCATGGTTGAGAGGCAATTTGAGCCGGGAGCGGTATGGGTGTTTAACGACAAAACGATAAAAAATGCTGGTGGACAGGGGGGTATGGTCATTAATGATGTTCGGTTGCTTGACGAGAGCGGTCGTGGAATTTCTGGACAAAACGAAATTATCTGTAATCCTAGCTGGCATTTTAAAGTTGTAGATTTTTCGCTAGAGAAGGGGAGCCCAGTATTTGAAATCGTTGAGACCAAACAGCGAGTTGAATTTATTTTATATGATGATGATATTTATACAGATGAAGGGAGACAGAGAGTTATCTCGGGAGTAAAAGCGATCTTGGATAATATAGAACCACAAATAGTAAGTCAAATCGAGAGTGACGAAAATAGAGTAATGATGGGCGCATTAGTGGAGGAGATAATTACGGGAAAAATATCGAATGCGTACAGACGGGCAATGTCTGAATACGAAGAGAGCAGTCGATATGCGAAAGGATTTGGCGACAGAAAAGAACTGCTTGAAAAAAATCCGCGACCATCCGATGAACAACCCGTTGGGGGCTTGGAGGGCGAGGAAGAGAAAAATTTATCAATTCCCGAGAGGTTTTTTGAAAGGCGTGCGGTTTGGGTGATGAGACCGATTGAAAGTGGCAAAGAAACACCATCAGTACAATATTCCGTTGTTGACGGCGAGAGAAAACTGCCACAAGAAATTAATTGGCGACCAAACGGATCGTGGCATTATTATATTGAACGCGCAGACTTTAAAAATAAATTCATTGATTTCCACGCGAAAGAGACGAATTCCGCAATAATGCGTGTATCTGTGGGCGATTTTGTTAGTATTTTGCGTCCGTCAGAGATAGCTCAAATTCGAGATGAGTCAGAAAAGAACAAAGCAGAAGAAGCATTAAAAACATATGTTTTTGAGCAAGAAAAAAATTCTATGGGCATTATTCCAGATGGAGACAAGGTGGTTGTCGGTCCCGACAGATCAAGAGGCGTGAAGGATGCGGATGAGTTGGAACAAAAATCATTGAATGACCCGGCAGTTGATGCAAGCAGAGGTCTGCCAGCCCATAAAGAAAGAGGCGACGAGAAAACTGATAAAGCTGTAGTGCCGGAAAGACCAGCAGTAAATGGTGAGATATTTGAGAGAAGAGGGAAAATACGGGCGGAGAGTCTGAAACCGGGTGACCAGCTGTTGATCTCACCGGACAGAAACGGAAGCTATGACGATGGGCGCGGCCATTTAAAACCGACAAGAGATCTTGCCAAGGAAAATCATACATACAAATTTGCATCCTTTGAAGACGGGATAGTAGAGGTCGAAGTTGATGACGAGACGCTGATATCTATGCCACAGGCCGTGTTTGAAAATAATTTCAAGGCATCGAGAGAGCTAGTAGAAGATATCGCACAAAGCTCAGCTCGGGAAGGCGTGGAGCACGACCGCGTTGTATCGGATGAAGACAAAAAAATTGCCAAAGAACTTGATGATAATATCTGGGAGACAAAGCAAACCCGAAATAAAGATGAAAATGGCGCAAGTCTAACTGACGAGAAAGCGTATACTCAAAAACCAGATAATGCAACAGCGTCGAATGAATTGAGAAGCACAGAAACATCATTTGATAGAAGGGAAGATGACAACAGTAGCGTGGTGAACCGTTCTGAAACCATGGGCAGTTCGTTGAAAATTGAAAAAAACGGAGAAATAGTCGATATAAAACCAGGTCAGACATGGATGTGGATGTGGACGCCATCGGACGAGAACCCGGAAAAGCGCATGCCTATTAAATTAAACATTGCTGATGTAAATCAATTCTCAAACGATACAGCTTCGATTCAATTTAAAGGCAAGGAGTCGATAAACAGGCCGATAAGCGAATGGGAAGCGATATTCGAATCAGCTGCATTGACTAAGGAATAATATGTCGGATGATTTATTGAAAAAATCAGAAGAGCGGGCTGGAGGACAACCCGATATCGATCAGTTTTTTGATTCGCTGGTTGAAACGAAGCGCGTTACTGCACAAGATTATTCCGGTGTTCCGCCCGCGGTAAGGCGAAGGTTAGAGGCGCGCGGGGTGGTAGGTGCGCCAGAGTTATCCACAGAACCAAAACCTGCCGTTGAAGCGGTGGCCGATCGGACTGCACCCACATTTGATTATCGTCCAGAAGCTACAAGTGGAAAAGGGGATAGAAGGGGAAAAAGTGTAATTGGGGACATGGGGGGTAGAGGTGATACGAGCGGTACAAGTGAGAAAGGTGCGGCGGCAGAGCAGATAGGGGCATCAAATCCGCTGGTTAGCCCTCTTGAGTCCGAAGGAAAAGATATCGAGCCGATTCCTACTGCACAGGAGGAAAAACCGGAAGTGAAACCGGAAACAAAGCTGGACGATGGCGGGAAATTAGTTGAGATGGAAACCTTTGACCCGACTAATAAAGTGACCGCTGAAGTAGACTCGATAAAATCGCTGGTAAAGTTTGAGACAGCTGAAGACGCTAAGGATGTGCTCGATAGGGCTCAAGCCGGAGAAAATGATCAGAGTGGGCACTTTTGGAATAAACTTCACGAGCCGCACCTTCCTAAAGAGCCGACACCGGTAGCGGATAAAGCGAAAGAATTGGGGCAAGCGCCTGCGTCCAATCAAGTTCCAAAGATTGAAATATCAGGTGTGAGTGCGACAGATTCTGAATCGTCTCACCAGGCACCGCCAACGGGCGAAGAAACACCGGTTGATCGTTTTATGGCGAAGACGGAACAGCCAGAGAGCCAGACAGCTGAACAGCCAGAAAGCTTATCAGTCGGACAGAAAACAGCTGAACAGGATACGGCTGAAAAGCCAGAAGTGATCGGGAAAATAGAACCAGATCAGAGGATAACGATAGATGACAAGGGAGCTGAAGAACCAAGAAACTTTAGCACCGAAGAACCAGCGACAAGTATTACAGCCGAACGGCAAGATAGCAAAACAGCTGAACAAGCAACAGCCGAAGAGCAAGAGTCGAAAAAGACGGGATTTTGGGCGGGGTTATTTGGCGGCGGTAAACACGGTGCTCACGATATCAATCACATGAAAGAGCCAACTGCGGCGGATGTGGCGAGAGTTATCGAACCGAAGACAACAAATGACGAAAGGCTAGATAGAGTCGCTTAACGGCAATTATTCTAATTGACCTAATTACACTAATTATTCTAATCAAATCCCAATGACTCAATGCTGAAATTTGCATCTGAAATCTGTTAGGTCAATTAGAGCAATTAGAATAATTAGGTCAATTGATATAGATGTATTCATCTTCATACAATGGAGGGGAGAGCGGGAGTTTGATCTGGCTCTGGCTAATAATACTGGCAATACTGATCGTTGTTGCCATTTTTGTCTACCGCCGAATCCGCAAATATCTACTTCGCAAATCACAGATAGAGCTGACGCGCGACTGGGTGATGCTCAAGGTTTCGGTACCAAAAGAAGCTCATGCCTCCGAGGATGATCAGAGAAAAAATTTCCAGGAGATGTTAGCGGTTATCGAGCCATTTTTTGCAAGTTTATCGGCCTTGTTTAATTATAAATTCGATTCCCAAAGGGTTTTGGGCCAAGATCACATATCGGCAGAGATTATCGCAAAAGAGGGCAAGATTTATTTTTACATCGGCTGTCCTATTAAAATCAAGGAGATGGTTGAGAGAAATATTCTTGCGCAGTATGCAGATGCGACGGTAGAGGTTGCAGATGATTATTCGATATTCCCCAATAAACCGCTTCAGATCGATATAATAAATGTCGCGCTTAACAAAAAGTATATATTCCCGATTAAAACTTACAAAGGGCTTGAAGAAGATCCCCTCAATGCACTTACAAACTCAATATCGAAGTTAGGACCGGATGAATATGCCGGAATCCAGATATTAATTCGTCCGAACAATGGGGTATGGAGACTTTCGGCCGAAAAGACTGCGAAAAATATCCAACAGGGCAAACCAAATCTCTCGAGCTCCTCGAATCCGGTTCTAAAAGCGACAGATACCTTTTTTAGTCATGTGAGCAACAGCGCTAAAGATCCTAAGGAACAGGATGGCCAAAGCACGAACAATATGTATCGCCAGACGCCGATGCAGGAGGGTCAGGTAAAGCTTCTGGGCGAAAAGGTGGCTAAGCTCGGATTTGATGTCCAGATGCGTCTTATCACTGTAGCGGAAACGAAAGAGCAGGCAGGGCAAGACCTTAGGGGATTGTTGTCTTCGCTTTCGCAGTTCAACCAGCCGGAAGGGAACGGGTTAAGGCCTAAAAAGATAAAAAAACGCCATAAATCGGAGGAGATCGCCAATTACGTTTATCGGCTCTTTGGCAGGGGCCCGCGGTTGGTATTGAACACAGAGGAGCTGGCATCAGTTTTCCACTTCCCGAATCGTTTTACCGATACTCCGAATATCGCCTGGCTTTTGGCGAAGCGGGCGGCACCGCCGCCGAATTTGCCGAATGAAGGAACGATCATCGGCAACAGTATATACCGCGGAGAGGAGAAACCGGTCAGGATCAAAGATGAAGATAGATTGCGCCACATATACATGATTGGTAAAACCGGTGTTGGTAAGACGGTACTTTTTGAGAATATGATAATGCAGGATATTCGCGAGGGTAGGGGAGTCTGCTATCTGGATCCAAACGGTGATGCGGCGGAATATATTGTGAACAGGATTCCGAAGGAGCGGGCGGAGGATGTGGTATATTTCAATCCCGCCGATATAGAGCGACCGATGGGACTCAATATGCTGGAGTGGAAGACAAACGACCAAAAAGATTTTTTGGTCCAGGAAGCGATTCAGATGTTTTACAAGCTCTTCGATCCGGGGCAAACCGGAATTGTCGGGCCGCAGTTCGAACACTGGATGAGAAATGCCGCATTGACTTTAATGTCGCAACCGGAGGGTGGGACGATAATTGATATTCCGCGCCTATTTACCGATCCGGAGTTCGAGAAGGAGTGCGTAAAAAATGTCACTGATCCGGTCGTGAAAGCTTTCTGGGAGAAGCAGATGGCAAAGACATCTGACTTTCACAAGTCGGAGATGTTAAATTATTTCACCTCGAAATTCGGTCGCTTTATGACGAACGATATGATGAGAAATATCTTGGGGCAAAACAAATCAGCTTTCGATTTCAGAACGATAATGGATGAGAAAAAGATATTAATTTGCAATCTCTCGAAGGGAATGATAGGAGAGATAAACGCCTTTTTGCTCGGAATGATTATCGTCTCAAAAATCGCTATGGGAGCATTTTCCAGACAGAATCAACTTGAGGGAGAAAGAACTCCTTTTTATCTCTATGTTGATGAGTTTCAAAATTTTATTACTGATGTTTTCGCGACCATACTCTCAGAGTCTAGAAAATATAAACTTTCGTTAAATATTACAAATCAGTATATCGCTCAGCTCGATGAAAAAATCCGCGACGCGGTGATCGGCAACGCCGGCACATTGGTTGCTTTTAGAATCGGAGCCGCCGATGCGGAGTTTCTGACCAAAGAATTTGATCCGTTGAAAGTCGATGATATGACAACGATTGATAAATACAATTTTTATATTAAGATGCTTATCGATGGGGCGCCGACCAGACCGTTTAACGCGCAGAGTATTGCGCCGGATACGAATGAAAATCCTAAATTGGGCGAAGCAGTAAAACAGCTCTCGAGACTTAAGTTCGGTCGTGCCAGGGAAGTTGTAGACGAAGAGATAAGAGAGAGATCCAAAGTTGATGTTATAGATTTGCCGGGAATCGGCGAGGGGAATACCAAGGGGACATTCTCGTAATGAGAGATTGTATCATTACCACCACAGATCGGTGCCACAGATAGTCACAGAACAATGCAAGTAAGGATAACTAATTAAACTAATGACCAATAACGAATATCTGTGCAAATCAGTGGTGTGAATCTATGGTGGTAATAATTCGATATTGAATCTATTGACACAAATCATCGGCTGTGGTAGTGTGGTGTTGAGCAAAGGGAAATACAAATATCAAAAGGCGAATATGGTAACAGATCAAGATTTAGAGGAAGTAAGAAAGCTCCTGGACGTCGCTGAGGGCAAAATCAGGCAGGTTAGGATGAAGCTTTTTTCTACTCAAATAAGTTCACAAGCGGCAATGCTTGAAGAAGACGAAGCCGGTAACGCAATCCAGGGAGTATTCGATGGCGAGAATATGGTTGGAACAGATAAAAAAATGTATTCTGTGCCGGCAAATTACGCGTCTAAGTCGAAACTGATACCCGGAGATGTATTGAAGCTTAATATCGTCTCGGATGGTAAGTTTTTATTCAAACAGATCGGCCCGGTATCGAGAAAAAATCTGATCGGAGTTTTGGAAGAGATAGATTCGGAGCATTTTCAAGTCGATGTGGGTGGTAAGAAATTTAGAGTTCTTTTGGCCTCAATAACATATTTTAAAGCAAAGCCGGGAGATAAATTGAGTGTAGTCGTGCCTACCGAACAAGAGTCGGCATGGGCGGCAGTTGATAACATTATTTAATATAACTAATTGAAACATAACCACCACAGATCTGTGCCACAGATAGTCACGGATAATGCAAGTAAGGATAACGAATTAGGCTAATGGTTAATACCCCCCAAGGGGGATCTCCCTCTGGGAGACAAATATCTGTGCAAATCCGTGACGTAAATCTGTGGTGGTAATAATACAATTAAGGCTGAAACTATGTCAAAATTAAATGATTTTTCACCACTTAAGGTGATGGAGCGAGAGATCGCCACCTTAAAGCCAAATGAACAAAAGGTTATAAGGAAACGTTTTGGATTTCATGATAAAGTGTATTCTTTGGCCGCTATCGGCCGCGAGCTTAGGCTGTCCCGAGAACGGGTGCGCCAGATTCAACGCGATGCCTTAATAAAGTTGACTCGAGGAGTTATTAAATCCAATCAAGAGCTGATCAAGAGGGTTATTAAGGCCATGGAAGCTCACGGTGGCATTGTCAATAAAGGCGAGGTTGCCGATAAACTTCTTACGAGCAAAGCGGCATCAAACAAATTGGAGAGAGCGTCGCTCGATCTTTTTATCACTATTCTTCCGGAAATTGAAAATATTGAAAAGCACAAAGATCTGCACGATAGCTGGATGCTTGTCACCCTCTCGAAAAACAATGCGGTAAAAGTCTTAAAAGAGTGGGCAAGCGAACTTAGCAACATCAAGAAGCCGGAAAAAGTCGAGGTTTTGTTAGAAAAGTTTCCCAACCACAAAAAACACAGTATTACTTTTTTGTCCGCCCTACCGAGAGTGAGCCGTGAGATTATCGAAACCTACAATGATAGAGTGGGTCTTGTTTCTTGGCCGGAGGTTAATCCGAAGACGATTCGAGATAAAATATATTATGTTTTGAGAAAAAGTCAAAAACCTCTACACTTTACGGAGATTGGCAGAGCGATAAAACAGGAGAATTTTGATGACAAGAAAGTTGTTGTTGCCACAATCCATAACGAGCTTATAGCAGACAAAAGATATGTGCTTGTCGGTAGAGGAATCTACGCACTTTCGGAGTGGGGATACAAAAAGGGGACTGTACGTGAAATCATCAAAAAAGTTCTGGAAGAGAGTGACGGAGCGATGGAGCTTGATGATATATACGATAAAGTCACTAAACAGCGAATAGTTAGAAAAAACACAATACTTATCAACTTGCAGTCGAAGTCGATGTTTAAAAAAATTGGAACGAATAAGTTTATTTTAGCGTAGTAGAGCAAGAGGCTACCAATCTTAACAAAATTTCTAGGCACTTTGATCCGCCGAATCGGCGGACGCGCTTTAAAACCGTCGAAATTTTATAAAGATTGGTAGTTGCAATAGTAAGTGAAGTACGCATTAAAAGCTGAGGGCAAACATTATTTGGTTTTAATCGGACGGGGTAATGGAAATTGTATTTGTACTAGTTCTTGCAGTCTTGGTCTTGGGTGGGATATATTCGATATCCCAAAGTTTTAAGATCTGGCAAAATAAGAGAGCGGAGGAGTGGCTTTCCGGACAAAGCTATACGGTGATCCGAGTTGATGTTCCAAGGAACAATGAGAAGGCACCCTTAGCTGCCGAACAGATGTTCGCCTCTATACACGGGATATACGCCGAAAGCGCATTATTTCAAAACCATATCTCTTTCGAGATTATTGCAAGAGACAGGTACATTCAGTTCTATGTTTTTATGCCAAAGCACTTGAAAGATTTCATAGAGGGCCAGATCTATGCCCAGTACCCTACGGTGGAGATAAACGAAGTAGACGACTATGCCCAAGGAGAGCTGGCCCTAAGTCAAAACTATGCATGCGGAGATTTGACGACAACTAAACCGGATGTCTATCCGATAAAATTGTTCTCTGATTTCGAAGTTGACCCGATATCCGGCATTACCTCTGTGATGTCAAAGCTTGCCCCGGGAGAGCAAGTATGGCTTCAGGTGGTTATCCGGCCGGTAGGCGATGAGTGGCAAGAGCGGGGGAATCAGATGATCTCGAATATTCGATCAGGTAAAAGCGGAGGTGTTTCTGCGATCTCGAAGTCAGTTATGAAAACGATATCAAATGGGGCGAAAATGTTTGTTGCACAAGCGATAAACCCGGGGGCGGAAATCGCGACATCTGAAGAAAAAGTTCAGCTTTCCGGTACGGTAGAGGAAGCTCTAAAAGGGATTGAATTTAAGATTATGAAGCTTGGGTATCAGACAAAGATCAGAATGGTAGCGGTAGCTTCCGATCCGATGTCGGCAAAAATCAAACTTGAAAATGTTGCCGCCACATTTAAGCAATTCAATACAACTAACGCTAACGGTTTTAAAATTGCAAATCTATCGATAAATGACAAAAACGCCTTGGAGAGTTACACGGCGCGACTTTTTGAGGACGATGGCAATGTTTTAAATATCTCTGAACTGGCGTCGATATACCACTTTCCGCATCAAACGGTAGAGACGCCGAACATTGTATGGTCGGGGGCGAAGAAGGCAGAGCCACCGGCGCACTTGCCTCTTTCGGAGAGTACGCCATCGGACGAACTAACCATTTTGGGAGAGACGACATTTAGAAATACATATAAGCTTTTTGGAATTAAGCTTGACGACAGGAGAAGGCACATCTATGTAGTCGGTAAGTCGGGTGTTGGAAAATCGGTACTGCTTGAAAATATGGCGATTAATGATCTCCTCAAAGGCAGGGGAGTAATTGTGGTTGATCCTCACGGAGAATTCGCGGATAAAGTGCTCTCGTGTATTCCAGAGGAGAGGGTCGATGATGTAGTCGTATTCGATCCGGCCGATAGGGGATTCCCGATAGCTTTTAACCTGCTTGAGCACGTTGAAGATGATTTCAAGGGTATGGTCGCTTCCGGCTTCGTTGGGATATTCAAAAAAATATTCGGCCACTCTTGGGGTCCGCGCCTTGAGCATATACTACGAAATACCGTTTTAGCGCTACTGGATTATCCGAACTCAACAATGCTCGATATTCCGAGGATGCTTACGGAAAATCACTTTCGAGACAAGGTAGTTGGCTATGTAAAAGACCCGGTGATTAAAGATTTCTGGCAGTTAGAGTTCGCACAATACGATAGTAAATTCAGAACAGAAGCGGTGTCTCCGATTTTGAATAAAATCGGGCAGTTTTTGGCTACTGCTACCATAAGAAATATTGTTGGCCAACCGCACTCGACTTTGGATTTGAGAGAGCTTATGGACAACAAAAAAATTATGGTAGTGAACCTTTCTCGCGGAAAAATCGGCGAAGACAACTCGGCGCTTTTGGGCGCGATGATGATCACAAAGATTCAGCTAGCTGCTATGAGCAGAGCAGATGTGACTGTGGATAAGCGACCGGATTGCTTTCTCTATGTTGATGAGTTCCAAAATTTTGCCACCGAATCTTTCGCGGTTATTCTTTCGGAAGCAAGAAAGTATTGCTTGGATTTGACTATAGCAAACCAGTATATTGCCCAGATGCCGGAGGAGGTGAGGGACGCGGTTTTTGGCAACGCAGGTACCATAGTTTCCTTTAGGGTTGGTGGCAACGACGCGGATTTTTTGGTAAAGGAATTTGAGCCGGTCTTTGAGGGCAACGATCTGGTTAATCTGGACAAATATAATATCTATGTAAAACTGCTCATAGACGGAATATCATCGCCGGCTTTTTCGGCGAGAACGTTGCCGCCGGTAGGGGAGCTGACCGGAAATGTTCAGAAGATAATAGATCAATCGAGAAAGAAATATGCCAAGCCCAGGGCGGAGATTGAACAGAGGATTGCGGAAAGATCTGAAATGGAGCAGAGAGAAGCGACGGAAGAGGCGGAGGCATTTAAATCGGGTGGTCTTGGGGCTGTGCTGACTATGAAAAAAGACAAGGGGTTTGAGGTCAACGAGAGGTTGGTTGATTTTGCAAATAAATCCAACGAGCAAAAGAGGGGAGTGGGGGAGTCAAAAGTTAAAAGCGAAAAGTTAAAAGTGGAAAGCAAAGTGGATAAAAAAGAGGACGAGGGACAACAATCAAAGAAGACCGAAGAGCCCCAGAAAAAGGAAGAGGAGAATATCACAGAACTGGATACGGTGGTAGAGGCGAAAGCCGAGCCGAAATTGAAAGAGTGGGTGGAGAAACCGGAAGAGAAAAATAATGATGAAAGCGGGGGAGTAGTAGCTTCTCCGGCTGACAAGGCTGTTGTCTCTGACGAATCCAGTGAAACGAAAGAGAGAAAGCCTCGGATTTTTCGATACCAAAATATTATCGGGGATAAAATTTATAAAGAGCAGACAGCGCGCGGTAATGTCAAGTGGTATGTTGGAGATGGAATCGATCAAGATGAACTTATTGAAAGCGGAGTTGAGATTGATGAAAATGGAAAAAAAATGATCGAACTCGCTCGCAAGGCGGGGGACACGACGAGAATAAGTCAAAATGTAAAAATCAAAGTTCAAAATAACAGTGGAAACCATCAAGAAGTTAAAAAAGACAATGATGACCCCAGGGCAGCTGGCAAAGCAGCGGGCGATAAAGGTAGTGATGATACCGATGAAGACGGCGATACCTCTCGTGGCAATGATAATGCAAGTTCCTTAAACGAGGGCGAAGCAGTCAAGATCGATGATGTCTAACAGCTGAAAGCTAGATGCTGAGCATATGTGCGCCTAAAAAACGGCGTTTTTTCTTTTTTCGGGGTAGTGCGGGGGAGTAGGGATAATTTTATTTTTATTTTGCATTTTATTTTTTGAAAAATCTCCCATCAGCTGGCCGGAGGAATCCCATAGAATAAATAGGCGATATAGTTCACGAAAATTAAAAGGTAATTACCACATAGATAATTACATAGATACCATAGATAATATCTGTGATAATCTATGTAAAGATCTGTGAGAGAATATCAACTTAATGAATGTGACGCATAAGATACATAGTGCGACATGCTATTATATTGTAGCTCCTGTATTAGATAATGAGAGTCGTGGTAGTGCGTAAACAGGCACAAAAAGCCCCAGAATGCCCTAGATCGAACTTTTGTCATCGAGATGAGTATTTATACCTTGTAACATGACAATACGAGGCTGGGTATATCACAAACAGCTAGAAGAGTCAATGTTAGCGTCTGCGAATGTAAACCTCTTTCAGTGTCATTCTGAACTTGTTTCAGAATCCCAAAACATTCGTGTCTAGGATCGAGATGCTGAAATAAATTCAGCATGACAGAAATCGGGCATAGGTTTTCGGATCCACGGTAGCGTGACATCTCTATCGCTATTGAGTATAATCTCGTACGTTTCTGCGATCTCATACGCAGAAATGGTTAATCTCAAATAGAATGAATATATGCGCAAAGAAGTAAATGATCTGATTATTCGTACGCAAGAGTAAGACCGGATGAGTGAATCAATGCGTCCAGTAACAGCGATAAAATTTACACAGTTTATCTTGCAAAATATATTTCATTTTATTTTACACTCCCCCGGGCAGAAAAGTAGAAAACAAAAATCCGGAATATAAAATCCCAGATTTCTCTCACTACTCCCCTACTCCAGCGCTATACAGAATACAGAATATTGAATATAGAATTATGAACAATACAATCGAAAATCGATTACGATAGACGGTTAACGTTTATCTTGCTCGTGCCAGCTAACTATAAGAGGAGCGGCGATAAATATTGAGGAGTAGGTTCCGAAAAATATTCCGACAATAAGAATTAAAATAAAATGTTTGATTGATGTCCCTCCGAAAAGAAGGAGTGCAGTAAGGACGATTATGGTTGTGATCGAGGTGTTTATAGATCTGGCGAGCGTTTGAGTAGTGCTCTCCTCTGCCGAGACCTCAATCCCTTGGTTGGGGTTTTTGATAAAGTTCTCTCGTAGGCGATCGTAAATAACAATAGTATCATGGACGGAGAAGCCCAATATGGTGAGGAGTGCAGTGATAAAGAGCGCGTCGACCTCCATCCAAATAAAAAAGTGGCCGAGTACGGCTACGAAGCCGGTAGTGATTACAAGATCATGGATCAGGGCAGCGACCGCCAAGAGGCCGAATTTCCAAGAACTTAAAGGTTTGGGTACTTTTCTGAAAGAGTAAGCAATGTAAGTGATAATTGCCAGGGATGCGATAATAACAGCCAGGATAGATTTGTTAGTTAAGTCTTTGCCTACAGTCGGACCGACATTATCGTAACTATTTTCAGTTATATCTGGGGCTTTGTCAGAAATTACCTGATTGATTTTATTGTGAGTTTCATTGCTTAAATCGACAGTTCTCAATGTAACACCGTTTTCGTCACCCTTTATCTGATATTGGGTTATCCCCTGATCCCTAACTGCTCCCTCGATTATTGATGATGCTTCGGGATTTGTACTTCTGTAATCGATGATCGCTCCGCCCATATAATCAATGCCGATTCTCAAACCAAAAACGGCAATAGCGACAATCGAGGCAGCTAATAAGATGCCGGAAAGCAGATACCAATATTTTCTTTTTCGAATAATTCTATACATGTAAGGATGACGAATTAATCTAATAACCAATGACTAATAACCAATCAGACGCGTAGCCATTTGGCTTTGTCGGTATGCCCAATTAACATCATAAATGTTCTCGTGGCTGTTACTGCCGTGAACAGGCTGACAATAACGCCGATTCCTAAAGTTAATGCGAACCCCCTAACGGCCCCGGAGCCGAAAATATAAAGAATTACGCAGGTTATTATCGATGATATATTCGAGTCTCTGATAGATGGCCATGCACGAGTAAATCCATCGCCGATTGAGGCTAAAATCTCCTTGCCTCCGCGAAGCTCTTCCTTAATTCTCTCGAATATCAGAACATTGGCATCGACTGCCATACCGACCGAGAG
Organism: Candidatus Berkelbacteria bacterium RIFOXYA2_FULL_43_10; assembly: GCA_001776195.1. Taxonomy (GTDB): domain Bacteria; phylum Patescibacteriota; class UBA1384; order XYA2-FULL-43-10; family XYA2-FULL-43-10; genus XYA2-FULL-43-10. Next base: position 88,237 of record MEZY01000038.1, read on the forward strand.
TATAAATCCTGCGATGCCGGCCAAACTCATTGTAACTGGCACGATTTTAAATATGGCGAGGGAGATCAGGGCATATATCGAGAGTGCGACAGTAGCCAGAACTCCGGAGAAACGGTAATAAAATATTATAAAAATCGAAAGAGCAATTAGTCCGACGACACCTGCCACCATGCTGTTTTTTAGGCTGTCTTGGCCGAGTGAGGCTCCTATATTCTTTTGAGCGACTAAATTCGCGGAGACCGGCAGTGCCCCCTCTTTGAGGCGGCTCGAGAGGTTCTGCGCTTCTTTCAGATCTTTCATGCCGGTGATTATCGCCTTACCGTCAGTTATCTCCGATTGAACTGTAGGCGCCGATACAATTTTATTGTCTAAAACTATAGCGATGCGTTTGTTTAAATTATCTTTCGTAAGATTGGCAAATTTTTCTCTTCCCGCATTATCAAAGGTAATAGATACCACAGGTTCCGACTGAACGTTTTGTTGAGAATTGTTGAAGGAAACATCGGTTTTGCTGGGGACCAAATTTCTCCCTGTAAGACCGCTTGCTTTCCAAAAACCGGGATAAGTGTACTCTTCGTAGAAGTCGTTAAGCTGTGCTCCATTTGTTTCGTCGCCCTCAACCATAAAAACCAGTTCATAGGTTTGCCCAATCCGGCTTATGGCTGTCCCAATGTCCTTAATTCCGGGAAGTTCGATCAATATTCTGTCGGTGCCTATGGTCTGGACTGTCGGTTCGGCAACGCCAAGCTCGTCTATTCTATTTCTTAAGACACTTTTGAGATTGTCGAGATCATTAACCCTGTTGTCGGATTGAGAAAGATCTGCTTGATATACAAGTTCGGTCCCACCTTGGAGATCAAGGCCGAGCACAGCCTTAATATTCTCACCCCAGAGAGGGCTTTTTGGAACATCAATAAAAACCGCCAAAGTGGCGATCAGGAGTATGAATGCAAATAAAAACCATAAATGCTTTCTCATTGTTTTAAGTTTACAGAAAAATATCAGCCCAGTCAACAGAACTGGTCGTGAATGTAAAAGCCTCTTTCAGTGTCATTCTGAACTTGTTTCAGAATCCCAAAACAATTGTGTCTAGGATCGAGATGCTGAAATAAATTCAGCATGACAGAAATCAGGCATAGGTTTTTACATTCACGGAACTGGCTAACGATTTTTACACTATTACCTTGAATTACGAAATATAAATTACAAACTGGTTTAAGCAACCATCAAAAATAGGTTTTGTTTAAATCTGTTTGTACTTTAAC
>MEZY01000039.1:0-1078 GCA_001776195.1 Candidatus Berkelbacteria bacterium RIFOXYA2_FULL_43_10
GCATAATTAGTGTTTTTACGCACTCGATTTTGAACGGTCTCCGAAAGGTCTCCTACCCGTCTGGGTTTGCGTCCAAACCGCAGAACCGGTCTGGGGAGGTGTTTGTCTCTTGGCCGCTGTGCTAGGACATGCAAAGTCACTCTACTTCTTCTGGAAAGAGGGAAACTTCTCTGGCGGTAAGTCGGTGGCGACTGCGCTGGGAGGCCTCCTGGTCCTCCAGCCCATGATCGCTGTGCTAGCAGTGCTCATCTTCCTCCTAGTACTGGCTATGACGCGCTTCGTCTCGCTCGGCTCTATGCTTGCGAGTGCTTGCATCTTCCTCCTCTCCTTCACGTTCCACCTTGGAGTCGGTTGGCACTTGGTCTTCGGTGCGGTGATGGTTCTGATTCTGTACAACCATCTCCGCAACATCACCCGGCTAATCGTCGGGATCGAGCCGAAGTTCGGTCAGAAGTCCGAGAGCAATGAGATCGTATCAGCCTTCGTCTTTCACCCTCTGACCGTCAAGGACTTTCGCCAGTCGCGTCTCACAAGTTGGATCCCTTGGCTAATGGACGCCGGCATCCTTTCTGAACGCACTGTCCGGCGCATAATCGCTATGGGGCCCAATCTCGAGTACGGTGAGATCACCGGTATCGAGACACCTGACGGGAGACGAGCACGGGTTCTGACCATAGGAGTACCCCTACTCCCAGACCAGATTCAGAACCCTGCCAATCGGGAGCTTCTAGATGGCCTGCTCAAGAGCGCCGCTGTGCTAGCCCAGCGGCGCGGTGCCAGCGTCCTGACACTTGGCGCGCTTCTCTCCTCCTACGCCGGAGGGGGAACCCAGCTTCAGAAGTGGCGTGAGGAGCGTAAGCTCACCATCACCATCGACAACGGCGCGGCCAACACCATCGCGACAACGCTCGAAGTGATCCGGCGTGAGTGTCCGATCTCCGTCAGTGACGCTGTCATTGCTACTGTCGGGGCGAAGGGTTTGATCGGGTATGGTGTGGTGAAAGCACTCGAGGGTAAGGCCAAGCAGGTGATAGCGCTGGCGCGGGAGCGACAGGGTAAAGATGAGGAGCCAGAAGCT
>MEZY01000039.1:1170-8144 GCA_001776195.1 Candidatus Berkelbacteria bacterium RIFOXYA2_FULL_43_10
CTCCCCGCTTGCCTCGCTCAAGGCTTCGTCTTGGCCGCGACAGAGAAGTTCGAGCACGCATCGCTGGGAGCAAGGATCAAGTCGGAGAGCGTCGCTTTCTTTGCCGAGCAGTGCGAGAAGCTCGGCATCAAGATCGTGACATCTCCACTCTCCGAGCCGGCCATCTACTCCGCCCTGCAGAAAGGTGCGGAGTAGGCAAGACCGTAGCGCCCCTCAACCCTACCGGTTGGGGGGCGTCTCGTTTAGACTCACAATTTTCTGGTATTATGTAACTATGAAAAAAATTGCAATCATGGGAGCTGGGGGGTTCGGCACTTCGCTGGCGTTAATTCTTTCTAGACTTGGACATCAAATCACATTGTGGGATATTGATAAACAACTTATCAAACGATGGCAAAAACTTGGTAAAAGTGATCGATATCCTTACCTATCTAAACATCGGTTCCCAGATAGTATCTCACTTGTTTCGACTGGAAAAATCGACTCGTCTTTTTTTGACTTTGTAATAATTTCATCTTCAATGCAAGGAATTATACCTACTCTAGGACACTTGAAACATCGTACCAATACCCCGTTGGTGTTAATTCAAAAGGGAATGCTTCCAGGGCTGATTTCTCCCGAAGAAATAGCTAAAAAGAAATTTCCCCATACACCTGTCCTCCAGTTCACCGGAGCCGCTTTCGCAAAGGATATCGCTAACGGCTCACCTGCCGGTATGATGGTAATTTATAATCGAAGTGATGAGAACGTTGCTAAAAAATATGCCAATCTATTCCGCGGAAGTAATCTATGGGTGGATACATGTACAGATATCCGCGGTGTCAACATTCACAACACTCTGCGAACAATAGCGTCTTTCGAACAAGGTTTTGTTTACGGCTACTTCGAAAACAAATCTGGAAGAAAGCCTCCAATTTCGTCAATCGCAATAACTTTTTCCGCTATTAGCCAAGAGACGAAATTGATCGCTCGCGCTCTAGGAGCGACAAAAGAAATCCACGATATCGGGTCGAAGGCATATCGTATGATTGAAGCAGACCTGATGCTCTGCCAAAATGATACGAGCAGGAATTTCGCTTTGGGGCATATGGTTGGCAAAGGCATGGGCTTTAACTCTGCCAAAAACCATTTAACTCAAGGAGTCGCTGAGTGTGTTAATAACATTAAATCTATCTCCAGCACTTTGCAAAAAACGAATCTTCATTCTAGAAAAGATGATCCTTATCCGTATCTTGCCGCCTCCGTAGCATTACTTAAAGGAAAAACGATTGATGAGGTAATGCAATCAGTTATTGCTCATCATCAACACCACTCTTGACACAGCTCAAGAAATTTGCTAAATTGTAAATGCTTATCGGCGACAGATAAGACGCCGTGAATTTTCCGCCGAGGGAAACGAGGGTTTCTGGGAAATTCACGGCGGCTTCAGCCCAATGTCCCCTTACGAATATACAAATATGTTCGATAATCGGTTACCGGTAACGAAGCCCGTATCGATTAACGTCAAACGTCGAACGTAACGGGCATCGCCCGCCTGCAACTATGTAGCAACTTCGGGCAGGTAACCGTAAGACGAGTATGGATTCGTACATTCGTGAAGGGATATTAATAATCCATTTCTCCTAACATAATTGTTGGGGGAGCCCGCATCAACTATGAGATGCACAGAGGGCGCCAGAAAGGATTTATGCGACAATACGAACTTACGTATTTAGTTTCCGATTCTGTTTCCGATTCGGATATTACTAAAGTCAGCGGCAAGGTAAATGCCGCAATTTCTGGTGGAAAAATTTTGAAAGAGGACAATTGGGGTCGAAGAAAATTGGCTTACAATATCCAGAAACAGCAATTCGCCACCTACATTATGCTTCATTTTGAACTCGAACCGGAACATCTTTCAGAGCTTGAACACGAACTCAAAGTTTCCCCCGAGGTGATCCGTCATCTTCTGATAGTCAAAGATTTCGGCAAAGAAAAGCTCGAGCTGACTGCTGATGAGATCGCAGCAACGGAAGATATTGAGGAAGCAGCGGGATCTGAAAAAAGCTTCGAAGTTGTCGAGGGAGAGACAGAAGAGAGCAGAGATTTGATGGCGAAAAGAGAGAAGGGAGAAGATGCAGAAGAGGCAAACAAAGATGATCCCAACCGACACCTGCCCGACCGGCAGGCGGGCGAATCTAGTCCACAAATAGACACAAATGAAGAAAGTTCAACAGATATTAAGAAAAAAGTCGAGGGCGAATCAAAAGATGAGGTTGACGCAAAAGTAGAAGCTAAAACTGACATTGAGTCAGAAAAAGCAGTGGAGAAAACAGAAAAGCCGAAAAAGCCAGTGGCCGTAGCCAAAATAATTGATAAGGACGAAGAGGAACTGAAAACGCCGGCAAAAAAGAAAGTCGTGAAAAAAGTTGAGAAAAAAGAAACAACCGAGGAAGCCGCCGATCGCTTAACCAAGCTTGACAAAGAGTTGGATGATATTCTTGGCGACGAGCTATAATACAGTTGATGTTACTACATAGATCGGTACATAGATTATCATAGATAGCATCTGTGGTATCTATGAAAGTATCTATGTGGTAATTACCTTAGATAATTTTTACGGAGGTAAAAATGTTGAATTTAAACCGAGCACAAGTGTTGGGAAATTTGACCAAGGACGCAGAGATGCGCTACACGCCAAACGGCCATGCCGTGGCATCTTTCACCGTCGCTACCAATAGACGCTGGACGGGGGCTGACGGGGTACAGCAAGACGCCACCGAGTATCATGATATTGTGGTTTGGGGCAAACTTGCGGAAACAGTCTCGCCGATGTTAAAGAAAGGCGGTCCGGCATTTGTCGAAGGAAGATTGCAAACAAGAAGCTGGGAAGGTCAAGATGGAGTCAAGCGATATAAGACAGAAATCGTCGGCGATAACATTATCGTTCTAGGATCAAGAAGCGGCAGCGCTCCCTCCGGTTCGGCCGAGATGCCTGAAACTTCCGAGAATCCGATAAAAAACATCGCCAAAGACGAGTCAAAGGACAAAGTCAAAGAAGAAGAGATAGATATAGAAGAAATTCCATTCTAATAAATAATTGAAATTCCAACTCGGATCCTCTACACGGATTTGCACGGATAATCCGCGTCTATCCGCGTTAAAGATCCGCGTACGAATTTCATTGGAAAAATATGTACAAAAAAAGAGTAGAAATTAGAGTCAATAAAAAATGCCAATTTTGCAAAAATAAGGTCGAGGAGATCGACTACAAAGATGTCGCTACCTTGAGCCGTTTTTTGGACCGCTGGAATAAAATTCAACCGGGCTCGCGCAGCGGTGCCTGCGCCAAACACCAGCGTTGGCTAACAAAAGCTATCAAACACGCTAGGCACCTGGCTCTCCTGCCATTCGTAGCCGGCTAATTTCATAATTTGAAGAAACCACACTGATTATTGACGCTGAATAAGCACTGAGAATTTAACTTATGTAATAAACCAGTCAGTGGTCTGTCAGTGTTATCGAGTCAATGTTGTTTCTACCTTATAAGATGCTAGGCATCACCGATCTAAAAAACGGGACTAAGTTTATATATGAAGGCGACCCTTATACGGTTTTGAGTTACTCTCAAAGCAAGATGGGGCGCGGCGGCTCGGTGGTTAAAGTTAAGATTAAGAATCTAAAAACCGGTGCCACACTCTCTAAAACTTTCCAAGGTGCGGAGAAATTCGAGTCTGCCGATCTCGTTCGCAAAAGCGCGACTTATCTCTACGCCGATGAAGCAAATGCCTATTTTATGGACGCAACCACTTTTGATCAATTCTCCCTCCCCCTTTCACAAATCGGCGAGGAGAAAAAGTTTCTGGTCGAAAATACTCCGGTTGATATCATTTACTTCAGCGATACCCCGATAAATATTGACCTTCCGATTAAGATGAAGTTCGGGGTTACTTCCGCTCCTCCGGCAGTCAAAGGCAACAGTGCTGGAGCAATAACCAAAAAAATTGTACTAGACACCGGTACCGAGATCGACGCCCCCATTTTCATCAAAGAAGGTGATACAATAGTGGTAGATACTAGAGACGGAAGTTATGTTGAACGCGGGTAGTCGTTAATCGGCTACGATGCCCGTTATTTCATAAATCACCAATAACCAATCATCAATAATCAGTTAAGCTACAATATCCAATATTCAAATTCCAATATATACAAATGATGTCTTGTCTGGTTATTAGTAATTGGTTATTAACTGGTGATTGTATCTTGGTTATTGAGTATTGATAACACGGGCTTCGTTACCGTAGAACGATAGACGGAGGGACATGATCATCAAGTACTCGCAAATTATCCACTCCCCTGTGATTGAGATCAAAAATCAATCGCGTCTTGGTATTGTCGAGGAGCTGGTTTTGCAAAAGAGCAATCTCAATATTTTAGCCGCCACAGTCAAAATCTATCCTCTGCTTCCGGTGCGCAAAGTTGTGACCTCGGATGATATCGTAGAGATCGCCAAAGAAGCGGTCATAGTCCAAAACGAGGATTCGATATCGGAGATAAAAGAAAATGTCAGAATCACAGAAGCGCTCAAGGGCAACGCCAAAGGGGTCGGGCAAAAAGTCGTCACCAAATCCGGCAAATACCTCGGTCGCGTTTTCGACTACACCGTCGAGAGTAGCGCATGCGCTCTTGTTAGTATTTATATTAAATATTTGATCTCCGTTCGCATAATCTCCCGCGCCGCAATCATCGATTTCGACAAAGACAAGATTGTAGTCGAAGATGATTTTGAAACGATAAAGGCCTCTGTTCTAGCCGAAACTCAAACTGCGTAAATAGTTCGAGAGTTTATAAAGTCTACCAAGTTTACGACTTACGCACCTGATGTCATCCCCGTGGAAACGGGGATCCACTAATAGTACCTGTCTGCCGGCAAGGCAGGGATTCCCGCCTACGCGGGAATGACAAAAAAGTGAATCGCGTGGGTCGTAAAGTTGTAAAGTTATAATAGTTCTATAAACGCAGAATCTCTCCGATGTCCCTCGAAGAGATTCGCGATTCGCATTCGGTAGCTCATTCTGGTAGGGGCTTGACCACGCCCTGCAAGTCTTCAGTGTAGACGAGCACTTCGGTCGGGCAGTCCATCCAGTAGATCTCGTAGCGCAACTCGATTGCGAGACCACACAGTCCGTCATGCATCTTGAACCGGAGCGGTTCTCCCACCTGCTGGATCTCCACCCGGAAAGTGAAGTGCTCGGGCGGATCGTCCATGGCGATCTCTCGGCCCGCAACACCATGCACCTTGGCGTGGTGAGTCTCGCGCCGTACTGCATAGTGCCCGGGGTAGTTCACCGACACTCCGGCGTTTGCGGCCTGGTTGATGAAGACCACCATCTCTGCTTGGTTGATGTGCGGTACGACCCGTCCCAGGTACTCGGGACCAGTAGTCGGTATCCGACACACCACCGACAGATGGTCGCACCAGATCTGTGCCGATACAGCATAGAGATGGCTATCAGCAACGCCCATCTCCACCATCCTTGCGTAGTGGGATTCGAAATCACTCCGGTCCCACTTCACCCCTACCGCCCCGGGGCCGTAACACTCAAGCTCGCCCACATTCATTGTGGCTGTCCTCCGTTTCGTTGTCGCTACCGACACGCAATCATTTTAACCATAAGAAGAACTGATGTGTATATTCTTGACACCGCAACAGAATATAGTGTATATTCTATATTGTTAGCTATGATAAAATGATCTTTGTTGACGTTTATGGTAAACACTTTATCCTACAAATTAGGTTTAGATAAGAAAGAAACGGCGGTTTTTAACTGTGTGCTTAAAAACAACGGGTTCGGCGCTACCGAGATATCAAACTATACGCGCATTCCCCGCACTTCTGTTTATCACACTATTAGTAATTTAGTGCAAAAAGGATATATCGTTGAGGCAAAATCACCGTCGGGGAAAACTATTTATCACATCATCAATCCGACAGCCTTGATAGATAAAGCGCGATTTGATATCAGGGAAGCGAAAGAGAATGAAAAATCAATAAAAAAGATTGTTGGGGAGCTAGAAGAAAATATCGCTACCTATTCAGGAACGGCTGTAACAAGCGTGAGCCGGGGCAAGTTGGGTGCCTGGTCATTAGTTGAGGATGTCTTATGTACCAAAAAAGATTCATTTTGGTTGACTGCCACCGATTTTCCATTCAGTAAAATAGTAACCGAGACAGAATATTTTCGCCGTATTACCCATCGACGCAAAAGAATGAGAGAGACAAAGTCCTATATAATTGCCGACAGATCCGGTTTTTCTGAAAAAATAGAGAGACAAGGGGAAAACGATTTCCGAGAAGTAAAAATACTGCCCGATGACCTTAAATTAAAGAGTTCAATCATTGTTTTCGGGAGTAATATCGGTTTTATCTCTTACGGTACCGAAATTCAAACGACGATAATCCGCAATAAGATCTTGTCGGATACAATGAAATTATTTTTTAATCTCGTCTGGAGATCTTTATAAGATTCGAAAAAGCCACCGAGTTGGTGACTTTTTCGCTTAATAGTTACCTTAATTTTTACTTTTTAGCTTTGAGTTTTTAACTATCTTAGTAGTCCATTCCTCCGCCTGGCATTTGTGGCATTGCCGGAGCCGGATTTTTCTCCGGTTTATCGGCAACAAGCGCTTCTGTAGTCAAGACCAAAACGGCAACGGATGAAGCGTTTTGGATCGCAGAGCGAGAAACTTTTGCCGGATCAACGATCCCGAATTCAACCATATTTCCGTACTTGTGATTTGCGGCATCGAAACCTTCGCCCGGTTTCATCTTGCGAACATTTTCTATCACAACCGCGCCGTCAACGCCGGCATTTTCTGCTATTTGGCGCATCGGCATTTCCAGTGCTTTTTTCACAATCTCAACGCCGATTTCCTCGTCACCGGAAGTAGGAATGTTATTTAATTCTGCTATGGCATCGACAAATGCCACGCCG